>JAFTZH010000005.1 GCA_017464565.1 Clostridia bacterium
AAAAACAAACTAACCTTAAATACTTTAACGAAAATCAAAGCAGATTCCGACGGCGATGCCGTCGCCCTGCGGGTTCGACTACGCTTCGCTTGCGCTCCGCTTCGCTCAGACGGAGTGAAGAACACGATTGGTCTTCATCTCCCGCAAACAAGCTCTTCCCCTACCGAGTATGATGAAAACTTAATTTAAGCTCTCTGTAGGAAGCAAGATAACCCCCCAACCATACCCAACGTTTAAAGTTTTTTGAAGAGGGGGGTTTGGGGGAGGGACTTTTTGCAAAAAGTCCCTCCCCCAATAAAACAAGCACAAACACAAATATTAACTTACTCTTCTATACCGTCAATGGTTTTGAGGTCGTCCTCGGAAACGATGCACTCGAACTTTTCGCCGCAGGCGGGGCATACGAGATCCTCGGGATCTATGCTCTCGTCGAAGCAGATGGTTTCACCGCACGCGGGACAATCTATCTCGAAATACTCATCGTCGTCAGCGCAATCGTACTCGCAGGAATCGCAGTCTCCGTCGCACTCCTCGTCAAAGTCGTCCTCGTCGCAATCGCAATCCGCAAGACATTCCTCAACGTCTCCGAGGTCCTCGTCTATCTCCTCGATATATTCGTTGAGATATTCGATATCCTCCTCCATATCGGAAACGGTCTGCGCCATATCGGATACGAGATCAAGGAGAGCCAAGATTATCTTACCCTCTTTGGTTTTCTCGTCTATTTCAATTCCTTCCGCGAGACCCTTGATATAAGCCGCTTTCTCGTTCAGTGTCATAATAACACCTCCAAAATATTATTGATTAATTACGCTCTCGACAGATACTCGCCCGTTCTCGTATCTATCTTAAGAGTGTCGCCCTCGTTTACGAAGAGCGGTACCTTGATAACGGCACCCGTTTCAAGCGTTGCGGGCTTGAGGGTGTTCGTTGCGGTGTTTCCCGCAAAACCGGGGTCGGTTGCGGTAACTACAAGCTCTACGAACGTAGGAGGCTCAACACCAAATACGTTGCCCTTGTAAGAAATAATCTTGCAGAGCATTTCTTCCTTTACGAACTTAAAGCTTTCGGGAAGCTTGTCGCTGTTGAGAGGAAGCATATCGAAGGTCTCCATATCCATAAAGTAATACAGGTCTCCGTCGTTGTAGGAGTACTGCATTTCCTTTCTTTCGATATACGCGTTCTCAAACTTATCCGTAGGGCTGAATGTTCTCTCTATAACAGAACCCGTAATAACGTTCTTTATTTTCGTGCGTACGAATGCAGCTCCCTTTCCGGGCTTTACGTGCTGGAATTCAATAACCTGATATACGTTTCCGTCCATATCAAAGGTTATACCGTTTTTAAAATCGCCGGCTACTACCATTTTTTATTACCTCCAAAATGTTTTTTCACTTTGCGCGCCTCAAGAGCGCATTAAAATACATTTCATTGTACTATACTTTTAAAAAAATTTCAAGTACTTTTTCAAAAAAACTCTTACTTTTCTTTCGCGAAAGAAAAGTAAGCAAAAGAAAGCACTGACAAATATACCCTTTTAGTATACCGCAAAAGCAAAGCAAGCAAAAGAAAGCACTGAAAAACACACCCTTTTAGTATACCGAAAAGCAAAGCAAACAAAAGAAAGCACTGAAAAACACACCCTTTTAGTACACGACAAAAGCTTATATTTTTAGATATTTTCCAAAAATTCATTAAATGTGCACAAACTACTTATTTCAATCTCTCCTTGACAAAACTCCGAAAGCTTGATATAATAAAAGTTACAAAATTGCTAAATCGACGTATTTTTCAATATTAAAAAGAGTAAGTCTTTTGAGATATTTTCACATATAGCTTACGGAGGTTTTGTGTGCAATGAACAAAAAGAAGCTCTTGCTTATTTTGATAGACACCTTATCCTTTATAGGAATCTACTTCTTTTGCGGAATTTCTCTTTATATATTTTCCGATACCGAGTTTGACGGTCTGAGCGCTCTCGCGCTGAACGCCCTGATACTCTACGCCTTTATATTCGCGGCGAGACTCGCCTGCCGTATATATTTAAATATATGGAGATACGCGTCCACCTCGGCATATCTGAAAATTATGCTTGCGGACGCTATCGGCGGCGCGGCGGGAATAGGTATATCTCACGTTTTCGGATTTAACCGTCTTATCGTTTTAAACGCGCTCACCGTAATGGCGTATCTCATATTCACTCTCGCTAACCGTTTTGCTTACCGTAAGCTGAGAGATATGGGAAAAGAAAATTCAAGCTCCAACAAAATAAATGTCGCCATCGTGGGAGCAGGTAAGATAGGTATGCTTCTTGCCAAGGAGCTATCGTTCAACGTAAATTCAAAATACAAGCCCTATTGCTTTATAGACTCAGACACGCATAAGGCAGGAAGCGTCGTCGCGGGAATAAAGGTTTATCCGGAAAACGAGAATATTATAGAGCAGCTCAAAAAAATGCCCGTGCAAGAAATTTTTATCGCCTTGCCAAAGCTCAATAAGGAAGAGCTTCAGAGAATATACGACTTTTATCAGAAAGCCAACCTTAAAATAAAGATATACGACCTCCCCGTAGCTCTTCTTCACGACCGAATCGAAAATGAAAAATTCAGGCTCCGCGAAATAAAAATAGAAGACCTTCTTTTCAGAGACAGCATAGACGTTGATACCGAAACGCTTCGCTCCTACTACGAGGGTAAAACCGTTCTCGTTACGGGCGGAGGCGGCTCTATCGGAAGCGAGATATGCAAGCAGATAGCAAAGTACTCTCCCAAAAAGCTTATAATTCTCGATATATACGAAAATAACGCCTACACGCTTGAGCAAACGCTGAAAACGAGGTACGGAAGCTCGCTTGATTTCTGCGTCGAGATAGCCTCGGTGCGCGATAAACAGCGTCTTGAAGCTATCTTCGCCGCGTACAGACCCGACGTAGTCTTTCACGCCGCGGCTCACAAGCACGTTCCCCTTATGGAGCATAGCTCCACGGAGGCGATTAAGAACAACGTCGCGGGTACTTACAATACGGCTGATATGGCTGAAAAATACGGCGTAAAGAAATTTATTCTCATATCCACCGACAAGGCGGTAAATCCCACCAATATTATGGGAGCCTCAAAACGTATGTGCGAGATGATAGTTCAGTGCCGTACGAACAGCAAGACCTCATTCGTCGCCGTCCGCTTCGGAAACGTTCTCGGCTCAAACGGCTCGGTAATACCTCTTTTCAAGGAGCAGATAGAGCGCGGCGGTCCGATAACTCTCACCGACAAACGCATAATCAGATATTTTATGACTATTCCCGAGGCAAGTCAGCTCGTTATGCACGCGGGGGTGCTTGCCGAGAGCGGAGAGTTGTTCGTTCTCGATATGGGAAATCCCGTAAAGATACTAGACCTTGCCGAAAATATGATACGCCTTTCGGGGCTTACGCCGTATAAGGATATAGATATAGTCGAGATAGGTCTGCGCCCCGGCGAAAAGCTTTACGAGGAGCTGCTCATACGCTCCGAAAATATGAAAAAGACCGCGAACAAGAAGATATTTATAGAGCACGATACTCCTCTTTCAAGAGAAGAGGTTGACAAAAAAATTGCCCTTCTTATGCGCGCGGTAGACGATGCGGAACGCGGAGCGTCTCCCGACGCTGTCAAAAACGCTATGAAGCAAACGATTCCCTCGTATCACGACCCTGACGAGATAAACAAGGACGCGCTGAAATCCAACGAGATGAAGCTGGCGGGGATAAAATAAACGATAGAAACGACGGTCTGTTGCAAAACAGACCGTCTGTTTTCTTCGTCAAAGCGCGGCACACTTCGACCTTTTTTGAAAAAAATAAAATATATAATTAAAATTGTTCAAAAAACTATTTACAAATCTGAAAAAACGTGGTATAATAACTGCAAATGTCGCCGACTCGGTTTGCGGACATAAGACCGTATCATCGGTTATTCACCCACCGCTTGCTGTGTCAGTGATAAATATTATCTTAAAGAGGTGAAAAAAATGCTTAAGGACGAAAAGCAGGCAATTATTGAACAGTACGCTACGCACGAGGGCGATACCGGTTCTCCTGAGGTACAGATTGCTCTTCTCACTTACAGAATCAACAATCTGACCGAGCATCTCAAGAGCAACCACAAAGACCATCACAGCCGCCGCGGACTTCTCAAAATGGTTGGTCACAGAAGAAACCTTCTCAATTATCTTCAGAAGGTTGATATCGAGCGTTACCGTTCGATAATCGCAAGACTGAACATCAGAAAGTAATCTCAATAATTGTCGGAGTGAAGGGTGGAGAGTGTCTCGACTCCTCACTCCGTACTCTTTTATCCCCTCTGCTCAGGCAGGGAGGATTTCAACACGAATATATTTTTCTCACCGCGGATTAGCAATTAATCGTCTGCCGCGCGGACAAGCACACGGACGGCACTCGATTAAGTGCTAAACCATCGTGAGAAAATATAAATAAATTATATTTTTGGAGGATAACAAAATGTCCAACGCTATAAGCTCACAGATGGAGTTTAAAAATTACAAGGTATTCAACTACACCTACGCGGGACGCCCACTAGTTATAGAGACGGGTAAGATGGCAGGTCTCGCAAACGGCTCGGTACTCATTCGCTACGGAGAGACGGCAATTCTCTGCTGCGCTACCGCATCCGCGAAGCCCCGCGACGGTATCGACTTTCTTCCCCTTTCGGTAGACTACGACGAGAGAATGTACGCGGCGGGAAAAATTCCCGGCGGATACCTCAAGAGAGAGGGTAAGCCCTCCGAGAAGGCAGTTCTCACCTCGCGCGTTATCGACCGTCCCATTCGTCCCCTCTTCCCGAAGGATCTCCGCAACGACGTGGCTCTCACGCTCACCGTTATGTCGGTAGACCCCGACTGTTCGCCCGAAATTACGGCTATGATAGGCGCGTCGGTTGCTCTTTCGATTTCGGATATTCCGTGGAACGGACCGATAGGCGGAGCATTTATAGGTCTCGTTGACGGCAAGTTCGTCGTCAATCCCACAGAGGCTGAACAGAAGGTAAGCGATCTCCAGCTCACCGTTGCCGCTTCAATGCAGAAGGTAGTTATGATAGAGGCGGGAGCAAACGAGGTAGACGACGACACTATGTACGAGGCTATTATGCTCGCGCACAAAGAGATAAAGGACCTTCTTGAGTTCATCAACGCTATAATCGACGAGATAGGCAAGCCCAAATTCGAATATCCCTCCTGCGAGCTTGATCACGATATGTTCGACAAGATATTCGACTTCTGCGAGAAGGATATGATGGAAGCGCTCGATACCGACGACAAGAACATCCGCGACGAAAAGGTAGTTCCGATAACCGACGCTATCATAGAGAAGTTCGGAGAGGAATATCCCGACCTTCCCGCGATGATGGACGAGCTTATCTACAAGATTCAGAAGAAGATCGTTCGCCGCTGGCTGCTCGTTGACAAGAAGCGAGTTGACGGAAGAAGAATGGATCAGATACGTCCCCTCGGAAGCGAGGTCGGACTTCTTCCCCGCGCTCACGGCTCGGGACTCTTCACGAGAGGTCAGACTCAGGTTCTCACCGTAGCTACCCTCGGAACCCTCTCCGAGGCACAGATGCTTGACGGTATCGACAGCGAGACCGAGAAGAGATATATTCACCACTACAATATGCCCGGCTTCTCAACGGGTGAGGCTAAACCCACAAGAAGCCCCGGACGCCGAGAGATAGGACACGGCGCGCTCGCGGAGCGTTCTCTCGTTCCCGTTCTTCCCTCGCCCGAGGAGTTCCCCTACGCGATACGTCTCGTATCCGACGTAGTTTCCTCCAACGGCTCGACCTCGCAGGGCTCGGTCTGCGGTTCTACCCTCGCGCTTATGGACGCGGGCGTTCCGATAAAGGCTCCCGTTGCGGGAATCTCCTGCGGACTTATCACCGCCGAGGACGGAAGCTGGGATACTATGCTTGACATTCAGGGTCTTGAGGACTTCTATGGAGATATGGACTTCAAGGTGGCGGGTACTCACAAGGGTATCACCTCCATTCAGATGGACCTCAAGATAGACGGTCTTACACCCGAGATAATCAAAGCGGCTCTCGCGCAGACGCACGTAGGACGCGACTATATCATAGACGAGGTGCTTCTCAAGGCTATCCCCGCTCCCAGAGCAGAGGTGTCCAAGTACGCTCCCAAGATGACCTCCTTTAAGATAGACCCCGACAAAATACGAGAGGTTATCGGCAAGGGCGGCTCGGTAATTCAGAAGATAGTTGCAGAGTCGGGCGCCAAAGTCGATATCGACGACGACGGAACCATCTGCATCGCGGCTATAAACGCAGACAGCGCGGCGGCGGCAAAGGCGATGATAGATGCTATCGTATTCGAACCCGAGGTTGGAGCCGTATACACGGGTACCGTTACGGGAATCAAGGAGTTCGGATGCTTCGTTGAATACGCTCCCGGTAAGGAAGGAATGGTTCACATCTCCAAGATAGCGAAGACGAGAATAGACAAGGTTGAGGACGTACTCAAGCTTGGAGACGTCGTTAAGGTAAAATATATCGGACTTGACAAGAAGGGCCGTATGGACTTCTCTATCAAGGACGCGGAATAAGGGCAGGTAAAAGGTAAAAGGTAAAAGTGAAGAAGTAAGGAAGAAACTTTTCCAAGAAAAAATTTCATCCGAACCTATTCACCCTTACCTATTCCCTACAACTTTAAATTAGGAGGATATCACGATGAAAAAAATTTTAGACTCCCTTGAAGGCGGGTCTGCAAAACGTCAGAAAAAGACAAAATTCACCGTTACGCTTATATACGCTACAATCATTTTGATCGTGTGTCTGTTGGCGGTTCTTCTGATAACGACTATCGTTGCCAAGGTAAAGGAAAACAATACCGGTGATACCGAGGGCGACGGCGGCGGAGCAAACGCAGGATACACCGCGCTGAACGTTGATACTACCGATATACATTCGGGAAATCTTCTGCTTGTAAATAAAAACACCGAATATATTTTTGAAAACAAGAACGCCGCAGTGGTGTCCTTCCCGACTACAAATCGTATATACGGTCTTAAAAATTCAAGTCTTAAGGTCAATCCCACTGCTCTTTCGGCATTTAACGAAATGATGACTGCGCTTTACACGGCGGTTCCCGACGCGAATATCGTCGTTATGACGGCTTACCGCTCCGCAGATGAGCAAACGGCTCTCGGTACGAGCACCGCGGCGGGATACAGCGATTTCCACACAGGTATGCTTCTTGAGCTTAAAGACGGCGACACTTGGGCGGGAATCGACGATTCTTCACTTAACGGCAAGTACGATTGGATATACGAAAACGCTCATAAATACGGATTTGTCGCAAGATACCCTGCCGACATAGCGGCTTCCGATACGGGAAATAACGCAGGCAAGAGTTATTCTTCAATAACCGGCGTTGAGGATTTCGCCTACGCCTTCAGATACGTAGGCATCGCCCACGCGACCTATATGTATCAGAACGAGCTTTGCCTTGAGGAATATCTTGAGCTTATCCGCACCTCGCACGCTTACGGAAGCGCGCTTACGATAAAGGGCGGCGACGGCAAGAGCTATGAGGTATATTATTTCGCCTCCGCGGGAGAAACCACCGAAATTATGGTTCCATCCAAATATTCCTATGAAATAAGCGGAGATAATATGAACGGCTATATCGTTACCGTCAATAAATCAAAAACGGTTAAATAAAAAATTATTATACGGGGGAATGCCTTTTTGCAAAAAGGCACTCCCCCGTACTCTCTCCGCAAAAGCTTTTATGGCTTGGGGTTGAATTTAAATGTTTGTTTTGTTTCCTACAGAGAGCAAGGTGAAAATTCATATCATACCTGTAGGGACCGGCGTTCACGACGGTCCGTTAATATTGGATTGAAATTACTTTGTTTTTGGATTATTGCCCTTTCTTATTACACGATAATGAAATGCTATTTAGGTCTGCAACCTAAATGAAAGAAGCGTGCCAAGGGTTCCCCTTGGAACCCGTTTTCCCGACGCATTTTTGTATGCGTCGGGGATTTTTGTTTATCTATACATAACGCCCTCGGGGCATATACGCCACCCCGAGGGCTGTGGGATTATTTTTTGTGTTTATCTTGCTTCCTACGGTAATAATACTTATTTGTTTGCCGCTACCCATATTGTTAGCAAAGGTTTTAATTGTATTATATTCAGAAAGCAAGACGAAAAATCAAAACCATACCCAACGCAATAAAGTTTTTGAAGGGGAGCGCGAGGGGGGACTTTTGCAAAAGTCCCCCCTCGCATAAAGCACTCAAAACTTATTTGGGATTGACTTTTTGCAAAAAGGCACTCCCCCCATAAATCAACCCATAAATCATTTTATAAACCAAAGCTCACGAAACCGTTAAATAATCAATACCCGTTACCGTACCGTCGCGAAGCGTAAATTTCAGATTTTTCGAACCCGAGGTATAGGTAATGGAGGTATCCGTCATCTTACTGTAACCATTGCCGCAAGCGGAAATAACTGCGTCCTTGGCAGAACCTACGGAGACCTTTTCGGGCGTTTGTACCGCGTCGTCAAGCAGAGTTATCTGGTCAACGGTCTCGGTGCTTCCGCTTGCGAGAACGTATATCTCAAGCGAGTCGTAAACGTACTTTGTAAGCGTTCCCAAGCCGCCGCAGTTACCCATAGACAAACTGCTTTTCGCCGTACCGAGAGCCGAAATTACCGCCTTTGCGTCGGCTCCAAGCTCTATCTTAACGGATTTGTAATTAACGTAAAAGCTCACCGAGCTTTTCTGGGAGGTCGTTATCCCCTTGTCGCCGCCGTTTTCTTCCTCGTTCTCATCTTTGCTGCAGGAGACGACGGCAAATATCATCAAAAAGCAAAGCAAAAGCGCAAAAATTCTTTTCATAATAAATATATCCTCCTTTTATCCGTTTCTTTCTTTATAATAGCTTTCAAGCCGCACGTCCCAAGCCTCCGAAAGAGAGGCGTCGGTACGCCTGTCCTCGATGCCGAAATCCTCGGAAAGTATCCTTCCGAAATATTCGGTAAGCTTCTCCGCACCGTATACGTTGAGGTGCGCGCCCTTATCGTAAGTGTCCGTGCTCCAATCTATCCCTATCTCGCCGGCAAGCGGAATAAAATTGTAATACGAAAGTCGGTTTTCCTCGGCGTATTCCGATATCTGCTCCTCGTATTCGTCGTGCCACCAATATTTCATAGTATTAGTCGGAGCCTTGACGAGTATCAGCTCTATTCCGTTTTCCTCGCAAAGCGCGCGCATCATATCGAGATATTTCCACGCGTTGTCAGATATCTCGTAATCAAGCTCCGTTCTCCCCTTTGAAAAATCGGTCTGCGGGTCTACTCCCGTCTGCATAAGATATCCACTGTGCGAGACCTTTGGGGAACCGAACGCATATTTAAAATCCTGCGAGGTAAGCTGCGTTATCCTCGAATGAAATCTCAATATCGGAAAAACGTACTCAATAAAGCTTTCCTCATCGGTCATAGAAGCGTTTATCGCATCTATCTTCGAGGACGACCACCGCATACCGTCAAGAGTCATTCGGTTATACGGCTCGCTTTGCGGCTCACCGTATTTCAGTGAAAAGACGTTGAACACTACCGCGTTCGGCGTTTCATATTCAAGCATCTCCTCAAGAAGATAATACGACTGCCAGACAAGCTGCTGCGGACTTCCCCGCACGTAAGAGCTTATACCGTACTTTTCCCAGAGTACCGCGGGAACAAAGCTCTCGTATATCTCGCAGTCTCCGACGAAAAGAACGTCGTGTCCGCCCGCCTCGGCGTAATATTCCGAAACGAGAGAGCCCTCCTTAGTTTTGTCGTCAGCATATTTCGGAATGACGAGCGTCTGTAAAAAAGCAAGAAGCAAGCATATCACGAGTATTGCCGCGAGGGTGATAAGTATTCTTTTCTTCATACCGCCCTCCGCTTAAAATTGGTTGTAAATAAATTGGCTTGCGTCGTAACCCACGCTGTAAGCGCCGAAAAGGATTACGGCTACGAATAAGGCTCCGCACAGGCACCACGAAAGCACGGGTCTGTTATAAAGCCTGTCCCTCACGCTTCGTTCCTTGCCGAGAGAGCTTACCGCAAACATAATGATACAGCCGCAAACAATTATAATATAATCGGCAAGTCCGAGTCCGAGCGCCGAAATACCGCCAGAAAGAAGCTCCGGCAGATTGAATTTCGTAAATATGCTCCCCCACATCTTAAAGGTAAGGGGCACGTTCCGATAAACGTCGAGCGAGCGTATCAGTCCCATAAGCAAGAAGGTGCGAATCGACGCAAACGCTCCGTATCCCCAAGAAGCACACAGCCTCGGAAATCTCTTTCTGAACCTTGAGTAAAGCGGCTCAAGCTCCTGTGAGACGATTATCACGAGGGCATTGAGCAAGCCCCACACGATAAAATTCCAGCCCGCTCCGTGCCAAAGTCCCGTCAAAAACCAGGTTATCACGGTAGCGAGATATACGGGAATCCTCTTGCCGACCTTCTTTCCGAACCACTTTCTGCTCTTTTTGGATATCGCGAGCATAGGACGGCAGACCGATACGGGATTGAAAACGTAATCGTTAAACCACGAGCCCATCGTAATGTGCCAGCGGTTCCAATATTCCTTGGTAGACCTCGATGAAAAGGGACGGTTGAAATTCTCGGCAAGCCTGATTCCCATAGCCTCCGCGATACCGATGGTTATATCTATACCGCCAGTAAAATCGGCGTATATCTGTACGGAATAAAGAATTATCAGCAAAAAAACGTATACTCCGCCGAAGTTTTCGGGAGACTCTGCCGCCGCATTTACGGCTATAAGCACTCGGTCGGCTATCACGAGCTTTTTAAAATATCCCCAGAGTATTCTCTGAAGCCCGTATGTAACATTCTTTCTCTCAAATTTATGCTCCCCGAATAACTGCGGGGCGAGATCCGAAAACCTCGATATCGGTCCTTGTATAAGCTGAGGAAAAAAAGATGTAAACAGCGCAAGCTTAAATATGTTTTTCTGTGCCTCTGCCTTTGCCCAATAAACGTCAATAAGATACCCCATAGTCTGAAAGGTATAAAACGATATACCGAGCGGAAGTATCAGCGACGGAACGGTAAGCGTTGTTTCCGCCCCGAAGGTGTGCAGAAGCGAATTTACGTTTACAACCGCGAACGCCGTATATTTCAGCACCGCGAGTATTCCAAAATTAAGCGCGAGCGCAAGACAGAGTATTAAAAATCTGCGTTTTTTCTTTTTTGCCTTATACGCCTTTTTCTCTTCCTTTGAAAGCTCCTCGCCGCGCCCCTCAAGATAGCGCTTTTCCCCGTCGCTCACCCGCCCCATAAGACGAGCCGCCGCGAACGAGGTAATCGTCGTTACCGCGATAAACGCCAGATATTCAATACCCGAGAGCGCGTAAAAAGCATAGCTCGCCGCAAGCAGTACCGCCCATTGAGTTTTCTTTGGAAGAATATAATATAAAGCAAGCACTATCGCCAAAAAGGCGAGAAATTCGTACGATGTAAAAAGCATTATACTTCTCCGCCGTCCCCGGGCTTACGCCTCGTCAAGCCTTGAGATAAGCTCCCAGAGTGCCTGCGCCGAATTGAAATTTTCGGGCACTATCTCCTCGGGAGGAATTCTCACGTCAAACTCGGAATACACCTCGGTAACTATCGAAACTATGTCAAGCGAGTCAAGTATACCGTCGTCAATAAGCGCCGTCTCGGCTGTGAAATCCACGTCCTCGTGAAGCTCGTTCAATATCGCTAAAAGTTTATCCATATCAATCTCCGTTGTTTTTATTAATTTCCGCAAGCCATATCCTTGAGTTTTCTTCTGTCCGTCTTTCCGTTGTCGGTAAGCGGAAGGCTGTCAAGCCTTACGGCTTCGGCGGGAAGCATATATCGCGGGAGCCTCTGCGCCAACTGCTTCTGAAGCTCCGACGGGTCAAGCTCTCCAACGTAAAACAGCACTATTCTCTTTTTGTCGCCGTCATATACCGAGCAGGCTCTTGCCGTACCGCCGCACTTAAGTACCGACGAATCTATCTCTCCAAGCTCTATACGGTGTCCCATATGCTTTATCTGAGAGTCCCGCCTGGTTACGAACACAAGCTCGCCGTACTCGTTATATCTGCCTATATCTCCCGTGCGGTATATCAGCTCGGGATAAGCCCGGTTAAGCGGATTCTGCACGAACGCCTCCGACGTTTTTTCGTCGTTACCGTAATATCCCATCGTAAGACAGGTTCCGCGTATGCATATCTCGCCCTCTTCTCCTTCCGCCGCTTCTCTGCCGCCGTCTCCAAGCAAAATTATATCGGTATTGTCAAACGGCTCGCCTATCGGTATCGGCTCGTCCTCGCAAAGCTCTCTCTCCGCTCTCCAAAAGCAAGACATTCCCGTAGCCTCGGTAGGTCCGTAAAGATTGAAAAATCTCGCGTTCGGGAGAGTATCCCTCCAAATCTTATAATCCTTTTTGGGAAAGACCTCGCTTCCGAATGCGACGGTCGTAAGATATTCGGGACGGGTTACGTCAAGCGCGCCGAGCGTCGATACCTGAACGAGCGCCGAGACTACCCAGCATATAGTGTTTATCTTATTGGTATTGAGGTATTCAACGAGCTTTACGGGAAAAGAGAAAAGCATTTTCGGAATGAAATAGGTCGTCGCGCCGAGCATAAGCGTCGGCATTATCTCTTTAAGAGGCGCGTCAAAATAAAGCGGTGTCTGATTTCCGAAAACGGTATTCTCCGAAAAGCCGAGTGCCTCGCACAAAGCCTCGGTATAATCTATCACCGAGCGATGACAAGCCACGACTCCCTTGGGAACCCCCGTGGATCCGGACGTGAAAACGACGTATATCGGGTCGGTATCTATCTGCCTGCGTCTTACGTCTGAAAGTATACCCGCATCCTCCTCCGTCCGCGCTATCTCCTCAAAGCGAAGAATATACTCGGTCTCAAATTTTGACGCCTTCGCCATACCCTTCGCGTCGGCTATTATCGCTCTCGCCGAAACGTTTTCGAGAATAAGCCTTACTCTTTCCTCGGGCATAGCAGAATCTATGCAAACGTAAAAGCAACCCGCGTATATCGTACCAAAGAAAGCCGCCATAGCGTTTGGGTGCTTGTCCATAAAAACCGCGACCGCCTCACCCCGAAGTCCGAGGCGAGCAAGTTCAGTGCCTACCGCGCGGGACGCGCGGTAAAGCTCCCCGAAGCTCATATCCTCTTTTCCGTTTGAGAACGCGGTCTTTTGAGGAACGCGCAATACGGTATCTTCGAGATATTCAAGTATATTTTTCTTTCTTTTCATAAGCGCTCCTCTCCGTATATTTTTCCTTTATCGTTTATTACCAGCTATATCCCGTATTTATCTTATTTGTGGAAACCGTGGGATATCCCGTGTGATCGTAAGTCAAAAAACCTACCTGGACGTTAGTGTTATAATCCGTAAGCTGCTCCTCGGTAAACAAGCAGCCGCTTCCCGTTCTATGTGCCTTCGCAAGTCTGGTCGCGTCGTAATAATACCACTGCGGATTTTTTTCGGTTCCTATATTGACCATACTCCAGAAATGCGTGCCGCTCTGCGTGGTAACTCCGCTTGAACGCTGAATATCCCTGTTTTCTATACCGAAATATTCAAAGAACGCCTTGGAAACGGCAAAGTAGGAATAACAGTCTCCCGAGCCGTTCTGCAAGGTAAGATAAGCTTCTCTCGTCCAATCCGATCGGTCGGTGTTCGACTCGTTGGTAAAGGTGATATTCGCCGCGCTTGCCGAAAGAGTCGGGCTGTTTACATACGCGAATATCTTCTTGACCTGCTCCTCCTTTGTCATATTAGAGGTAATTCCGAGCGAGGACGCAAGCGAAGCAATCTTGTCCATAAGCTTCTCTTCGGTTATCCTCTCGGAAAGTATTGTAACTACCGTCTCCGCCGAGGAGGAGTTTCCCGCTCCGTCTGTCGCCGTATATTTCACCTTGTAGCTTCCCGCCTTAGAAGTATTGACTCCCGATGAATCGACCTCAAGAGTAACCTCTCCGAAGCAGTTGTCGGTAACCTCAACGTCCTTCCGATAAGCCACCGCTTCTCCTACGTATCCCGTTATCGACTGCGGCGCGATTATCGTGGGGGCTGTAGTATCGACTACGAGCGTCATAACGGTCTTATAGTTTCTCTTGTTTCCGTAAGCGTCAGAAAGCTCTATCTGTATCTCGTAATCTCCCAGCTCGGCAGGATTTACGGCCTTTTTGAATTTGGCCGTTACCTCCGAAACGTCGCTTACGTCCTTGAAAAAGTCTATTGCCGCGGGAAAGGGTCCCGTCTGATTTACGTATAGCCTAAGCAGCTCCGCCTTGGGAGCCGTGGTATCCTCAACCGTAAGCTTTACTTTTATTCTTCGCCTTCCCGCCTCAATATATATTTCGTACTCTCCGGGAACGGTAAATTCTCCGTCCTCGTCTCCGAAATCGTATTTTGCGTCGGTGCGTCCGCAGAGAGAGGACGCCGTAGGCAAGGATTCTCCCGCTTCAAGCGTATATTCGATATTCATTCCGAGCACGTCAACGAACAAGGCTATCACGAGCGGAACGAGCAATACCGCGAGAGTGCAGACGGTTATCTTCGTAATCAAAGTTATCTTTTTTATATTTTTTCCAACAGCCTCTTTCAGACTGTCAAGATAGGCGTTATTTTTCATTTTATCCTCCGAAGACGGATTTATTTTAATAATTTTTATTGAAAAATTTTTTCGTTTTTTTCATAAAAATTCACAAGTTGACATATATATTTTATTATAACATTTTTCACTTTGCTTTGTCAACCGAAAGATATATATTTAAGTCATATTTTTAATGAAATAAAACGACCTTTTTTGCGTTTGGATTTGTTATTTGGGGGAGGAGCTTTTTGAAAAAAGCTCCTCCCCAAACCCCCTCCGCAAAAAACTTAAACGTTTTGGGTATGAATTTTGATTTTTCACCTTACTTTCTACAGAGAGCTTAATTCGGATTTTCCTCATACTCGGTAGGGGAGGGGCTTGCTCCTCCCGTAAGTTGAAGACCATTCGTGTTCTTCACTCCGTAAAGATTCCTTGTTTTTAGGGTTTATGTTCATTTCTTGCTACACGGCAAGAAACGAACCAAAGAATCGTGCCAAGGGAGTGCCCTTGGAACCCCGCAATCGCGGCGCGTTTTTAAGACGCACCGCGGAGTAACGTTTAATTTAAAAGAAACGCCCTCGGAGCATAACGAGGCTCCGAGGGCTGTTTGTTTCTTTTGTTTCTCCCCATAAGCTATACTTTAAATCAAAGAATATATCTCCCCATAAAATTCTTTTATGATTTAAAAAATAAAAATCAAAAAGTACTATACGGGTAAGTATGATTATAGA
>JAFTZH010000006.1 GCA_017464565.1 Clostridia bacterium
GCTTCCGATAGGGTTTACAGCAAACCTATGTTACCATAGGAGTGGGTGAGCTCTTACCTCGCCTTTCCATCCTTACCCTTGCGGGCGGTTTATTTCTGTTGCACTTTCCCGGGAGTCGCCTCCGGCTGACGTTATCAGCTATCGTGCCCTGTGAAGCCCGGACTTTCCTCACGGTAATACCTTTCAGCACCATACCGCGCGACCGTTCGGCGAAGTTACCGTAAGATTATAACACAAAAAAAGAATTTTGTCAAGCCGAATACTTATTCAAGGGCGCCGTCGATCTTCTTGATATAAGGTATTCTCGCAACTATAACGGCAGCGGCGGCGGTTATTACTATTTCAGGTATCATAAACAAACCGTTGTAGAATATCGAATATATAAGTGAAAGTCCCGTTCCGCTGAAATGCTCGAGTATCCAGCCGCCTACCGAGTAAAATCCCTCCTGTGAGAAGAACCATTCAGCCCAAGCGCCGTAAAAAATCGTTCCCGATACGATATGCGCGAGATACCGCAGTGAGAGAGCTACAACGCTGCCCACACAGACAGCCGCGCCCTTATTCTTGAATCGGTTTCTGAAAATTCCGCCGATACCTATTACCGTATACGCCACGAGATAGTCGAGTAAAAGTATCGCTATCGCGGCAAATCCGCCCATATAGCCGTCGCTCTCAGGCATAAAGAGAGCCATTACGACAGACGAGCCGGTTCCGAGCGCGAGATCCATAAGTATCTGAAGCACCGAATAAGTAAAGGACACGAAAAAGCCCCACTTGATGCCGTACATATAGGACACCAGCACGATAGGAAGCATACTGCCTATCGTAAACGAGCCTCCAAACGGCAGGTTGAGAAAAGGAATGAGGGCGCACACTACGGCAAGAGCCGCCGCGAGCGCGAGCATTACGGCTGACGTCGTCAGCCTTTGAGTTTTAAACGTTCGGTTCATAGTCCGACCTCCAAAAAAATTTTGACCGCACGGAAATCTCCCGTGCGGTCAAATACAATCTCGAAAATCGAAATATACCATCTCCCTACGCCGGCATTATCCGTATCAGGTTAAAGGGTTCGGAACGAGTCCGTCTCAGCCTCAAAGCAACGTTAGAACGAATATAGGAACTTATTCCCTGTTCGCTCTTACCCGTTACCCGGAGCACCCCTGATTTCTATGCGGTTTTTTACGATTGGATTTTACCATAAATTCGGCGATATGTCAATAGCTTAATAATAAAAATTTGCTCCCACGCTCTTTATATCCACCCCCGCAAGCGCCTCCTCGTCAATTTCTATCATATCGACGTACTTTTGGAGATACTCGGCAAGAAGGTCGTTTTTCATATCGGACATAAATACGTATTCTCCCGAATCGGTGCTTATAAAGAAATCCGAATTGTCGGTATCGGCGTACGCCCCCTCGTCAAGCTCGTATTTCATAACTATGTGTATTCCGTAATCGGAGTTCACGCGCCTTATCTCTCCGACCTCCATATCGAACACCGCCTCGACGACCTCCTTGGAATCGTAATCGGAGTCCTCGGTTATATAATATCCGTTGGCGTACTTTGTCATTCCCTCGTCCTCGCTGTAATTTTTCACGAGCTTATCAAACAAGGTAAAGTTATCCTCCTCGCACACCTCAAGTATCTGCTGTGCGTAATCGCTTGCGGCTATAAGCTCCTCCTCGGTATATTCGCGGGTCTTTGGATATCCGTCCTCACCGAGTATCGGGTTTCTCTTTCCGTTTTTCTTATCGTAGGCGGTTTTGCCGTCTCCGTCAACGTAAACGACGTCTCCGTTTTTATCCTTTACGGTGTTTCCCTCGCCGTCGGTCTTTACCGAAGCGCTCTTATCGTAAGCGATGCGCGAGCTGTCGGCTGCATCGTAATATACGGCGTTTCCGTACTCGTCGGTCTCGTATACCAGCTCGTAGGTATAAATAAACACCTGCTTGAAGCGTCCGTAATTCTCCTGATAATACTCCTCCGTAAGAGCCGCCGATATTTTTGAGCCGTCCGTACCGAAAAGATAATCACTCAAATAAGATATCTTCGCTTCGATTATATACGCTTCTCTGAGCATTTTGTAATTCACGCCGTATTGAGCGAGGATAGAATTAAAGGTAGTCTTTGAACCCTCCGCGTCCTCCTCTATAAGACGCTCAAGCTCCTCGTCTATCTCGTCGATATACGACTGCGGAAGCTCAAGCCCCTCCTTCTCAAAAGCGTAAAGGGCGGCAAGATAGGTCTTAGCGTTTTCAAGCACCCGCGCGGTAAAATGGTCGTTATAGGTAGTACCGTCGGCGGAGATAAAGGTATCCCAGAAAGAATCCTCAAGCGCCTCCTCGCCGTAATAATACGCCGAGCAAAGCGTTCCCTTCATTCTCGACAAAAAGAGCTGCAGCATATTAACCGACAGCGTCTCCCCATCAAGCTCCATAAGAGTCTTACCCTTTGACGAGCATCCCGCGAAACAGCTCACCGCGAGCGTCAGCGCGAGTATCACGGTCAAAGCCTTTAAGGCAAATTTCTTCATTATATATGTTATCCTTTCTTTTAAACGGCATATATTCAACGAATATTATATAATATCCCTGCCGATTTGTCTATACTCACAGAGAAAAAACATAAACTTTACCGTTTCGTACACAATTTATACACGTTTATTCCTCGCTGCCGTTTTCCTCGGCTTCAAGCTCGGAATACCTGCAAAACAGCGAGTAAAGCGTCTTCGGCAGATTTTCCCCGCTCTGCTTTCTGAATCTTACGCAGGGATTTTCAGTAAGAACGACGCGAAGCCTTCCCTTATACTCAAAAGAGAGATCAGACCATACGCCGACATTAAACTCCGCTGGATATATCTTTACCTCGCTTCCGTCCTCAACCACCGAGGTTATACCGCATCTTGCGGCGGAGGACCTGACGAGAGCCACGTTAAGAAGATCCTGCGTAACGCTCGGAACGTCTCCGAAGCGGTCTATCATTTCGTCGATAATATCGTCTCTGTCCTCGGGTGTTTCAACGGCGGCTATCTTTTTATAAAGCTCCATTCTCTGCGAAGAGTAGGAAACGTACTTATCGGGAATATAAGCGTCGCATTTGAGAGATACGGTCGTTTCAATCTTCTCCTTGGGCTTCTCGCCCTTTTCCTCAAGCACAGCTTCGTTGAGCAGCTTGATATAAAGGTCGTATCCCACGGCGTCAAGATGTCCGTGCTGTTCCGCGCCGAGAATATTACCCGCTCCTCTTATCTCAAGGTCGCGCATAGCAATCTTGAAGCCCGCGCCGAACTCGGCGTACTCTCTTATTGCTTCAAGCCTTTTGGTCGCTATCTCGTTCACCGTCTTATCCCTTGGAAAGGTGAAATAAGCGTACGCCCTTCTTGACGAACGGCCTACCCGTCCTCTTATCTGGTGAAGCTGGGAAAGTCCGAGTCTTTGGGCGTTCTCAACGATAAGGGTGTTAGCGTTCGGAACGTCAACGCCCGTTTCGATAATAGTTGTGGAAACGAGAATGTCTATCTGTCCCCCAAGCATCTCCGCCCAAATATCCTCAAGTCTTTCCTTGTCCATTTTTCCGTGCGCCACGGTTATTCTCGCCTCGGGAAGCTCCCTTGCGAGCTTTGCCGCGCACGCGTCTATGCTTTCGACGAAATTATACAGATAAAATACCTGTCCGCCGCGCCGAAGCTCGCGTCTTATCGCTTCCGTTATTATAAGCTCGTCGTGCTCAAGCACGTAGGTCTGCACGGGAAGTCTGTCTCCGGGCGCCTCGTCAAGTATTGATACGTCTCTGATACCTCCCATCGCCATATTGAGCGTTCTCGGTATGGGAGTCGCGCTGAGCGTAAGCACGTCAACGTTGCCCGCAAGCTGTTTCAGCTTTTCCTTCTGAGCCACGCCGAATCTCTGCTCCTCGTCAACTATAAGAAGACCGAGGCTGCGGAACGCTATATCCTTTGATATAAGCCTGTGCGTGCCTATTATTATATCAACCTCGCCCCGCTTGAGCTTTCGGAGCGTCAGCTCCTGCTGCTTCGGCGTTCTGAAGCGCGATATCATATCGACGTTCACCGAAAAGCCTCTCATTCGGCTGGTGATAGTCTGATAATGCTGAAGCGCGAGTATCGTCGTAGGAACGAGTATCGCCACCTGCTTTCCTCCGAGCACCGCCTTATACGCGGCGCGAAGCGCCACCTCGGTCTTACCGAATCCAACGTCTCCGCAAAGAAGTCTGTCCATCGGAACGGAGGAGATCATATCCTTTTTGATATCCTCTATCGCTTCAAGCTGGCTGTCGGTCTCGTCGTATTCAAACGCCGCCTCAAAATCTCTTTGCAGGTCGTCGTCCTCGGGAAAAGCGAAGCCCGGGCGTCTCATTCTCTCGGCGTAAAGCTTGATGAGCTCCTTTGCCATCTCCTTTACCGCACTCTTTGCCCTTGCCTTCGCGCGTACCCATTCTCCGCCTCCGAACTTTGAAAGCTTAACGAGTCCGTCGTCGGAATGAGCACCGATATACTTTGATATCATATCGAGCTTATCGGTGGGCAAAAAGAGCCTATCGCTTCCCGCGTATTTTATATTGATATAATCTCGGCTTACTCCGTCAACGGTAAGGTTCTCGATTCCCATATACTGACCTATACCGTGCACCTCGTGAACCACGAAATCTCCTACATTGAGATCGTTATAGGACATAATGCGCTCGGCGGCGCTCTTTTTCTTTTTCGAGGTGCGGAGCTTTCCCGAGGCGGACAAGCCTCCGCCGCGCACATCGGGATCGGTGGAGAGGACGGCTATTCTCGGCGTACTTAGCTCATAACCTCTCTGTACCTGTCTCCACTTTACCATAATCGTATTTTTGGGAAGATTATCTATGGTGAAATCTCCCTGCTCGGCTTCTATTATAGCCGAAAAGCCCTTATCGCAGAGATATCCGCGCAGGTTCTTTGCCGACGCTTCGTTCTCCGCGATAACGATAAGCCTGTAACCGGATTTCAGATAGTTTCCGATATCCTCGCACAAAAGCTCGTAATTATCGCTGTAAGACACGGTATGCTTGGTTCTGAAGGTAAACATAGCCGCGAGCTTTCTGCCCGACAAGCCCTGACCGAAGGAATCGAAATGAACGACCGCGTTTTTTTGCAGGAAGTTATCGAAGGCGGACGGCTCTTTGGCGTAATCGGCATACTTCGGCGCGAGTGTTCCCGTCTCAAGCAGCTCCTCAATATTTTGTTCTATATGCCACTGCGATGCCTTTACCCTGTCGTAGCAAGCCGACGTATTTCTCATAAGCACACACGCCGACGACGAAAAATAATCGAGCAAAGAACGCTTTTCGGGGTATATGAGCGTAATATATTTATCGGCGAAGTTTATATCAAGTCCCGCGTCGATAGCCGTTATCTCGGAGGACATCTCTCCTCGGGCTCTCTCGTCTCGGCTCTTTGAAAAATGAGCCTCAACGGCATCGCGAAGCTTCTTCCTCGAAGCGTCGTCTATAAGTATCTCTCTTGCGGGTCCAAGCTCCGCGCTGTTCAGCGTAACGGTCATTCTCTGCGTCTCCGGGTCAAACAGCTCCATTCGGTCTATCTCGTCTCCGAACAGCTCTATACGCAAAGGATACGAGCCGTTAAGTCCTTTATCGTCTATATCGGTAAAGCGCGCGTAAGGAGGATATACGTCAACTATTCCTCCCCTCATCGCAAACTGCCCCGGCGCGTCCACCATCTCGGTACGAACGTATCCTGCGGCAAGAAGCGACCTCGCAAACTCGGAGATATCCACTCTCGTTTTATCGTATTCCACCTTTATCATTGCGGAGATAAATCTTTCGGGAGAAATGGTGTATCCAAGAGACGCGTCGGGCGTGCATACTACTGCGTCAAGCTCGCCGCAAAGCATTTCATACAACACTTTAAGCCTCTCACGCTCGTACTCGTGGGAGGCAACTATATTATAAAAATTAAGGTCCCGCGTAACGAAGAACTCCGCGCGGAGTCCAAACTGCCGAAGCAGGCTTACCATTCTCACGCATTCCTTCTCTTCGGGATATATCATAAGAACGGGAGCGCTTCCGTTCCCATTCCTGACGATATCCTCGGCGAGCGCTGCGTATGCCGCGTCGGCCGCCCCCTCGCAAAGTCCCGCGCAAGCAATAGGAAGCGGATTTCTCGCGGCTCTTTGCTCCGCTATCGCTTTTAGCAAATGCCTGTATTCTCCGTCAGACCTTATGCAATCGGTTAAAATATTCATTGTTTTTTAGTTTTGGTTAGGGAGAACCTTTTAAGGAAAGGTTCTCCCTATAACCCTCTCCAAACCTTTTTATACCATGGATATGGCTAAATTTTATAGATTTTTTCTCTACGGATAAAATTATTTAACGAAGTTTTTTAAGGAGAACCTTTTAAGGAAAGGTTCTCCCTACAACCCTCTCCAAACCTCTTTATACTATGGATATGATTAAATTTTATTTCGCGCCGTTGCATATCTGCATCGCGGCGTCTATATCTCCTTCAAGTATCTTTTCAAGTCCGTCACAAACGCGCCCAAAGCAATTAAAAAGCGTTTTCCTGTCTTCCTCACGGAATTCGGAAAGCACCCAATCGGCAAGGTCGTAATCGGGGTGAGGCTTTTGCCCCACGCCTATCTTTATTCTCGGAAATCCGTCGTCTCCCAGATGAGCTACGATACTTTTGATACCGTTATGCCCGCCGTCGCTTCCCTTTCTCCTCACGCGGAGCCTTCCTGCGTCAAGGCTTATATCGTCGTATATAATAATGATATTTTCGGTAGGTATCTTATAAAACGAAGCCGCATCGGCTATCGCCTCTCCCGAATTATTCATAAAGGTCTGCGGCTTCATCAGAAGCACGCTCTTTCCTCCTATGACCGCTTCCCCGCAAAGCGCCTTATATTTAACCCTGTCTATTTTTGCGGAATATTTCTGCGCTGCGTAATCCATAGCCAGAAAACCCGAATTATGTCTGGTAAGATAGTATTTGTCCCCGGGATTTCCGAGTCCCGCTACGATATGCGTTATCGGTCCCCTCGCGGTATCGCTCCCCGAAGATATCTTTTTAAAAAGCTCGAATATGTCGGACATTGTTATTCCTCGTTTTTATTGGTTATAGGATAAAATAATACGATACTAACGACAGCAGCGCAACATCTTACCCCATTTTATAATTATATTACAGTTTGTCAAAAAAATCAAGGAAAGGCAAAAATTAAGCCGCCCGTTCACAAAAAGTTTACATTATTTCGTTTGTTTTTTGGGTTATTAATGTAGAGTTTTCCCCTAATATATGGTATAATAACTTGGTGCCGTCGTGGTGCTTAAGTGCTCGACGGTATTTTAGTGTTGTCAAAAAATATATTACAATATTGGAGGTATTTACCAATGGCAAAGAAGTATTGCTATCTCTTTTCCGAAGGCGACGCAAGTATGCGTGAGCTTCTCGGCGGTAAGGGTGCAAACCTTGCTGAAATGACCAAGATTGGTCTTCCCGTTCCCCAGGGCTTCACTATTTCTACTGAAGCTTGTACTCAGTACTACGAGGACGGCAGACAGATCAATCCCGAAATTATGGCTGAAATTATGGACTACATCGTAAAGATGGAGAAAGTAACCGGCAAGAAATTCGGCGATCTCGAGAATCCTCTTCTCGTTTCCGTTCTTTCGGGTGCACGCGCGTCTATGCCCGGTATGATGGATACCATCCTCAACCTCGGTCTTAACGAGGAAGTCGTTGAGGTTATGGCGAAGAAGTCGGGCA
>JAFTZH010000007.1 GCA_017464565.1 Clostridia bacterium
AGAGGTTGAGAGTAGTGTAATTTTATAAGGGACTCAAACTGTCGGGTTGTTTAAAGCTTATTGAATTAAGTTTGAGAGTAGTGTAATTTTATAAGGGACTCAAACCTTCATATCAGCCTCTTATCTTCTTGATTAGTTTGAGAGTAGTGTAATTTTACAAAATGAAAAAACGATGCTCCACTCGTGTGAGGCATCGTTTTTCTATGCTTTGAGAAAACAGCTTGTCCTTATCAATTTTTAATAAATTAAGTTGATTTTTTGCTAAAAATGCTTGATGTTGCTCTTATGTTATAGCAGGGTGGCAAATTTTGAGCGTTTTGCCGAAGTGCGAAAAATCCTTATTTTACAAGGGCTTTCGGCGATTTTGTGATAAAGGTTGTGTTTGCGGGATTGCAGCATCTGCTGCAAGGTCTTCGTTGAGGTCGGTGAGAATATCTCCCTTTACGCCTACGTATTTCATATCAAATGGGACTCCCGATGCCGCCACGGGATATAGTCCCGTCGTGTGATCCACGAAGTAGGTAGCGAACGGAGACTCGGCAATCTCTTCCTCGGAGAGATTTCTTGTGAGCTGATAAAGGATAGCGGCGATTATCTCGAGATGCGCGAGTTCTTCCGTGCCGATATCAGTTAATAGTCCCGTTATCTTATCGTAGGGACAAGCGTAACGCTGGTGCAGGTATCGCATAGACGCCGCAAGCTCGCCATCGGGACCTCCAAGCTGAGAAATTATTATCTGAGCGAGCTTTAGGTTCGGATTTTTTATTTTAACGGGGTATTGAAGCTTTTTTTCGTATATCCACATATCTCTGTCTCCTTTCTCAATTCGCTTCGCATTGCCACGGCCAAGGACCGTTGGTCCAGCGCCAGTTTTCCGTGTCTGCGTTGTTAAAGTGCGTTATCGGAGTACCGCTTGCCTCAAGACTCTCCGCGAGCTTGTTTCTCTCGGCAAGTAATTGATGATAGTGGTTAAGCGCTGATTTTGAGTCGGGATACGCGTCCAAATATAGTACGGTTTCGGTTATCGCGAAATCTACCATTTGGAGTCTTTTCATAAGATTTTTTGAATTTGAACAGCTGATGCCGTTGTTTGATGAATTGCGTTGAGAGGTACCGTTTGAGTAGGGTCTCGAATAATTTCTTCCGTTATTTACCACTGCAGCCGCCTCCTCTTCTGTCTCCGCAAACGAACGGAAGATCGAGTTCTTTAAATATAGTTCCTCTGCCAAATCCGCTTTCGGTATCGTAAATATTTCTCCAGCTTTGAAGAGGAGCGTACATTGAGGCGAGAGGAAATTCCTCAAGTCCCCATGTGCTTCGTTCGTTGCTGCCGTTATTGCTTTCGCTTCCGCAGCAGCATTGCGAAGAGGAGTTGCTGTCAAGGACTCTGCGTAAAAGCGCGTCATTTATTCTTTCGCGCGGAGTCATAAAATCGTTATCTGTATACATATCGTCCTGCCTTTCGGAATTTTTTTGCACCGTATTATAGACGCGCGGTGCTTCAATGATAAGTATATGATATTTTGTCGAAGATTGTCAAAGCTATTGAAAACTTTGACGCTTTATGATAAAATATTTTACGTCTTAATTCTTTAATCTTGTATGATATGGGAGGGACTATGAAGAAGATAGATTATCAGAAGGTTATGGACGCGGAGCTTGAAGCCGTATCGGCGTTAAGCGCTCGTCCGTCGCTTTTGCTTCACGCTTGCTGTGCGCCTTGCTCAAGCTACGTGCTGGAATATCTGAACGAGTATTTTGATATAACGGTATACTTTTATAATCCAAATATTTCTCCGAGGGAAGAGTACGAATGGCGTGCGGAAGAATTGAGACGATTTGTTGAACAAATTGCAAAACAAAACAATATAAAGACTGTATTTGCAGATTATAACAGTGATGATTTTTACAATACAATCTCGGGAGTCGAAAACACTGCCGAGGGTGGAGAGAGGTGCAGGCGCTGCTATGAATTGAGACTTGAGAGTACGGCGAGGTATGCGTCTGAAAAGGGGTTCGATTATTTTTGCACCACGCTTTCTATAAGTCCGTATAAAAATTGTGTATGGCTTAACGAGATTGGTGAGGGGCTTGCGCGGAAATACGGGATTAAATATCTGCTTTCGGATTTTAAAAAGAAGAACGGATATAAGCGCTCCTGCGAGCTGTCCGAGCAATACGGTCTGTATAGACAAAACTATTGCGGATGCGAATTTTCAAAACGTGAAGCGGAAAAGCGAGCTGAAAAAAGAAAATAATTATCCAAACCCATTGTTAAAATAATAATCACGGATTTATATGAGATAAATCCTTAATATAAAGGATATTAAAAATAAAAATACAAAAAATAATCACATAAAGTGAGCGTGATAAACGCTTTTTGGAAAACGTATATAAAGCTTTGCGGGCGGCAAAAAATCATTTTTTGAATTTTGCACTTGAAATTAGTCAAAAAATGATATATAATTATTTGTCGCCCGATTTTTGCGGGTGATGAGATATTTTGTGAGGTTTGATATGCTTGAATTCAGAAACGTATCTTATACTGCCCCCGACGGCAGAGAGATACTTAAGGACGTAAATTTAACTATTTCCGAGCGTTTCGTGGCAGTTACGGGACCCAACGGAAGCGGAAAATCCACTATGGCAAAGCTCATAGCGGGGATTATTTCTCCGACCGCAGGAGATATATATTTTGAGGGTAGAAAAATAACCGATATGAGCGTTACCGACAGAGCGAGAGCGGGAATAAGCTTTGCTTTTCAACAGCCCGTGCGCTTTAAGGGTATAACCGTGAAAGATCTTTTGTCACTTTCGGCGGGCAAGGATACGAGCGTATCCGAGGCCTGCGGATATTTGTCGGAGGTCGGACTCTGCGCGAAGGACTATATAAACAGGGAAGTCAACGCATCTCTTTCGGGCGGAGAGCTTAAGCGTATAGAGATAGCTATGATAAACGCGAGAGGCACTAAGCTCTCTGTATTTGATGAGCCCGAGGCGGGAATTGACCTTTGGAGCTTTAACAGCTTGATAAAAGTTTTTGAAAATATGTACAGCAGAACCAAAGGAAGTATAGTTATCATATCTCATCAGGAGAGAATACTTGATATTGCCGATAAAATAGTCGTTTTGTCGGGCGGCGGAATTGCCGAATACGGCTCGAAGGACGAGGTTTTGCCGAAGCTTCTTGACGTTCGGGCAGGCTGTAAATTTACCAAGGAGGCGCGGTGATTATGGACAAGATACAACAATCTTTGCTCGAACAGGTAGCGGGAATTCACGACGTGCCGCAGGGAGCGTATTCGCTCAGGATAAACGGCAGTCTTTACGGTAAAAATTCGTCTGAAAATATAAACATCGTCAAAAAAGAGGACAAGCCCGGCATAGATATATATATCAAGGACGGAACGAAGAACGAGAGCGTTCATATTCCCGTTTTGCTCTCGCAGACGGGGCTTCGCGAGCTTGTTTACAACGATTTTCATATCGGACGGGACTGCGACGTAACGATTGTCGCGGGCTGCGGTATACACAACGGCGGCTCGGAGTCCTCTGAACACAGCGGAATACATTCCTTCTATCTCGCTGAGGGCGCGAGGGTTAAATACATTGAAAAGCATTACGGCGAGGGAGACGGAATGGGCAAGAATATAATGAATCCCACTACCTATGCGGAGCTTGCCGAAGGCGCTTATCTTGAGATGGAGACGGTGCAGATAAAGGGAGTTGATTCTACCGACCGCGTTACGAAGGCGGTGCTCGGAAAGGACAGCAGTATAGTGGTTCACGAAAAGATAATGACGCACGGAGAACAGTTTGCTAAGACCGAGTTTGAGGTCGAGCTTAACGGAGAAAATTCGGGCGCTCACGTCGTTTCGAGGTCTGTGGCGAGGGATAATTCCTATCAGAAATTTATTTCGCGCGTTAAGGGTAACAATAAATGTTCTGGTCATACCGAGTGCGACGCTATCATTATGGACAACGCCAAGGTCGCGGCGGTGCCCGAAATACTTGCCTCTGATCCCGACGCGTCGCTGATACACGAGGCGGCGATAGGAAAAATAGCGGGAGAACAGCTCGTCAAGCTGATGACCCTCGGACTTACTGAAAAAGAGGCGGAAGAAGAGATAATAAACGGATTTTTGAGATAATTAAGTACGATGCGCGGCGGCGTTTGCAGAGCTTTTACGGCTTTGCAAACGCCGCTTTACTTAGCTTTCTTGTTTATAAAAGGTAAAAATGGAAAAAAAAGGTATATATGTAATAATTAGTAATTATTTGGAATAATATCAAGAAAACGTGTTGAAAAAGTGATGAATGTGCAGAAATTATTTTAAAACTCAAGTGTAGAAAAAAACGTTCACAAATTGTGCAAAGTTTATAAAAAAATAAAGGAGGTCAAACCCTCCTAATTATTTCCTTATTTTTACATAGGTAAATTAAATTTACCAAAAAGCACAAGCTTTCGGATTTTTAAAAAAATATAGTTGAAAATATACAAAAACGCGCTAAATCGAAAGAATTATACACCAAATGCGGTAAATATAATTTACTTATTGCGAGTTTTGACGGCAAAAATAGAAAAAATGACGATAAGAACCTTGAGGGGCATAAAAAAACGGTGCGGACAAGTATAAATATACGGGAAAGACGCTTGACGCTTGGACGGTGCGAACCCTTGACAATTTTGCCGAATTGTGATAAGATACATTATGATTTTAAGGCAAACGACTTTTTGGGGCTGTTTTTGCCCCTTTTTGACCTCGCCTTACATAACAAACACGATGCAAATGAGCATTGGTTACTGTTACCGATACCAATCCGACGAGGCGCTGTATGCCGACGGCGCGTCTCGGAGACGTGGGCTGTTGCCAATGGCGGTATCGGTGGAGCTTGCGCGTTCTTTCCCGCGTAGGCTTCAAAACTAAATTCAGCAGGAGGAATTTTTAATGAGAAAGACGAAATTTCAAAGAATAACGGCTTTTATGCTCGCTTTGGTATTTCTGATTTGCGGTGGTGTCAGCGTAGGAGCTGCCGATGGCAGTGTCACCGACACTTCTACGAGCGATATCAGGGAATTGCTTAATTCGATTTCCTATAACGCGTATGTTGACGACCACGCGAACGTGAAATCCGCGACCGAAAAGGTCGTTATCGACGCTGCCTCGAAGTACGAATACGTTGCTTCCGACGGCAAGATTTACAATCAGGATACCGAGTTCGCGGAGGACGCGGATCTTTCGGGTGTCGCTCACGTTGAGGAGTACGACGGCGTGAAGGGCGTTTACGTTCCCGGAACCGGAACGATATCCTGGTCGACGGATCTTATAACCGAAGCTGCTAAATACAGCATAGTTATTGAGTATTATCCCGTTGAAGGCAAGGCGGCATCTATTGAAAGGATATTCAGGATAAACGGCAGTGTTCCCTTTGCGGAGGCTCGTTATCTTACGATATCAAAGGTATGGGAAAACGTATACAGCGACGGCAGCTTCAAGCTTGAAGAGGGCGAGAGCGCGGATACGTACGTTGCGAAGGCAGGGGAGCTTGGAATAACCGCTTATCCCGAGACCAGAGACGACGGAACCTACATTATATATAAAATGCCTGACGTATGGACTAAAGATATCTCTAATCTTATAGACGATCAGAGCATTAGATTCTTTACCGAGGATATCGACAAGAACGAGATACGCGCAAGTCTCGCGCAGGCTCCCGAGTGGACTACTTACGAGTTCAGAGATTCCAATGGATTCTTCCAGGAGTCGTTTGAGTTCGTTCTCACTCCCGGTGAGGACGGTCTCGTTACTCTCTCGCTTGAGTCTGTAAACGAACCGATAGCCATCTCGAAGATAAGCCTCGTTCCTCACGAGTCGCAGGTTTCTTACAATGATTATATAAAGAAATATGAGAGCGCTCCCGAGGGAACCGATAAGATAAAAATAGAGGCAGAGTATTTCTCGTCCACCTCTTCGCAGACCATATATCCCGTAGAGGACAGAACGAGCGCCATAACCTCTCCTTCGGCAACCGACAGAACGGTTCTTAATACGATAGGCGGAGAAAAGTGGCAGACTGCGGGACAGTGGGTGTCTTATCAGTTTACGGTAGGGTCAAGCGGACTTTATCAGATAGCGGCCCGCTACCGCCAGGCAGTGCTCGACGGTATGTTCGTCTCTCGCGCGCTTTATATTTACAGTGATTCGACTGTCGCGGAGGGCGAGGACGGATATTATAACGGAATTCCTTTTGCTGAAGCAGCTAACCTTCGCTTTGGATATTCTTCGGATTGGCAGTCCGAGGCGGTTAACGACGGTGAGATAGACGGCGGATTCCAGTTCTATTTCAAGGAAGGCGTCGTTTATACGGTAAAACTTGAGGTTACACTCGGAAGTATGGGTCAGATAGTGAATACCGTTCAGGATTCGCTTGACTCCATCAACGCCGACTACCTTAACATTCTTAAGCTCACGGGCTCCAACCCCGACGATTACCGCGATTACGGATTTTCGAGAGTTATGCCCGATACGATGATAGACCTTATCGTTCAGTCGCGTACGCTTTACGATATAGCTGAACAGCTTGCCGAGGTGGCGGGCGATAAGAGCTCGATGACGGCAACGCTTGAAAAGATAGCGCGTCTTTTGAATACGATGGGTACCGACGAGGACGAGGTGGCGAAGAGTCTTGATCAGCTTAAGACGAATATCGGTTCGCTCGGTACTTGGCTCGGCGACGCGAAGACTCAGCCTCTCCAGCTTGACTTCATTTCCGTACAGGGTAAGAGCGAAGCGCTTCCCGAGGCGGACGCAGGCTTCTGGAAGGGAATTATATACGAGCTTACGAGATTTATAAAGAGCTTCTTCAGAAACTACGACAGAATGGGAGCGCTTGAGGAAGTCAAGGAAGGCGAGTCGGTTGAGGTATGGCTTGCATACGGACGCGACCAGTCTCAGGTTATAAGAAGCCTTATAAACAACGACTTCACTCCCGAAACCAACGTAGCTATCGACCTCAAGCTCGTCGCGGGATCAACGCTTCTGCCTTCTATTCTTTCGGGCAAGGGACCTGACGTTTATATAGGTCTCGGTCAGGCGGACGTTATCAACTACGCGATAAGAGGAGCGCTTATCTCAATAGAGGATCAGGCTGACTTCGATGAAACGATATCCGACTTCAACGAGGCGGCTATGATAGTCCTCGGAATCGAGGATTCCACGGGCGAGTTCCACTACTACGGACTTCCCGAGACGCAGACCTTTAATATGATGTTCGTCCGTGAGGATATTCTCGCGGAGCTTGATATTGAGATACCGAGAACTTGGGACGACGTGTTCGAAGCAATCCCGACTCTTCAGGCTAACAACATGCAGATCGGTATGCACACCGACTACAAGGTATTCCTTTATCAGATGAACGGAGAGCTTTACGCCGACGACGGAATGAGAATAAATCTTGATTCCAACGTTGCTCTCGAAGCGTTCGACACGATGTGCGGAATGTTTACAGAGAACTCCTTCCCCTATAAGTACGATTTTGCCAACCGTTTCAGAACCGGTGAGATGCCGATAGGCTTTGCGGCTTATACCGCTACTTACAACCAGCTCAAGGTATTCGCTACCGAGATAGAAGGACTTTGGAACTTCTACCCGATGCCCGGATACGAGAACGAAGAGGGCGAGATAAACAACGTTTCGGTTTCTGCGGTCAGCGCTATCGTTATGATAACGGGCTGCGAGGATACCGCGGGAGCTTGGGAGTTTATGAGATGGCACGCGGGAGCTGAATGTCAGGTAGACTACTCCAACGAGATGGTTGCTCTTATCGGACCTTCGGCAAAGCACCCCACGGCAAACATCAAGGCTCTTGACAGTATGCCTTGGACCAACGCCGAGTACGAACAGCTCGTGCTTCAGTTCAACAACCTTGCGTCTATTCCCAACTATCCCGGAAGCTATATTATAGACCGTTACACCAACTTCGCGTTCCTTGATGCTTATAACAACGCGGCAGACCCTGTAACAGAGCTTCAGAGCTACATAACCACAATAAATAAAGAGATAACTCGTAAACGTGAGGAGTTTGAGCTTGAGACGCTCGATTACGTTGGACAGACGCTTGCTGAAAAGCGTATGGGTCAGGCAATCACGGCTCTGGAAGAAATAAAAGCTTCTTCGTCTTACAGTACGTCGTACGACGGTGTTTACAACAGAGCGATTGACGCTATTAACGGAGGAGACACCGAGGATTATGCTTCACTCAGATCGGCAGCAGATGCTCTTGAGGGAGCAAACGCAACCGTATTCGCGGACGCTGTTAAATATATGAGAAGCGCTGCGAATTCGCTTGAGTCTTACGAAGCATACAAATAAAATCTGATTAAGGAGAGAAGAAGCAATGCTACAGAAGACGGCAAAGAAAAAGGCTGTTGCGCGCAAGGATATGTCTAAAATGCAGTGGACGCTTAAAGAAATGAAGCGTAACTGGGTGGCGTATCTTATGGTCGCGCCGTATATGCTGATTTTTACTTGCTTTACTATTATACCCGTTATCTTGTCAATCTTGATAAGCTTTACGGACTTTAATATGCTTGAGTTGCCGAATATAGTATATCTTGACAACTACATCAGACTGTTCCTTGATGACGATATCTTCCTTATAGCGGCAAAGAATACGTTCGTGTTCGCGGTTATCGTAGGACCCGTATCTTATATTATGTCGCTTATGGTCGCTTGGTTTATCAACGAATTGTCCCCGAAGATAAGAGCGGTAGTAACCCTTATCTTCTACGCACCGTCTATTTCGGGTCAGGTTTACCTCGTATGGTCTACGCTCTTTTCGAGCGACGCATACGGTTGGGCAAACGCATGGCTTATGAAGCTCGGAATAATTACGACGGAGATTAACTGGTTCCAGGACGCGGATTACGTTATGCCTCTGTGTATCGTGGTCGCGCTGTGGACCTCTCTCGGAACGTCCTTCCTGTCCTTTATCGCGGGACTTCAGGGTGTTGACCGCGCGCTATTTGAGGCAGGCGCGGTTGACGGAATCAAGAACAGATGGCAGGAGCTTTGGTACATAGTTCTTCCGAGTATGAAGCCTCAGCTTATGTTCGGTGCTATTATGGCGATTACGTCGTCCTTCGGCTTCGGAGGAATAGTAACGGCACTCTGCGGATTCCCGTCGGTCGATTACGCGGCGCATACGATAATGCACCATCTTGAAGACTACGGAACTCAGCGTTTTGAGATCGGTTACTCTTCAACCATCGCGGTCATATTGTTCCTCGTAATGATAGGAGCGAATATGCTGGTTAAGAAGATTCTGTCGAAGGTGGGTGAGTAATATGGCAAAATTAAGAACAAGAAAACATAAAGTCGTCCTCGCCCGTTCGGTAGGAGGAGACGTGGGAATTACCATTGTTCTCGCGATACTCGGAGTATTTATGTTCCTCCCGATGTATTACGTCGTTATCCAGTCTCTCAAGCCTCTTGACGAGCTTTGGATGTTCCCGCCGAGATTTTACGTAATGAATCCCACGCTTAAGAACTATTCGGATTTGTTCTCACTTATGGATACCTCGGTAGTACCCTTTACGAGATACATATTCAACACGGTATTTACGTCTGTTGCCGGAACGTTCGGAAACCTCTTCCTTTCTTCACTCGCGGCTTACGCTATGGCAAAGATAGCGTTCCCCGGAGGCAAGGGAATGTTCAAGCTCGTAAGAACGTCTCTTATGTTCCACCAGACGGTTACCGCAGTAACGAGCTTCATTCTTATGAGCGCGTTCCATATCATAGATACCTATTGGGCTATCATAATTCCCGCGTGGGCTACCTCGCTCGGACTTTACCTGATGAAGCAGTTTATGGATACGCACGTCAACGACTCGGTTCTCGAATCGGCAAGACTTGACGGAGCGAGCGAGCTTAAGACCTTCTGGGTAATAGCGATGCCTATGGTTAAGCCTGCTTGGCTTACGCTTATTATTTACTCTTTCCAGGACCTCTGGAACAGAGGAGCTTCGATCTACATTCACTCCGAGGAGCTTAAATCCTTCAACTACGCTATCCAGCAGATAACGGCAGGAGGAATCAAGCGTGCGGGTGCGAGCGGAGCCGCGACGGTTATTATGATGATGGTACCTATAATCGTATTTATAATTTCTCAGTCGAACATCATTGAGACGATGGGTTCGAGTGGTATGAAAGACTAATTTGGGGAGGACAAAATGAAAAAGATAACATCTATTTTATGTTTGATGTTTGTGCTTATTATGATATTTGCCCTTCCTGCAAGTGCATCGGCACCTTATCAGACATACACCTACTCAATAGACGGAAAGGCGCTCTATTCTCCCGACGCCTATACTCCCGTTAAGTCGATAGACGCGGCTTATATGGGAATTGCGGATGAGGAGATAATGAAGGAGTATTATCCGTCGCTCTATTCAAAGTATAAGAGCGGTGATAAGACCTCTACGGAAGCCTTTAAGGAAAAGCTCACTATATCGAGTCCTTCCGATCTTGAGACTGACGATCAGCAGAACGTATATATAGCTGATACCGACAACAACAGAATTATAGTTCTGGACCGTTATTATAAGCTTAAATTCATAATTGAAAGCTTTGTAAACGAGCAGGGAATATCCGACGGTCTCACGGCTCCTCAGGGTGTGTTTATCACCTCTGACAAGACCGTAAACGGCGAGCTTGTTCCCGGAAGAATATTCGTTTGCGATACCAACGCAAACAGAATAGTAACCTTTGACCGCGACGGTAATTTCCTCGCAGTCATTCCTCAGCCCGAGTCCGAGCTCTTTGAGGACGGAGCGGTCTATAAGCCCGTTGCGGTAGCGGTAGACCAATACGACAGAATGTACGTCGTATCCTCTACCACCTATCAGGGTATCATCGTTATGACCGATACGGGTGAATTCACCGGCTTTATCGGAGCGCAGAAGGCTACGGTCGGACTTTGGGATATTATCTGGAGAAGATTCCAGACCGAGGAGCAGAGAGCTCTTTCGGAGCAGATAGTATCTACCGAGTTTAACAATATCTCGATAAACAGCGACGGATTTATTTACGTAACGACCTCTTCTATCGAGGAGGCAAGCGTACAGTCCGCGATTACGAGCAAATCCACCTCGGGCGACTACGCACCCGTTAAGATGCTCAACGCCGCAGGCGATGAGATAATGAGACGTAACGGCTTCTATCCTCCCTCCGGAGAGGTAGATATGAACAAGGTATCGGTAACCGATACCATCACCGGACCCTCGACCGTCGTTGACGTAGCGGTTGGCCCCGAGGGAACCTGGTCGATAATCGACAGCAAGCGAAGTAAGACGTTTACGTACGATTACGACGGAAACCTCCTGTTCGCCTTCGGTGATTCGGGCCGTCAGCTCGGAAACATAAGCAGCAAGGGTCTTGCGGCAATTACCTATCAGGGAGATACGATGCTTCTTCTTGATAAAACCTCCGAGTCCTTCTCGGTATTCCAGCGCACGGAGTACGGTGATATTCTTATAACCGCTCTCGCGCATCAGAATAACCGTGAGTACGATAAGTCTATCGAGGACTGGACGGAAATACTCAAGAGAAACTCGAACTTTGATACGGCTTATATCGGAATAGGTAACGCGCTTTACAGAAGCGGAGATTACGAGGGAGCGATCTCTTATTATCAAGCCGCTTACGACGTATCTAACTATTCCAACGCGTATAAAGAAATCAGAAAAGAGTGGATATCTAAATACATACTGCTCATACCCGTATTCGTTATAGTGGTCGTTTTCCTCTGGTCCAAGTTTATGAAGTTCGCGAAAAAGGTAAACAAGCGCGTCGCCACTTCGGGAGACAAGAGAACTTACGGTCAGGAGCTTTTGTACGTATTCCACCTTATGTTCCATCCCTTCGACGGATTCTGGGATTTGAAGCACGAGAAGAGAGGTTCGGTAAGAGCCGGCGCTACCATTCTCGGAATAACGCTTCTCGGATTCTATTACCAGAATATAGGTCAGGGTTATATACTCAATCCTCAGGGAGAGTATTCTACTATCTTTGCGACGATGCTCAGCGTTTTGGTTCCGCTGGCACTCTGGGTAGTGGCAAATTGGTGTCTTACGACGCTGTTTGAGGGAGAGGGAAGCTTCAAGGATATATTCATAGCTTCTACCTACTCGCTCGCACCCTTGCCGCTCCTTATGATACCCGCGACCATAGCATCTAACGTCGTTATATCCGATGAAGCGGATATCATAAGCCTGCTCGTTACGTTCGCATTTATCTGGACGGGAATACTCCTGTTCTTCGGTATGATGGTAACTCACGATTACTCGCTTGGAAAGAACTTCGGAACTACGCTCGGAACCATTCTCGGAATGGTAATCATTATGTTCGTGGCACTCCTGTTCTCAACGCTTCTTGGCAAGCTCGTAAGCTTCGTTACTAATATCGTTACCGAAATCCAGTACAGAGCATAGACAGATTTTTGGAGGAAGATAATAATGAAAATGAAAAGAATAATATCGACTCTCTTAGCTGTTCTTATGCTTGTGAGCGGACTTGTAATAACCGTGGGAGCAGAGGACAGCACAGAAGAGACGGCTCCCGTATACACTTATAACACTACGAACACCGCCGCTACGATAGATTATCTTAAAGGTACGACTATCCCCGCGGAGGAGGGGGCTGAGGGTGTAAAAATAACCTCTGCCGAGGAAAAGCTCGCGACTATGGACCTCCGTCTTGAAAAGGACGGATACCGTCTGTACGTTGACGCATACAGCGGAGAGATAGCTACTTATTGTATCGCCACGGGCGAAACCCTCTTTACCAACCCCTATACCGTATGTGATACCATTCCTACTTCGGGTAAAGAAGCTCACGATACGGTAAAGAAAAAACTGCTTTCTCAGCTCGTCGTAAAGTATACCGACGTAGCTACAGGTCAGAGCACCGAGTATTACAGCTACGAATGGGCGGCAGAGCGCGGACAGATTGACGTAAAGAACATCAAAAACGGTATCAGAGTAGAGTATACTATCGGACGTGAGGAAGCGAGAATGCTCGTTCCCCGTCAGATAGAGAAGACTGCTTTTGAGACCAAGATACTCGCCGTTCTCGACGAGGCGCTTACTACCACCGATGACAACGGCGTTGTTACTCCCGGAAGCTCAAGCTTCTGGTATGGTAAGGTAAAATCCTACTATACCCTCAAGGATCCCGACGCGGCTGTAACCGAGGAAGCTAAAAAGCAGATGCAGAGCGAGTTCCCGATAACCAAGAAGATGGACGTTTACGTTCTCGACTCATCGGCTGCTTCCACCGAGATTGCAAAGCTTGAGGAGCTTATCAAGACCTACGTACCCAGCTATACGTACGAGGATCTCGACGAAGACCATTTGCTTACCGAATATCAGAGCCAGGACGAAAATCCTCCTCTGTTCAAAATGGCGCTTGAGTATACTCTTGACAAGTACGGTGTAAGCGTAAGACTTCCCGCAAACGGTATCCGTTTCAACGAGTCTCTCTATCAGCTTTACAGCATAGAGATACTTCCTTATATGGGAGCGGGCACGAACCCCAACAGCGGATATACCTTCTTCCCCGACGGTTCCGGAACACTTTTCGACTTTGAAAAGCTTCAGGACCTCGGAACTACTACTGCCGTAACCGGTAAGGTATACGGTCAGGACTACGCTTACCACGATATTTCCGGCACACACCAGGAAATCATAAGATACCCCGTGTTCGGTATCAAGGAGACCGAGACCTTCGTAACCGAGGCTGCGTCTGACGGAGCTGTTTCCGGAGGAGATTCAGCGGTAGCTGTAGCTGCCGAAGATTCGGAAACCGCGGGAACGGAAGGAACCGTAGACACCGAAGAAGAGGTCGAAACGATAACTACCGAAAAGGACCGCGGATTTATTGCGATAGTTGAAGAGGGAGACGCTCTTATGGAGCTTTCCGCATACCACGCAATAAGCACCGACCCGTATAATACCGTTAAAATGATAGTATATCCGAGACCGCAGGATTCTTACAATATCGCTGACGCGATATCGGTAGGTACTAACGATGAGTGGACCGTCGTATCCTCGAGAAAGTACACGGGTAACTACAAGGTAAGATATATAATGCTTACCGATCCCGACGTCGCGGCTGAGAGAGAGGTTGAGGATTATTACGACTGCAGCTACGTAGGAATGGCACAGGCGTACAGAGATTATCTCGTAGATAAAGGAGTTCTTACCAAGCTTACCGAAGAGGATGTGGAAGAGGATATTCCCCTTTACATAGAAACCTTCGGAGCTGTCGAGACCACTAAAAAGATACTCTCTATCCCTGTAAATACTATGGCTCCGCTTACTTCGTTTGAAAATATTCAGACTATGTATAACGAGCTGAACGCCGAGGGAATCAGCAATATTAACTTTATCCTTACGGGATATACCAAGGGCGGATTGTCCGAGGCGAGCGTTCCTTATAATCTCAAGTGGGAAAGCGCTGTCGGCGGCAAGAGCGGATTTGAAGATCTTATAGCTTTCGCTAAAGAAAAGGGCATAGGAATATTCCCGGACTTCGATTTCGTATTTATTTCGAACAACTCTATGTTCGACGGACTTTCGCTTAAGTCTCACGCGGTAAAAACTATAGATAACAGATATACGAGCAAGCGCGTATACAGCGCTACCAAGCAAACGTATATCAGTTACTACGAGTTGGCTATATCGCCCGCATATTTCGACAGATTCTACACGAAGCTTACCGAAAATTATCTCGAGTACGACCCGATAGGTATTTCGGTATCCACGCTTGGTTCTTATCTGAACTCGGACTTCGACGAGGATGAACCTTACAACCGTGAGGACTCCAAGGAATTTACGGTAAACGCTTTTGAATATCTTTCGGAGAATTACAACGGAGTTATGACCTCCGGCGGAAACGCTTACACGTGGAAGTACGTTGATTATATCACCGATATCGCGCTTGATTCCAGCCGTTACTCACAGGCTTCCGCATCTATTCCTTTCCTTGGAATGGTTCTCCACGGATACGTTCAGATAGCGGGAACTCCTATCAATATGGAGGGTAATATAGATTACGCTCTGCTTAAGGCTATAGAAAACGGCGCGTCGCTCAACTTCATACTTTCTTATCAGAACACAGATCTCCTCAAGGAGAGCGAAACGCTCAGCCAGTATTATTCCGTAAGATACGATATCTGGTTTGAAGACGTAGTAAGTATTTACAACGAGCTTAACTCGGTACTTAAGGACGTTCAGACGAGCGCTATCGTAGCTCACACGTTTATCCCCGGAGAGCGTGTTCCCGATGACGACGAGCTGCTCGCAGACGCTCGCGCGGCAGTCGAGGAAGCTGTAAGAATTGAAGACGAGCTCGCTGAGGCAAGCTCTACCGAAGCGATAGATAAGCTCCTTGAGGCGAGAAAGGGAATCAAAAATCAGATTACGGTTGAGCTTCCCAAGTATCTCAGCAATACCGAGGATAACAACATTATTCTGGTAAATAAGGATTTTGAGGGCACTCTTAATACTTATAACAACGCAAAATCGGCATACGACGACGCAAACGCGCTAGTTGCTGCTAAGCAGACTGCTGTAAATACTCTTAAGGAAGAACTGGCACAGCTTGAGGCTAATTCGGGTTCTGCCGACGATATCGCGGCAAAGAAGACCGAGATAGCTAACGCAGAGAAGGAACTCAGTGATGCCGAAACGGCTCTTAAGAATCCCAGAGCTGACTATATCGAGGCTTTGACTGCTCTCCGGAAGATAGTAGATTCGATATACGTAGACGCCAATAACGTGGCGACGGCGGCTTATAACGCAACCTCCGCTTACGACAAGGCTATCGAGTATCTTGAATATCTCAAGGAGAACAGCAATTATTCCGATGAGATGATAGCCGATCTCGAGGCTATAATCTATCCTACCGATCCTTCTGCTTCTGATCCCAAGGACAGCTACGACAGAGCAAAAGAGATCGCTGACAGCGCAAAGGCTCTCGCGGATGACGTTTACAACAGAGTTAAGGATATTGACGGTATTGAGGTCGAGCCCTACGAGGTCGTTCTGAATCTTCCTAAAGCTGAAGACGCTGCGGGGGATACGGACAACGACAAGAATACTGTTCATAAATACGATTCCGACGAGAACAAGATAGCTCTCGTAACCTACGAAAACGGAACGTCGTTTATTCTCAACTTCAACAACTACGACGTTACCACGGAGGTTGACGGTGTAGTTTACACAGTTTCGGCGTACGGATACGTCGTACTTAAAAAATGAAAGGGAGGTAATTAAAAATGACTAAAGACGTAGCGCAAACCAAAGTAAAAGCGCCTAAAAGAAAAAAATCCGCCTCCCTTGACAGACGTAAGGCTCGCGGCGGATGGCTGTTCGTGCTTCCGTTCGTTATAGGATTTGTACTGATTTATCTTCCGATAGTAATAGACTCAATCAGATACAGTTTCTATCAAATCAAGGTCGTAGCCGGCGGGGGATATCAGCTTATCCCCGTCGGTTGGGCGAACTACAACGAGGCTCTGTTCGTAAACCCCGATTACGTTACTACGCTTTTGTCGGGACTTCAGAGTCTGGCGTTTGACATTCCTATGATTTTGATATTCTCGCTCTTTATGGCGGTTCTTCTTAATCAGAAAATGGCAGGACGCGCAGTTTTCAGAGCAATATTCTTTATCCCCGTCATACTTTCAACGGGAATTATGGAGTCTATCGAGGCTCAGAACGTGCTTTCCGACTATATGGGAGAGGCGTCGGGTATCGAGGACGGTTCGGGAGAGAGTACCGCGTCTGAAATAGTATCCGCAATGGATATCGAGAAATTGTTCTCGGGAATGGCAGTCGGAGAAGGCTTGGTTACTTACGTAACTAACGCTATAAACAACATTTACAACATAGTAAACCGTTCGGGTGTACAGATGCTTATATTCCTTGCGGGACTTCAGTCTATCTCTCCCGCGATATACGAATCGGTACAGATAGACGGTGCTACCGCTTGGGAAACCTTCTGGAAGATAACCTTCCCGATGATAAGCCCGATGATACTCGTAAACGCTGTCTATACTATAATAGACTCGTTTACTACGGATTCCAACGTAGTTATGACGTTTATTTCGGAAACATACCAAAAGGCAAACGGAAACGTTCTCAGTTCTGCAATGGCGTGGATGTACTTCTTGATTGTTATATTGATAATAGCCGCAATAGCCGGAATCCTGTCGGCGTTTGTGTTCTATCAGAGACGTGATTGAGGAGGTTAGCAATGAACGCACAGAATATTGATAACAAGCCTAAGGTTCAAAAAGAAACCAAAAACAAAATAAAGGTCGAGTTTGAAAGAACTCCCCTTAAAGAGAGACTTAAGGCTAAATTCCTCTCGATGTTTTTCGTTAAAAAGGTAGTATGGTTTCTGTTCAGACTCGTACTGCTCGTAGGTATCTCTTACATAGTTCTTTTCCCGTTCTTTACGAAGATTGCAGGTTCCTTTATGGCACCCGAGGATTTCGTTGACGTAACGGTAAGACTTATACCTAAGAACTTTACCCTCGACATTTACAAGGCTGTATGGACGGAGCTTAACTACTTTGAGGCATTTACGAATACGTTGCTTCTTTCCGCAAGTACGGCTGTAATTCAGACGCTGATATGCTGCTTCGTTGCTTACGGACTTGCAAAGTTCAAGTTCAAGGGTAACAAGTTCGTATTCCTCGCGGTTATCTTCTCGCTCGTAATACCTCACCAGACGCTTCAGCTCTCGCTGTTTATGAATTTCAGATATTTCGATATTCTCGGAATATTCCAATTCCTCAACGGCGGCGGAATAAGCTTGTTTGGAAAGACTATAACGAACGATTTCCTCGCGGCGATAGATATTTTCCCCGACACTTGGGAGAAATTTACCACCAGCGGAATTACCCTTACCAACACCTATTGGCCTATGATAATCCTTTCGCTCTGCGGACTCGCGTTTAAGAACGGACTTTACATATTTATGCTGAGACAGTTCTTCAGAGGCGTTCCCGACGAGCTTGAGGAATCGGCTTATATAGACGGTTCGGGTATAATCAGAACGTTTATTACTATCATTCTGCCTCTGTCCATACCGATGATGATAACGGTATTCCTGTTCGCATTCTCGTGGCAGTGGACGGACGACTTCTACACGAACCTCTTCTTCACTACGACCAAGACGGTTCTGATGCCGAAGATAGTAGGAATCCCCTCTTCGCTCACTACCGATTATGCGGGACAAAACCTGTATTACTCGGCTATAAGAAATACTTGCGGAATTATGATAATAGCTCCGCTCGTAGTAGTATACCTCTTCTGCCAGAAGTATCTGGTACAGGGTATCGAGCGTTCGGGACTTACTGCAGACTAATAAAAAAACAGACGTTTTCGGACGGCAGCCGCAAGACTGCCGTCCGTTTTCATTTTGGGGGATTGAAGAGATTTTTTCGGGGGATTTTTGTGGGGGGAGGGACTTTTTGCAAAAAGTTCCTCCCCCCACGCCCCCCTCTTAAAAAACTTTAAAGCGTTTGGTGTGATTAATTCGTTAGTTTGGACTTTCAACGTGGAGAATTTTTTAGGAGCCGCGTTATATTTTAAAGGTTTTGTCCGGTATTGCCTCGGGCATTCCGCTAAAGCCGTATCGTCCGCCGCTGTTCAGCGCCGCTTCTATTCGGAGAAGTCTGTTGTATTTGGCTACGCGCTCACTGCGGCAGGGCGCTCCCGATTTTATAAACGGAGCGTTCAGAGCCACGGCGATATCGGCTATCGTAGTGTCCTCGGTCTCGCCGCTTCTGTGGGAGAGGATAAAACGGTATCCCGCCTCCTTCGCGGTGTGTATTACGTCAAAGGTTTCGCTCAGGGTGCCTATCTGATTGGGCTTTATAAGAATGGAATTTGCCGCCTTTACCGATATTCCGTGCTTAAGACGCTCGGTGTTGGTGACGAAGAAGTCGTCTCCGACGAGCATAATTTTGTTTCCTATTTTCTCGGTGAGCTTGCTCCAACCGTCAAAGTCGCGCTGGTCGAGAGCGTCCTCTATTGACATTATGGGATAACGGGATACGAGTCCGCACCAATAGTCTATCATTTCGTCGCGCGTGTACTTTTTTTGACGCTTGGACATTATATAAACGCCCTCCTCCTCGGAGTACCATTCGGACGCGGCGGCGTCAAGCGCAATCATAACGCTTGAGGTATCGTATCCCGCTTGCTCAATGGCGCTTATTATCAGCTCGATAGCCTGCTCGTCGCTTTGCAGATTTGGAGCGTATCCCCCTTCGTCTCCTACCGTCGTCGCGTACATATTGTTTTTGAGAAGCTTTCCGAGAGCGGCGTATATCTCGCTTCCCGCGCGGATAGCTTCGGCAAAGCTTTTTGCTCCGACGGGAACTATCATAAACTCCTGTATCTCAACGTTGTTGGCGGCGTGAGCTCCGCCGTTGATAATATTCATCATCGGAACGGGCAATCTGAAGGATTCAACCCCTCCGAGATATCTGTAAAGCGGAATGTGATACCAATTTGCCGCGGCTCTCGCGGCGGCGAGAGAGACCGAGAGCAGGGCGTTAGCACCGAGATTTGATTTATCGGGCGTTCCGTCGAGCTTTAGCAAAACTCTGTCAAGCTCGTATTGCTCGGCGGCACTGATACCTGATATGGCGGGGGATATCACACGGCAGACGTTACATACGGCGGTACTGACGCCCTTGCCGTTAAATCGGGAGGGGTCGCCGTCCCTTTTTTCGTGCGCCTCGTAGATACCCGTAGAGGCGCCCGACGGAACGCTTGCCATTCCCACGGTGCCGTCGGAAAGAAATACCGTCGATTCAACGGTGGGGTTTCCTCTTGAGTCGAGTATCTCGCGGGCGCAGCATTTTACTATTTGCGGTTTGTTCATTTTGCTTAAACTTCCTTTCTGTGAAATATTTTTGATTATAAAGCTATTATTTACAGCTATGCGTAAAATATGCCTTTATAGGAGTTTTTGCATTGACTTTATATTCGCTTTTCACATAGAATGATATTGCAGATTTTCTGTAAAAAAAGTTTAAGGAGAAACCAATGATAATTTATACTGTGGAGCAGGGAGACAGCCTTTATTCGATAGCGGGGAGGCTTGGGACAGACGCGGAGCTTATAGCGAGGGACAATGGGATTGAAAACTCAGATAAGCTCGTCGTGGGTCAGGCGCTAGCGGTGAGGATACCCGACGTCGTACATACCGTTTCGGAGGGAGAGAATCTTTATTCGTTGGCGCAGACTTACGGGAGAACGGTAAACGAGCTTTGGCGGCGCAATCCGCATCTCTGCGGAAGAATAGGACTTGAGGCGGGCGACAGGATAGTGATATCGGACGGTAAGGACGAGGGTGAGGAGCCTATATCGGTGAACGCTTTCGTATATCCATCGGTAAATCGGGAGCTTCTTACGAAAACACTCCCGTATCTTACTTATCTTACGATATTTTCATACGGTATCGAGGAGGACGCGGAGCTGATAGAGATTGACGACGAAGAAATCATAGAGACCGCGCGCAGATACGGCGTGGCTCCGATAATGCTCGTTTCGAATATCGACGCGGACGGAAATTTTTCGCCCGATACGGTGAACGCCCTTCTTGCGGACAAAACGCTTGAGGACAGACTCATAGGAAATATCCTCTCTGCCGTTTCGAAAAAACGGTACGGAGGAGCGGCGATTGATTTTGAATACGTTTCTGCGGAAAACGCGGAGGCGCTTTCCTCGCTCGTATCAAGACTTAATGAAAAGCTCGGAAGCGGAGGATATCCGCTGTTCGTTCTCGTAGCTCCCAAACGCGAAGACGGAGAGGAGGGGCTATTGTGCGAGGGACACGATTATTCCGTTCTCGGAAATTCATCTGACGGATTGATGATAGAAACGTACACGATGAGAAGCAGTTATGATTCGCCTTCGGCGTTGCTTCCTGTCCGGGAGGCAGAGAGAATATTGGAATACGCCGCGGATAAGGTAAAGCCGAGAAAGCTGTTTTTGGGTATGGCGAATTACGGATACGATTGGATTTTGCCGTATTCTGCGGGAGAGAGCCGCGCTGTGTGCGTCGGGAATGCCGACGCCGTAAAGCTGGCGGGAGAGCGCGGAGCGGATATTAAATACGACGAGGAGGCGCAGTCGCCTTATTTTGAGTACTATTCCGATGATGAAGGGGTATCGAGAAAGCACGCGGTATACTTTCAGGACGCGAGATGTGTGCGCGCATCGCTTGATACGGTGAAAAAGCAGGGGGTTGGAGGTATAGCCGTGTGGAACGCTATGAAATACTCTCCGCAGCTTTGGCTCACGCTTGACGGAACTTGCAGAATAAAGAGAATTTTTGATTGAAGCTGTTGACATAAGGCGGAAAGAGTGATAAAATATCATTCGTATATCGGGGCGCTTGAAAAAGCTTAATAAGGAAATAGGTGAAAATCCTATACGAGCGTGTCGCCGTAAGCAGTGAGCGATTCGGCGCGGTACTGCCGCAGAGTACCGTAATATCATTGGAATGAAAAGGGTTTGATTTTTATCCCGTCGTTCCGAGAAGATGCCGAGACGCGTTGTGAGAACCACTTATCTGTGAGTCGGAAGACTTGCCCCCGTCTGTATTCAAGCCGCACGTACCGGCGTCGCTTTGCGAGAATATAGCGTATACGAATAATAAATAAAAATAAGGAGACAAAAATGAAACAATTACAGACGAACAAATCAAGTAGAATTTTGTCTGCATTACTCCTGCTTTTGCTTACTGCGGCGATAGCGTTTTCGGCAGTTGGATGCGACAACGGCGTGCGCGGAGAGGGAGACAAGGAATTCCTTTTCAAGGTCGTTACGGCGGACGGAACGACGAAAGAGTATACGGTACGCACCGATAAAGAGACGGTTGGCGAGGCTCTTCTTGACGAGGGGCTTATCGCGGGAGAGGACGGCGCTTACGGTCTTTACGTAAAGACGGTTGACGGCGAGACCCACGAATACGAAACCGACGGAACGTACTGGGCGTTTTATATCGGAGACGATTACGCTATGACGGGTGTTGACGCTACCGATATAGAAGAAGGAAAAATTTATTCCTTCAAGGCAGAAAAAGGCTGATGACATCCCCAAAAAAGAGAAATTCGCTTGAACGGCTGAGGCTTCTTGCCGTATTCGCTATGCTCGGCGTTATTATGTATATATCGGATATACTTATGGAGTTTTTACCGAACGTTCATATAGTGGGCGTTCTGACCGTGGTGTATACTATCGTTTATCGGGTAAAAGCGCTCGTGCCGATATATATTTACGTTTTTCTTAACGGACTGTTTTCGGGTTTTGGAATATGGTGGCTGGCGTATCTCTATATATGGACGATGCTGTGGGGGGCGGTAATGCTCGTTCCGAGAAGGCTCGGAGAGCGTCCTAGATATATCGTTTATATCGTTTTGTGTACGCTTCACGGGCTGTGCTTCGGGCTTTTATACGCGCCCGTTCAGATGCTGTATAATTCTGACCTTGAATATATAATAGCGTGGGTAGCCGTGGGCTTCGTTACCGCCGATATCTACCACGCGATAGGAAACTGTATATTCGGGATACTTTTGATATACCCTCTTTCAAGGCTTCTTATAAGGCTTGAGGGGAAAATGAAAATAGCCTGAATCGTTCCGCCTATGCGCCGCTATCGGCGCATAGGCGGATTTTTATACGCCGAGAAGATATTATATTTATATTGACAAAAAAACTTTCCTGTGATATACTGATATTGTAAATTATCATCAACGAGGAGGCAATAATGAAAAAATTTTTATCCATATGCTTGATTTTCGCTATGCTTATCGCGTCGTCAGCGATTATGAGCTCGTGCGAGGACGATTCCTCAAAAGCAGCGGTTACGACCGCCGCAACGACGGCTTCGGAATACAATCCTTCGTCAGCGACTACGACCCAAGCGACGACTATTGCCACGACTCCGATACCCGCGGGATATACGCTCTATAACGACGTGATATCCTTCGTATATCCTTCAAGCTGGACTAAAACGACCGGAAGTCAAGTAATGCTTCAGGACGCGTCCACGGGAAACAATATTAATATCATTTACGAGGAATATACTAACGTTTATGAAAATATGTCGGAGAGTTACGCGCTGGAGCTGTTCGGACCTGTTTACGAGGCGATAGGTTCAACCGTAAACGAGCTTGAAATGACTCGAAAGAAAACCAACGGACTTGACGTTACCGAGATATGTATTCTTTCTTATTCGAATACTATGAGTGTGAGTATGTATCAGACGCAGTATATTTTCAGAGTTGACCAATATAATTACATAGTTACGATAACCGAGATGGTATCCGACACCGAAATGATACAAAACGTATTTAACAGTTTGAAGCTTGCGAGCAAATAAATAAAAGCTTGGCGGAATTTGTCGTATATGACGAATTCCGCCGTTCTTTGTTGCGTAAAAATTTCTCTCGGAATAAAAAAGCGTTGTTGACATTCATTTTCGCTTGTGATATAATTTATTATAGGAAATTTTGGGTCTTCTGTTACCGGCGGATAAATGGAACGGACCATGCGGAAGCAGAAGATAATATCGCCGACCGCCTGGGCAATCCCCTCTGTGTAATGGGTGGATTGTCCGATTTTGTTTTTTGGAGGGAAATATGAAAAAAGTCGGAATACTTATGGGCAGCGACAGCGACCTGCCTATCGTTGAAAAGGCAATAAATACGCTTGCGGAATACGGCGTACCTTACGAGGTACACGTTTATTCGGCGCACAGAACGCCTCTCGAGGCAAAGGAATTTTCAGAGAACGCGAGGGCAAACGGATTTGGAGCTATCATCGCGGCGGCGGGAATGGCGGCGCATCTTGCGGGAGCGGTAGCGGCAAACACTACCTTGCCCGTCATCGGTATTCCCGTGAAGTCGAAGAATCTCGACGGAATGGACGCGCTTCTTTCCACGGTTCAGATGCCTACGGGTATTCCCGTCGCGACCGTCGCTATCGACGGTGCGGCAAACGCGGCGCTTATCGCGGTTGAAATACTCGCGGTTACCGACGAATCCCTTGCGGAAAAGCTTGACGAGGCTCGCCGCGCGGGCGCTCGTAAGGTGCTTGAGAAAAATCGGGCAATTGAAGATAAATACAATAACTGATTGACGAAGAAAGGAAATAAAACGATGAAAAGTTACAGTGAGAGCTATGCTGCGGCAGGGGTTGACATAACTGCGGGATACAAGGCGGTCGAGCTTATGAAGGCTCATATAGCGAGAACGAAGAACGAGGGCTGTCTCGACGACGTCGGAGGCTTTGGAGGCTGCTTCGGTCTGCCCGTTGGAAATATGAAAGAGCCCGTGCTCGTATCGGGAACCGACGGCTGCGGAACCAAGGTGAAAATGGCGATACTTATGGACAAGCACGACACCATTGGAATTGACGCCGTTGCTATGTGCGTGAACGATATTATATGCTGCGGAGCGAAACCTCTTTTCTTCCTTGACTATATCGCCTGCGGAAAGAACATTCCCGAGAAAATAGCCGAGATAGTCGGAGGCGTTGCGGAGGGCTGCGTTCAGTCGGGTGCCGCTCTTATAGGCGGCGAGACCGCCGAGCATCCCGGTATGATGCCCGCCGAGGATTACGACCTTGCGGGATTTGCGGTAGGAATCGTCGATAAGAAAAAGATACTTGACAACACGAAGACTGCGGAGGGAGACGCGGTTATCGCTCTCGCGTCAAGCGGAGTTCACTCCAACGGCTTTTCGCTGGTCAGAAAAGTATTTGATATAGACAATAATCCCGACAGTCTCTACGCTCCCTGCGAGGAGCTTGGAGGCAAGAGCGTAGCCGAAACCCTTCTCACTCCCACGAAAATATACGTCAAGAGCGTGCTGGCTCTGCTTGAGAAGGTAAACGTAAAGGGAATCAGCCATATCACAGGCGGCGGATTTTACGAGAATATTCCGAGAGCGCTTCCCAAGGGACTTTCCGCAAAGATAACGAAGAGCGCCGTAAAGGTTCTTCCTATATTCGAGCTTATAGCAAAGACGGGCAATATCCCCGAAAGAGATATGTATAACACCTACAATATGGGCGTAGGTATGTGCATAGTCGTTCCCGCGGATGAGGCTGAAACGGCACTTGATATTCTCAAGGCAAACGGCGAGGACGCTTACGTTATCGGAGAGATAGTCAAGGGCGACGAAGGCGTGGTGTTCTGCTGATGGGCGCTAAAAATATCGCGGTGCTCGTGTCAGGCGGAGGAACCAATCTTCAGGCGCTTATAGACGCGGAAAAGCGCGGAATCTTCGGGGATAGCAGAATAACGCTCGTCGTGGCCTCAAAGCCCGGTGTATACGCGCTTGAAAGAGCTGAAAATAACGGCATACCGTCCGTGGTGCTTGCGCGAAAGGAATACGACAGCATTAAGGATTATTCACGCGCGCTTGCCGATACCCTGACAGACGCGAAGATAGACCTCGTGGTGCTTGCGGGATTTCTGACTATAATCGACGAGCAGGTGTACGAGGCGTTCCCAAACAGAATAATAAACGTTCACCCCGCGCTTATTCCGTCCTTTTGCGGAAAGGGTTATTACGGTCTGCGCGTTCACGAGGCGGCGCTTGATAAAGGCGTCAAGGTTTCGGGAGCTACCGTGCATATCGTTACCCCGGAATGCGACGCGGGACCTATAATACTTCAAAAGGCGGTGGAGGTCAGACAGGACGACACCCCCGAGGCTCTGCAAAAGAGAATAATGGAGGAAGCGGAATGGGTGATATTACCCGAGGCGGTAAAACTTTTCTGCTTCGATAAAATTTCTGTAAAAGACAATAAGGTATATATTGATTAAATAGGAGAGCAAAAAATGAAGGTTTCAACTATTGCAAACGAGCTTAATTCTCTCGCTTATCACGGCAGAGGAATCATTATCGGCAAGAGCGCCGACGGAAAAAAGGCGGTAACGGCTTATTTCATTATGGGAAGAAGCGTAAACAGCCGCAACCGCATATTTGTAGCCGAGGGCGACGCTATGCGGACCAAGGCGTTTGACGAGTCGAAAATGGTAGACCCGCATCTCATAATCTACTATCCCGTCAGAGTTCTCGGAAACAAGACTATCGTTACGAACGGCGATCAGACAGACACAATCTACGAGCTTATGGACAAGCAGATGACTTTTGAGCAGGCACTCAGAACCCGTGAGTTTGAGGACGACAAGCCTAATTTCACTCCCCGTATATCCGGAATAATTCACCGTGAGAACGGAGATATGAACTACGCTATGTCTATTCTTAAGAGTGCGGAGGGAGACGACAGCTCCTGCGAGAGATTTACATACGCTTACTCAAATCCCGTCGCCGGCAGAGCGAAATTTATCCACACCTATAACGGAGAGGGCGATCCGCTTCCTTCGTTTGAGGGCGAGCCTAAAACGCTTGAGCTTCCCGACTTGGATATCGACGCGATGACCGACCTTATCTGGAGCAATCTCAACGAGGACAACAAGGTGTCTCTTTTCGTAAGATATATTGATATCGCTACGGGCGAGAACGAGACGAGAATCGTAAATAAAAATTGCTGATTGTTGAAACGGAGATAAAAAATGAAAGAATTTGAACTTAAATACGGCTGTAATCCAAATCAAAAGCCCTCAAAAATATATATGAACGACGGCTCGGAGCTTCCGATAGAAATACTTAACGGACGCCCCGGATATATCAATTTTCTCGACGCCTTCAATTCGTGGCAGCTCGTAAAGGAGCTGAAGGAGGCTACGGGACTTCCTTGCGCTACTTCATTTAAGCACGTCAGCCCCACCTCTGCGGCGGTTGGAATCAAGCTCGGCGACAATCTCAAAAAGGCTTGCTTCGTTGACGACATAGAGGGACTTGACAACTCTCCCATCGCTTGCGCTTACGCGAGAGCGAGAGGAACCGACAGAATGTCCTCATACGGAGACTGGATAGCGCTCAGCGACGTTTGCGACGAGACCACCGCTCTTATCATTAAGAGAGAGGTGTCCGACGGTATCATCGCCCCCGGATACACCGAAAAGGCGCTTGAGATTCTCAAGTCAAAAAGAAAGGGAAGCTACAATATCGTAAAGATAGACGCGGATTACGTTCCCGCCGAGAAGGAGACGAAGCAGGTATTCGGAGTAAGCTTCGAGCAGGGAAGAAATAACTTCAAAATAAATAAGGAGCTTCTTTCAAATATAGTTACGGCTAACAAGGATATGCCCGAGAGCGCCGTAAGAGACCTTATAATCTCGCTTATTACGCTCAAATATACGCAGTCCAATTCGGTTTGCTACGCATACGACGGACAGGCGATAGGCGTGGGCGCGGGTCAGCAGTCGAGAATACACTGCACCAGACTTGCGGGTAATAAGGCGGATATATGGCATCTCAGACAGCATCCGAAGGTGCTCGCTCTTCCGTTCCTTTCCACTATCGGACGCCCCGACAGAGATAATACGATAGACGTATATCTCTCCGATTACAGCGAGGACGTTCTTGCTGACGGAAATTGGCAGAATTACTTTACCGAACAGCCCGCTCCCCTCACGGCAGAGGAGAAAAAGGCGTACCTTGATTCCATAACGGGAGTATCTCTCGGAAGCGACGCTTTCTTCCCGTTCGGAGACAATATCGAGCGCGCGCGCAGAAGCGGAGTAAGTTACGTTGCAGAGCCGGGAGGCTCTATCAGAGACGATAACGTTATAAGCACCTGCGATAAGTACGGAATGGTTATGGCGTTTACGGGAATGAGACTTTTCCACCATTGATTTGTTAAGGAGACTGATATTTGATGAAGATAATGGTCGTTGGCGGCGGAGGAAGAGAGCACGCCATAATAAAAAAGCTGAAAAAAAGTCCCAAGGCTGATAAGATTTACGCCCTTCCCGGCAACGGAGGAATCGCGGCTGACGCGGAGTGCGTGAATATCGGCGCGAAGGATATAGAGGCTATCGCCGATTTCGCGGTCAAAAACAAAATAGATTTTGCGGTCGTCGCTCCGGATGATCCGCTGGTTCTCGGAGCTGTCGACTTGCTTGAGAAGGCGGGGATACCCTGCTTCGGTCCGAGAAAGAACGCGGCTATCATAGAGGGAAGCAAAATATTTTCTAAAAATCTTATGAAAAAATACGGTATTCCCACCGCTTCTTACGAGGTCTTTACCGAGATGAACGAGGCGCTAGAATATCTTAAGGACGCGCCGATACCTACCGTTATAAAGGCTGACGGTCTGGCTCTCGGAAAGGGCGTGGTAATAGCCACGACGCGCGAGGAGGCAACCGATGCCGTCCGGTCTATGATGGAGGACAGGCAGTTCGGTGACAGCGGAAGCAGAATAGTTATAGAGGAATTTCTCACGGGTCCCGAGGTCTCGGTGCTCGCGTTTACCGACGGTAAAACGGTGATTCCTATGGTTTCTTCAATGGACCATAAACGCGCGAGAGATAACGACGAGGGACTTAACACGGGCGGAATGGGAACGATAGCTCCCAATCCCTACTATACAGCCGACGTAGCGGAGCGTTGTATGAAAGAAATTTTCTTGCCTACGATAAACGCTATGAACGCCGAGGAAAGAACCTTTAAGGGCTGCTTGTACTTCGGTCTTATGCTTACCGAAAATGGTCCGAAGGTAATAGAATACAACTGCCGCTTCGGAGATCCCGAAACGCAGGTGGTTTTGCCGCTGCTTGAGAGCGATTTGCTTGATATTATGATTGCTTGCTCAAACGGTACGCTTTCCGATACGGAGGTCAGATTTTCGTCGGGAGCGGCTTGCTGCGTTATTATGGCGTCGGAGGGATATCCGCGGAAATACGCGTCGGGCTTTGAGATAACCGTAGGAGACGACTGCGAGGCAGAGGTTTATATAGCAGGCGCAAAGCTATCTGACGGAAAGCTTCTCAGTGCGGGCGGAAGAGTTCTCGGCGTTACGGCGACGGCTGACGACCTTAAAGGCGCGATTGACAAGGCATACGCAAACGTCGTCAAGGTCGGCTTTGAGAATGCGTATTACAGACACGATATAGGAAAAAGAGCTCTTGCGGCTTTTTCCGATAAATAAACGGGGGAGATACCGAATGGTTTACAGAGTTTACGTTGAAAAAAAGAGTGAGCTTGCCAACGAGGCGAGAGCGCTTCTTGGAGAGATAAAAAATCTTTTGCGGATAGACGGCGTTACTAACGTCCGCATACTTAACAGATACGACGTTGAAAATATCGAGAAAAATCTTTTTGATTACGCCGTTTCAACCGTATTTTCCGAGCCTCAGCTCGATATAGTTACATACGATTATGAAAACGACGGAAGTGTTGATTTCGCGGTCGAATATCTGCCGGGTCAGTTTGACCAGAGAGCCGATTCGGCGGCGCAGTGCATACAGATAATATCGCAGGGCGAGCGTCCTACGGTAAGAACGGCGAGAATATACAAGATTTACGGCAGCGTAAGCGGCTCGGCGCTTGAGGCTATAAAGAAATACGTCATCAACCCCGTTGAGTCGAGAGAAGCGTCTTTTGAAAAGCACGATACGCTGGCTCTTGCGTATAACGTTCCCGAAAGCGTTGCGACGCTTGACGGCTTTACCGCGCTTGACGAGAACGGTCTTGCCGATTTTATCACAAAATACGGACTCGCGATGGATATTGACGATATTCGTTTCTGCCGCGATTATTTCAGGACCGAACAGAGAGACCCAACTATCACTGAAATAAGAATGATAGATACCTATTGGTCTGATCACTGCCGTCATACTACCTTCCTCACGACGATAGACAGCGTTGAGTTTGAGGACGAGCTTCTCAAGGCGGCTTACGACGAGTACGTTGCCACGAGAGCTGAGCTTGGAAGAATCAAGCCGATAAATCTTATGGACGTGGCTACTATCGCCGTAAGATATCTGAAGGCTGAGGGCAAGCTCCCGAAGCTTGACGAGTCGGAGGAGATAAACGCTTGTACCGTAAAGATAAAGGTTAACGTTCAGGGCGAGGAGCAGGATTGGCTTCTCCTATTTAAGAACGAGACCCACAACCACCCCACCGAAATAGAGCCCTTCGGAGGCGCGGCTACTTGTATCGGCGGAGCTATAAGAGACCCGCTTTCGGGACGCTCCTACGTTTACGCGGCGATGCGCGTTACGGGCGCGGGCGATCCTCTGCGTTCGGTTTCCGAAACTATGGAGGGCAAGCTTCCGCAGAGAAAGATAGTTACCACGGCGGCGGCGGGATATTCGTCGTACGGTAACCAGATAGGTCTCGCGACGGGACAGGTAGACGAGATATACCACGACGGTTACGTTGCGAAGAGAATGGAAATAGGCGCGGTTATCGCGGCGGCTCCCGCAGAGAACGTAAGACGTGAGGTTCCCGCACCGGGAGATATAGTAATACTTCTCGGCGGAAGAACGGGACGCGACGGATGCGGCGGAGCTACGGGCTCTTCAAAATCGCACAACCTTCACTCGCTTGAGAGCTGCGGAGCGGAGGTACAGAAGGGTAACGCTCCCGAGGAGCGTAAGCTTCAGAGACTTTTCCGCAGCAGTGAAGCGTCCCGTCTTATAAAGAGATGCAACGACTTCGGCGCGGGCGGCGTATCGGTTGCGATAGGCGAGCTTGCCGACGGACTTGATATAAACCTCAACGCGGTACCCAAAAAATACGAGGGACTTGACGGCACCGAGCTCGCGATAAGCGAATCGCAGGAGAGAATGGCGGTTGTGGTCGAGGCAAAGGACGCCGAGCGCTTCTGCGCTCTTGCGGCTTCCGAAAACCTTGAAGCGACGATAGTTGCGACCGTCAAGGCAGAGCCGAGACTCAGAATGACCTGGAACGATAAGGTGATAGTTGACCTTTCCCGCGAATTCCTTAACTCGAACGGCGCGGAAAAGCATATCAATATAAAGGCAAAAGCGCCCGAAAAGTACGGACGCAAGGTAATCGGAGGCTTTGCCGACAATATGAAGGCGCTTTCCGAGGATCTCAACGTTTGCTCAAAGAGAGGACTTTCCGAGAGATTTGACTCTACTATCGGCGCGGGAAGCGTTCTTATGCCTTTCGGAGGAAAGAATCAGAGTACTCCCATTCAGGCTATGGTACACAAGATTTCGGTCGAGTCGGCGGACACCGACACCTGTTCGGTAATGTCTTGGGGCTTTAACCCTTTTATATCCGAAAAGAGCCCATATCACGGCGCTTATCTCGCGGTAGTTGAGTCTGTTTCAAAGCTTATCGCGACGGGAGCTTCTTTTGAGGACGTATATCTTACCTTCCAGGAGTATTTCGAGAAACCTATGAAGGATCCTGAAAGATGGGGCAAGCCTCTTTCCGCTCTTCTCGGAGCATTTAAGGCGCAGAAGGAGCTTGGAATAGCTTCTATCGGAGGAAAGGACTCTATGAGCGGAAGCTTTGAGCACATAGACGTTCCTCCCACGCTCGTTTCGTTTGCCGTTACGACCGACAAAATAAGCTCGATAATATCTCCCGAATTTAAGGGAGCGGGACACAAGGTAGTTATCATTCGTCCCGAATACGATAAAAACGAGCTTCCCGCGGCAGAGTCGCTTATGGAGGTTTACAAGAAAGTAAACGCTCTTACGTCTGCGGGCAAGGTATACGCGGCGTATACTCCCACGTACGGCGGCGTCGCGGAGGCAGTTATGAAAATGAGCTTCGGCAACGATATAGGATTTACTTACGATGCTTCGGTATCGCTCGACGATATATTCGGATATTCCTACGGCGCTTTCCTGCTTGAGATTGAGGGTGATATTCCTTGCGGATTTGAGCTTCTCGGTGTTACGACCGACGACGGAAAGATATCCTATGCGGGTGAGAGCGTAGCTATCGGAGAGCTTTACGCTCGTTATGAAAACAAGCTTGAGAGCGTATTTCCCGTAAACGCGCGCGAGGCTTCGGGCAAGATTGAGGCGTATACTTACGAAGCGGAGCAGAGAAGCGCGGCGGTGCTCAAATGCTCAAAGCCGAAGGTACTTATTCCCGTATTCCCTGGTACCAACTGTGAATACGATTCGGCAAAGGTATTTAAGCGGGCGGGCGCAGAGACCGAGATATTCGTAGTAAACAACCTGTCCTCACGCGGAATTGCCGATTCGGTTGAGAGTTTCGCGAAGAAGATAGGCGAGTCGCAGATAATATTCGTTCCCGGAGGATTTTCGGGCGGAGACGAGCCTGACGGTTCGGGCAAGTTTATTACGGCGTTCTTCCGCAACGGCGCTATCAAGGATGAGGTCAACAAGCTTCTGCGTGTGCGTGGCGGTCTTATGTGCGGAATATGTAACGGCTTCCAGGCGCTTATCAAGCTTGGACTCGTTCCTTACGGTGAGATAATAGACACCGACGAGAGCTGTCCTACGCTTACCTTCAATACCATAGGCAGACACCAATCGCGTCTCGTAAGAACGAGAATTGCCTCAAATAAATCTCCTTGGCTCGCAAATACCAAGGTCGGAGATATCTACACCGTTCCGATATCTCACGGAGAGGGAAGATTCCTCGCCTCCGGCGAGCTTATCGCGCAGCTTGCGCAAAACGGTCAGATTGCGACTCAGTACGTTGACCTTGACGGAGTGCCTACCTCCGATATACGCTATAATCCCAATAATTCCTGCGCGGCTATCGAGGGAATTACTTCCCCCGACGGACACGTCCTCGGTAAAATGGGACATTCCGAGCGTATCGGTAACGGTCTTTACAAAAACGTCCTTGGTGAGTTCGATATGAAGATGTTTGAGTCGGCTGTGGAGTATTTTAAATAATAATAGTTAGAGATAATGTGGGGGAGAAACTTTTTGCAAAAAGTTTCTCCCCCACATTATCTCTAACTATTATTATTTAAAATACTCCACAGCCGACTCAAACATCT
>JAFTZH010000008.1 GCA_017464565.1 Clostridia bacterium
CCCGTTTCGCTTTATGCTGACCCCCCACGTTTTGCCTTGCATACAGTCAAGCTCTGCCCGCAGCGCATCAAAGCGCGGAGCAACCTCTTCAAGCTTTACGTTTGACAAATAATCCACGCGGTAAGACTTAAACGAATCGTACTCGGGCAGATACGCGAGCAGATGCTGTCTGCCGCTTTGAACGCTGATAAATACACGGAGAGGAACGATACGGTTTTGCCTTGGCAAATCCCTGCGGCGGCTCAAATTGGATACCGTTACGGTACGTTTTTCTCTCATTGCGGTGAAAAGCGCCGCAAGCACGCCGCTGTCAATCGCACTCGTTATGTAGTGATGTTTAAAGGTAAATACGTCAGTATCTTTCTCTTCCTTATCTGATATATAGGAGCCGATCACTCCGCAGGGGGCAACCTCAGAAAAATAATGCAGAAGGTCGGTAAGGTCTGAAATATCAGTGCTATCGGTTCTGCGGTAATAGGTCTTACGGCCTTCTTTTTCTGCCTCGACGAGTCCTTCCTCGCAATACTCTTTCAGCTTTTTGCGAACCGTGGACTCGTCGAACATCATAGGATTTTCAAATCCCGACAAATATTTCTCATCGAGTTCCTGAAGAATCTCGGCAACGGTACGCTTAACGGATGGTTCGTGGAGAATGTCAAAAATGATGAAGTGCAGCGTTACGTCCCCGTCGGTAAAGCTCTTTGCCTTCCAAGCTTTGTATAAGGGATTGTGCCCGATCGTACGGCTGTCAATCGAAATAAAAACGTTCTTACCCTCGGGAGTACGGACGAAGCTCATATGGTCGCCGAGCCAGCTTTCGATTCTCCGCCGCTCGTCATCGTATGACCGCGCGCTCTTCGTCCGATAATCGCCGCGGCTTTTAAATCCGTAAACGTAGAAGTCGCGCATATACGCTCTGATTTTTTCAAAGTTTTTTATAAGCTCGCTGTACGACGACATATTTCACTCCCCTTTCCGCATATCTTTCAGATCGTTTTTGCTACATCTTATATATACTACTATTTTACTGATTTGTCAATAACTTTTCGGCGGATTTTAAAAACCAAGCCGGCGCAAGATATCCTTTGCCGCTTTTTACGCTTTGAAAAGCTTTTATGAATTGTCAATTATCATAAGTGTTTTGTGCATTGTGTAGAAAAAGTCAAACTTATATTGACTTTGTAATCGTGTTTTGTTATAATCTTAAGTGAATAAAGCAATTTGTACAATTTATTTTGTAAATTGCTAAATTATTTTATATGAGGTGAAGAAATGACTAAGAAAATTTTGTGTTTGGCATTGGTTGCGCTTATGCTTATCGCGGGCGGAATTTCTGCAATGGCAAACAACACGACGACCGATATCAACGATAATCTGGTATCTTACTGGAACTTTGAAGGTTCTAACGAAACCGAGATGCTCAGCGACAAATCCACCAAGGGTCAGTCGGCTGATAATCTTACGAAGGTTGGCAGCGATGTAACGTTTACGGACGGAGTTGCTTATATTCCCAGCACTCCTCTCAACTATCTGCAGGCTACTTCGGGAAATCCGGACCTCAAAGACGTATCTTCTATGACCGTCTTTATGAAGACTAAATACGTAGGCTCAAACACAGATTTTGCCGATTTGTTCTCATATCAGGGACTTTACCGCATATACAAGAAGGCTGACTCCGCCTCTTCTGCCGGTGCTGTATTTGAGGCTTCCGCGTTCGCTACGAAAAATATCAGCGGTATTACCGGGGTTGACTCTAAAGCGGTAAGAGCAAGACCGATAAACGCCGGTGCCGAAGCAATCCAGGCTGACCAGTGGTTCTACATAGCTCTTTCTATGGAAATCACTGCCGAGAATAAAGGTGTCGCTACCCTTTACCTTTCTACCGACAGTATGACCTACGCTAAATATGTAGCTGAAATAACCTTCACGGACGCGCTTCTTGAAAATTTGGCAACGAGACAGGCAGTCCCCACGACGGTTAACGAAACCAACAGCGTAACCATCGGAAAGATCAGCGTTGATACTGATATTCCCGACAGAGGAGTAGGCTTCTACTACGACGACATTCGTATTTACAACACTGTACTTGACGAAATGGATCTCGCTCGCATAATTCCCAACTCGCTGGAACTCAGAAGCGAATCCGAGATAACTACCGTAGCAACCACCACTCAGGCTACTACCACCGCGGCATCTACTACCACGGCCGCAACGACCAAGGCTACCACCACTGCCGCTACTACTGCGGCTGCTACAACGACCGCGGCTGAAACCACCGCCGAGGAGAGCGAAGGATGCGGAGGAGTTATTGCGGCTCCCGTATTCGCACTGGTTGCGGGCGCGTGCGCTACTTGCTGTGTCGTAAAACGCAAAAGGAAATAATAGCTTCAAGCGAAGCTTTCGGTAACTAAATGAATACTTGCCGAGCCAACACCAACGTGTCTTGGCTCGGCATTTCTATTTGGAAAAACCTAAATATTTATACGGAGGTAAATAATGAAAAAGCATTTTACGATTAGGAGTATAATTGCGTTCATATTGCTGTTCTCTACTCTTATCGTTTCTTCCTGTGCCGGAAATAAAACCGACGGTCCCGAAAACACCGACGGGACTACGGCAAATACTGAAGGAACGACGGCAACTACGACGAAAAAGGAGGACCCCGAGGTGGATCCCGATTACGGCTTTGCGAATTTAATAGAGGAGCTGAAACCGATAGCGGCTTGGAACTGCGAGGCGGTTGAAGGAAAAGACGGCGTTACGAAGGACGCCGTTTCGGGAGCCGAAGCAACTCTCGTCAAAAGCGAGATAGTAAACGGATATTCGGGCTGCGGAGTAAAAACGCTTGCCGTCTCCGGAGGCTATATGGATCTCGGAACGGGATTTTTCAAGGATACGCTTAACGAAAAAAGCGCGATTACGATAAGTATGTGGGTAATGCCCTACGTAAACTATAACTCTACCAATTACCGTCTCGTTTCCTTCCCGATAGACGAGGGCAAGGGCGGAGTACATATACATTATCAAAGCACCGGAATAAAGATTGGCGGAAGAAGCGAAGCGTCTGACAGCTTCCGCTCGCAAACGTACGAGTATACGCTCGCCAATACCGAGCTTGGAACGCTTGCCTCTCACAGCAACGAAGGACAATGGCAGCATATAGCCTGTACCATTGACTTTGCGAATAAAAAGATAACCCTCTACGTAAACGGTATTATGCAAACCTCTTCAGAGACTGCCGCTTTCAGCGCAAGCGTATATAAAATGGGAACTCCGACGGACGTGGACGCCTTCGGAGGCGCGCCCGCTGAAAACGTTTACAGCTTTAACGGAATAATGGATAACATCTTCGTTTTTGACAGAGCGCTTAAGACGTCAGAGGTAAGAGAATTGAGAAACCAAAGCGGAGACAAGACTTCCCCGATAGTCGATCAGCTTCTCTTAAACGATATAATTACCCGTATGGGTAAAGAGCCGTCATTCTACGAGGGATGTACCAACGCCTTATACGACGGAATGGTGGTTCCGCTTGACGAGAGCGATTTCAGCGCCGCTTGCGTAAAGCATAACGGAGAGCTTTTAATTCCCGCGGCTTCCGCGGCAAAGTATTTTACCGTCGTTGACGGCGTACCGAAGGTACAGCTTGACGGAAAAGAATATCAGTCGTTGAAAAAGCTTTGCGAAGCCAATCAAAAGGGATATTTGGAATACGAAAAAATGGCAGTCGTAATGCCAAGCTCCGACACCTTTACCGTTGAATCCGATAAACAAATGCTTGACAGAATGGTAAAATTCTTCGGAGAGCCTGCCGCAACCACTCCATTTACTTCCACTGAACTTACGCGAACCGTCGTCGTTAAAAAGGGAGATGTGTTCAGCTCGTCTGACCTCAATATTACGATAAGCGGATCCGCGTCAGCGTCTCCGAGCATAGTGAAAATAGGAGACACAATATACACCTCGGTAGACTACGGAGCCGTAAACACGCTCGTATTCGCAAGCAAGGACGGCGGAAAGACCTATGAATTCGTATCAATAAAATACAATTTAAAATTCTCCACTCTGGTTGAGGTGGACGGCGATCTCTATCTCGTCGGAGTTGACGTTGACGGAGCTACGGGCCGCTACGCGGGAATAGCGCGCAGTACCGACGGCGGAAAGACCTGGAGCAATACCACCAGACTTCCCAACAACGCCGATGGATACGCGGCGCACGGCAGCTCAAATTCCGTTCTTATAGCCAACGGCAGAATTTATAAGGCGTACGCGGGGCAAGGAATAAACGGCTTGTCCTTCTCGTGGAAAAAGGGCTGTTCGATATTCGTAGAGAGCGCTCCGATAGACTCGGATCTTCTTGACGCTTCAAACTGGACCGTATCCTCAACCGTAAAATTTGACACAAACGTATTTCTGGCGCATCAGAACACCTCTAAAACCCCGACTTACGTTTACGCGCAGGAACCGAACGTCGTTTTGGCAAAGGACGGCTCGGTTTGGGTTATGGCGCGAATAGATTCCAATCCCATTCCGGGCTACAGTCTCAGGCTCCGGCTTTCCGAGGACTGCAAGACCTTAACTTACGACAAGAACTCGAAAGACTCTATAATAAGCTTTGACGGCGGAATTACGAAATACACCGTAAGATACGACAGCGCTACCGGAAAATATCTCGCGCTCGTAAATAACACTCTCGACGAGAGAAGCTCTTATCAAAGGAACGTGCTCTCTCTTGCGGTTTCCGACGATATGATAAATTGGACGATAAAAGCTACCCTGCTCGTAGATCGTTCTATAATGAACGATTACATATCTATCACGAGACACGCCTTCCAGAATGCCGACTGGGTAATTGACGGCGATGATATCATAATTGCTATCAGAGAAGCTATGGGAGACAGCGAAAATTATCATAACGCCAATTATCATACTACGTACAGGTTCAGCAACTATAAAGAATACGTAAACGGCTAAAAAATATTTACGTATTTTTGATTAATACAGCCGGCGTCCCGCGGGACGCCGGCTGTGTTTTTTATTTGAATTATTATATACCCTCGTTCAGACGTTCTACGTTAACCGATTTTGAATAAAGAGCGCAAATCGTTATAGATTTTTTCATTTTAATATGTTATAATAAGATAAGCGCAAAATTTCAATACAAAAAAGTCACACGGAGGCTGAAAATATGATAATAGCCGTTCTGTTCAATTCAGATCACCCCTCACTCGACTCTTATTACGGCTTGCCGATAAAACAAAAAATATTCAAATCCAAAATACTGCAAAAGTCAAACAGACATTTAAAAATCGGCTCGGGCGATTTGACCTTTCTCAATCACGCCAAAACCGCCGAAGAATTAATATATTTATACGAAAACACGCTGTTGAATTCTCAATCAAAGCGGCTGGATAAAAGAAAAGTAACCGATTGTATGTTTAATTCAACGATTTTTGCCTGGGTCATCCAAAACGTTACCGAGGAGATAACCGAGAAACTGCACGATTATCTGCGGGACTTCCCTTCTTATCTCGGTATACTTGAGGTCGATTTTTCTTACAAATTTCATTTGGTGTTTTTCCGAAATTATATCGGTGAGGAATACAGAGTCATAGGAGATTCCATATGGCTTTTGTGCCCTATGACAGAAATTGAGGAGTACGGCACGGGAGAGCTTGACGAACTGAAAGCTTTAGGCTTTTCAAAAGCGAATTTTGAGGACAGCGGCGCGCGTCTGACGATATTCGACGACTACGATACCGAAGAGCATTTTAAGCAAGTTGACGCTTTTATCAAACAAACCTCCCCGTATTTTGAAAATGGGAAATACGATGCTTTTGAGCTGTCTATGATTTTGAGCGATACCAATCCCAAGCTCTTCAATACCTTAGGCGCCGCCGTCAGAGCGGCGAAGTACGCTCAAAACGAGGAGGACGTGGCTCAGCTCGCGCTGTCGGGCAGACGCTATCTGGAGCAGCTGGCAGACGTGTTGTTTGAGCCGTCCGACGAAAAACATAACGGGCGCAGCGTCAGAAAAGCAGAGTACAAAAATCGAATTTGGGCGTATATAGAAACGAGTGTAAAAGAAAGCGGAGACGAGCTTGAAAAAATCGAAGCTATGGGCAAGGAAACCGACAGGCTTATTGATTTATTCAATTCAGCGATACACGGCGAGCGGAGCAAGGAAACGATACTAAAAGGCTTTGCGGACCTTGCAAAGCTAAGCTTGCTTTTGCTTTCCTTACAGCCAATCTACTCAAAAGATCCTTATTCTGCCTACCGAAAAAAATTTGAAGAATTTATTTTAAGTCTATAAACGGTAAAAGCGTCGGGGTTATTTTTAACCCCGACGCTTTTTATATCTCCCCAAGCCTTTCGGCATACGGCTTTCTTTGAGAAAATAAACGCCGTCCCTCTCTTGCCTCTGTCTTTGCGATAGTCTCGGCGGCTCGCTTTCCCGCCTCGGCGGCAATAGGCAAACCGCCCGGCATCTGCTGCCACTGCGTAGCGAGCAGTACGTTAGACAGTCCCTTGACTCTGTTTCCGATTCTTACGGGCAGTCTCTTTGAGGGGAACACGAAGCTCATATAAGAGCCCGTTTCGGAACCCGTATAACGCTTATAGGTTGCGGGGGTCCAAACGTCAAGAAGCTCAAGTTTTCCCTTCATTTGCGGAAATTTCATAACGAGAATCCGCACAAGCGCGTCCGCAAGGCTGCGCTTTTTTCTCTCGTAGGCTTCCCTGTCCTTATCCCGAAGCTCAATAAATTTCCTTGCCTCGTCCTCATAACAAAAGGTGAGCGTCTGCAAGACCGTCTTTCCCCTCGGCGCAAAGGCTTCCTCGTGCGAAAACTCTCTGACTATCACTTGATTTATACGAAGCTCCGAACGGTATTTCCGCGGAACGTCAAATATAAAATCCCCTTTAAACGAGAGTGCGGAGGTATCGCAGGAGAGTGCGCATTGATAGCTTGAAAACCTATGCAAACGGGGATCCTTATATTGCTTTGCGAGCCTGCGCGGCATATCAGCGTCAAGCAGCTTTCCAAAAACTGCGGCCGGGTCGCAGGCAACGACGATATAATCTGCCTCAATCCTCGTATCGTCCGCAAAATCAACCGAGACCGCTTTGCCGTTAAGACGATTTATTTTGACTGCCTCTTTTCCTAAAAGCAGCTCACCTCCGAGAGCTTTAAGGCGTGAGGACATACGCTCCGCCATCGCGCGCGAGCTTCCCTTGGGAATCCCCCCGTTTTCTCCGCAAAATGCGGCAAAGACAGTAACGAGAGCCAGCGCGCCGAAATCCTCTCCCCAAAAGGCTCCGATAAATCTCCGAAGCAGAGGGTGAGAAAAACGCGAGGCAAGCTCGCTTACGGTAAGGGCGTAATATTTCGTAAGCATTGGAAGCGCGGACAGCTTTCCCGACAACGACAGCTTTTTATCGTGTTCCTCTCCCGCGATGCCGCACAGCCCCTGCATAGTCCTAACCGCGCGGATAAGCGACCTTATCTCGTCCTTATCCCTCGGAGACACCGCAAGCATACTTTCTTCAAGCCTTTTTAGATTTTTGCAAAGAGACAGCGTCTCCCCGCGGTATTCGCAGGTATACAAAGTATCCCCCTGAAAAATATCAATTCCGCCGAGCGCGCCAAGCTCTTCCCACGTTTTATAGGTATCGCTCGATGGATTCGTTCCCGTCAGCCAATGAATACAGTTGTCTATATGATATTCTCCTCTTTGCCATCCCGTAAGATTTCCGCCCGCCGCGCTGTGTCTTTCGCATACTACCGCGTGTTGTCCGCAAAGCTCGGAATATATCCCCGCCGACAATCCCGCGACACCTCCTCCGATAATCAAAACCTTTGCCATACAAAATCCTTTCGTTAGTAATTTCCACTATCTATTATTTCCCGTTTTTCCAAAGATATTTTATTTTAAAGTAAATTGGGCTTTTTCCAAGTATGCGCATACCCCGTGTTTTTTATTTTTATTTAAAAGTTATAAAAAACCCCTTAAATCCCCAAAAAGTCAAAAAATACTTGCTTTTTTTAATATAATATGATATAATCAGTATTGCATTATGCCAAACTTATAGTATATACGAATAACCGCTATTCGTAAAATATTAACGTCAAAAGTAAGTTTTTCAAGCAGCCGAGACTCAACGGGTACGGCTAAACGTCTTTAAGGAGATATTATTAATGAATAAGCTATATGAAAAATTCTCGCCGAAACGTCTGTTTTTCGCGCTCAGCACCTGCTTCGCGCTCGTTTCGGTAATATCGCTTCTCGTAACGCGCGGCTCCGTCATTTCCGACCTTGGCTTCGGAGGAGACGGATATATGGACTTTTTTAATCATATTTCATACGTAAACGATCCCTCGCGCGTATATTTCGTCAGCGGCTCCGCTTGCTTCCCCCCTCTCGTATACCTGTTATATCTTCTTTTCAACAGAGTTATGCCCGAGGGCTCGGTCGTAATGTACGACGTGAACGTCTCGCCCACGGCTATGCTGCTCTATATCATATACGTCGCTCTCAGCTCGGTAATGTTCTTCTGCGCGGCAAACAATTTTCTCAAGCTCTCCTCAAAGGCTGAAAGATTTTTCACATTTGCGGCTATATTCCTTTCAAACGTTTTCATTTTCGGAGTAATCGAACGCGGAAATTCGGCGTTCCTCGTACTCATCGCTCTCCTTTACGCATTCGCCTTCAAGGACAGCGAAAGCAAACTTAAGCGTGAGATAGCCCTCATTCTTATCGCGGTAGCGGCGGGAATCAAGGTATATCCCGCAATATTCGGTCTTCTCTATCTGCGTGAAAAGAGATGGAAGGAAGCCGGACGCCTTATCGTATACGGAATACTCTTCTTCTTTGTCCCGTTCGTATTTTTCGGCGGGTTTGAGGGAATGAAGCAGTTCTTCTACGTTCAGTCGCAGGTACATTCCTACCCGGCAAACGAGATTTATTCTATACACGCGCTCTTCCGTTTCTTAACGGGTGCGTCCAAGGAGGCGGTCGGTGCGTCTATCGCCGTTCTCGCAGCGGGAATCATATTTATCTCCGCTTTCTTCCTCCTGCCCCTCAAAAAATGGCAGCAGTATTTCATTCTTACGTCAGCTATAATCCTTCTCCCTTTCTGGAGCGGATATTACACCGTGATATATCTCACGATTCCGCTTTTGGCTATGCTCAATGACTCGGAGCAAAAGGTCGAAAAGACGAAAACGGATATCGTATTCTCTTATATCGTTTACGCTTTGTTCGCCGTTATTTTCTCACTCACGATATTCTTTGAATTTTTCTCTGACAATATGCTGGAATTCGGACGCTTTATAGAATACGAGGCTCTGTACGCACTGATATTCGTAGTATTGATTCTGGGTATCGTCGAGCTTGTAAGAGGTATAAAGAATGGAAAAAGAAAAGCGTAAAAATAAAGCCGCGGCTTTTGCGCAACAGCTTCTTGACAAGGATTCGCGTCTTTGTAAAAGCTTGATATTCGTCCTCTTGGGTATCTTCCTTATAATCGGACTTTTCACACTTCGTCAATACGGCTCTCCGTGGGACGAGGAGGAGGAAATAACGATATTCATCGGAAACCTTAAGGAATACGCCCGCCTGTTTTTCGGAGAGGATTGCGAATTCAATCAGCTCGCCTCCTCGATAGATTACGCGAGAGATAACGCCAACATTGACCACGGTGAGAGCTTATATTATATTTTAGCTCCCTTCGCGCGTATGTTCCTTGAGGGCAACGAGCTTGGCTTCGTTCATCTCTGGCGTACCGTTATCCTTATCATATGCCTTCTCGGAGCTTATTTCCTTTACCTCATAGTAAAGCATTTCACAAACGACGCGCGATACGGACTGCTTGCATCGCTTATGCTCCTGCTCAGTCCGCGCTTCTTTGCCGAATCAACTTATAATCACAAGGATTTGGCACAAATGACTCTGTGGCTCGCGCTTATGTGGTTCACTATTATGTGGATGAAAAAGCGTGAGTATAAATGGGCGGTGGCACTCGGCGTCGCTGCGGGCTTTGCCATAAATATGCGCTTCGCCGCCGCTATGGGATATTTCGTCTGCGGAGTTATATACTGCGTGATGATATTCACCGATAAGGACAGAAAAAGCAACGTCAAGAGCGGTATTCTTCAGGGAGTCGTCTCGGTCGTTACCTGTCTCGCGGTGCTCTTCGTTATCACCCCAGGGTGCTGGCAGGGCTTGCATAAGTACATTTTCTACTGTCTCACCCAATCGACGTCCTTCCCTTGGAGAGGCTCCGTTTTCTTCGGCGGAGAGATGTACGCGGCTCTTGAGCTTACGCGTTGGTATCTGCCCGTAAGTATAGCTATAACGATTCCTCTCATCTTCATTCCTCTTTTCCTTCTAGGAAACGTCGTAACCATATTCGGAATAAAGGTAAGCGAGAAAACGGGAAAGAAACGAATTTACTGCAAGCTTGACCTTTATACGATACTTCTCGTCGGTATGACCTATTTCTCTTTTATCGCCTATCTTATAATAAAGCCCGTTATCTACAACAGCTGGCGGCATTATTATTTCCTTTACGGCTTTATACTCATCTGGGCAGTTTTGGGATTCAGGTATCTGATAAGACTTGGAAAAAAAGCAGTAACCGCCATAAGTTCCGGTCTTATGGCAGTACAGCTTGTTGCGCTGTGCGTTATTATCGCGATAACCCACCCTTATCAGTTCACATACTACAACATTCTCGCGGGAATACATCCGGAGGAACGTTATGAAATGGACTATTGGGGAGTTTCGGGCAAAGATACGCTTATCGAGCTTATCGACAGCGAATACGTGGGAGAACCGCTGAGAGTAACGGGGCTTGAATCAAGCTGTAACAGTATTCTCGACAGAGGAATCTTCATTCTTCCCGACGAATACGCCGACAAGATACAGTTCGTCGAATATATAAAGGACGCCGATTACGTCTTCGTAAACTACACTTATTCAAACGAATACAGAAACAGCGATTTACTCAAATACGTGTCTAAATACGAAAAGGTAGCTGAGGTTGAATATCTGTCAACTCCCTTGGCGGCTGTTTATAAATTAAAATAAAATCAAGTTTAAAAGGAGACAGTTCAATGGATAAAATAGCTATTCTCGTTCCCTGCTATAATGAGAGCAAAACTATTGAGAAGGTCGTTACCGATTTCCGCAAGGTCTTTCCCGAAGAGGACGCCGTAATATACGTTTACGACAATAATTCCTCCGACGGTACGGCTGAAATTGCCGAACAGGCCGGTGCGGTCGTAAGAAGAGAGAGACAGCAAGGCAAAGGAAACGTTATCAGAAGAATGTTCCGTGAAATAGACGCCGAATGCTATATTATGGTAGACGGCGACGATACCTATCCTGCGGAGTTTGCTCCCGAAATGGCTAAAAAGGTATTGGAAGAAAACAGTGATATGGTCGTCGGAGACAGACTCTCCTCCACTTATTTCACCGAAAACAAGCGTCCCTTCCACAATTTTGGAAACAGAATAGTCCGCTTCCTCGTAAGAAAGGTATTCAAAAACTCTATCAACGACATAATGACGGGTTACAGAGCTTTCAGCTATAATTTCGTAAAGACCTTCCCCGTTCTTTCACGCGGCTTTGAGATAGAAACCGAAATGACCATTCACGCCTGCGACAAGAAAATGCAGATAGATAACGTCATTATCGAATACCGCGACAGACCGCAGGGCAGCGAATCCAAGCTCAACACCTTCAGCGACGGATTTAAGGTTCTCAAAACGATAGGAAACCTGTTCAAAAACTATCAGCCGCTCAAGTTCTTCGGGCTTATAGCTCTTCTCTTCGTAATAGCAGCGGCGGCATTCTTCATTCCCGTACTCGTCGAGTTCATTCAAACGGGCAACGTTTATAAGTTCCCGACGCTTTTCGTCTGCTGTACGACGATGGTAATAGGCGTTTTATTCTTCTTTACGGGACTTATCCTCTCGTCTATGCTCCACAAAAACAAGCAGGACTTCGAGGACAGACTTATCCGCACGCAGGACGAATTTATCCGCAAGAAGAACGGTAAATAAAAACTAAAAATCCGTAGATTTAAAATCTACGGATTTTTTATTATCATTTTCCCGCTTCGCGTCTTGCTTTCATAACCGCCTTCATACGAAGCTCGGTATTGAGAATCTTTTTGCGAAGTCTTATTGATTTTGGAGTTACCTCTATAAGCTCGTCGTCTGTGATAAACTCTATCGCCTCTTCAAGCGAGAAGATTATCGGAGGAGTAAGCAAAAGCTTTTCATCTGCTCCCGCAGAGCGTATCGCAGTAAGCTGCTTTTTCTTACAGGGGTTTACCGATATATCCTCATTCTTGGGATTCTCTCCCACTATCATTCCCTCGTATACGGGAGTCTGCGGTCCTACGAAGAGCGCGCCTCTCTCCTGAGTGTTGTAAAGTCCGTATCTCGTGGTCTCTCCGTCCTCGGAAGCAACGAGTGAGCCGGTAAATCTCATCGTTATCTCTCCTCTGTAAGGCTGATATCCGTCAAAAATGGTGTTCATAATTCCCTCTCCGTGAGTAGCGGTCAGAAACTCCGAACGGTATCCGAAAAGACATCTTGAAGGAATGGAATATTCTATCCTCATTCTCGAACCCATAGGATTCATTTCAAGCAGATCGCCCTTTCTCTGTCCGAGCTTTTCAACGACCGCTCCGACGTATTCGGAGGGAACGTCAAGCGTTACCTTTTCCATAGGCTCGCACTTCTCTCCGTCTATCTCCTTGAAGAGCACCCTTGGATTTGAGCACATCATCTCGTAGCCCTCTCGTCTCATCGTTTCGATAAGAATGGACAGGTGCATCTCTCCTCTGCCCGCCACCTTGAACTCCTCGGTGTTCTCGCCGTCCTGAACCTTAAGAGAAACGTCCTTAAGAAGCTCCTTGTAAAGTCTGTCGCGAAGCTGTCTTGAGGTTACGAACTTTCCTTCCTTTCCCGCAAAGGGGCTGTTGTTTACCGCAAAGGTCATTTCCATAGTAGGCTCGCTAACCTTGACGAATTCCAGTGCCTCGGGAGCGTTTATGCTCGTAATGGTATCTCCTATGGTAATATTCTCCGCACCCGAAAAGCATACTATGTCTCCCATAGTTGCGCTCTCAACCGGAACGCGCACGAGTCCGTCTATCTGATAGAGAGAAACTATCCTCGTTCTCTTAGGAGACGCATCCGAGTGATAGTTGCAGATATACGCCTCCTGATTGGTTCTTATAGAGCCGCGCTCTATTCTTCCGATACCTATCCTTCCGACGTAATCGTTATAGTCTATCGAAGATACGAGAAGCTGAAGCTCGCCCGTCTCGTCTCCCTCGGGAGCGGGTATATAATCAAGTATCTTATCGAAAAGAGGCTTGAGATCAACGCCCTCCTCGTCCGGCGACTCGGTGGCGGTGCCTGCTCTTCCGGAACAGTAAAGCATAGGACTGTCGAGCTGTTCGTCAGATGCGTTGAGGTCTATGAGAAGCTCAAGTATCTCGTCCTCCACCTCTCCGAGTCTCGCGTCGGGCTTGTCTATCTTATTTATAACGATAATAACTCTGTGATTAAGCTCAAGCGCGCGCTGAAGCACGAACCGCGTCTGCGGCATAGGTCCCTCCGCCGCGTCCACGAGCAGAATTACTCCGTTTACCATTTTCAGTATTCGCTCTACCTCGCCGCCGAAATCCGCGTGTCCGGGAGTGTCGATAATATTTATCTTTACGTCCTTATAGTGAACTGCGGTGTTCTTCGCGAGTATCGTGATACCTCTCTCTTTTTCAAGGTCTCCCGAATCCATAACGCGCGTAACGGTCTCCTGATTGTCGCGGTAGATGCCGCCCTGCTTTAGCATCTCGTCCACGAGCGTCGTTTTTCCGTGGTCAACGTGGGCTATGATAGCAACGTTTCTCAAATCGTTTCTAATCACGGTTTTATCTCCTTTGAATCATTAAATTTCCAACATAATATTATAACACAATTTTTCGACATATAAAATACCACGATTTACCGATTTTTTTTAATATATGCCGCCCAATATTGTTTATTTTGCCCTCATCGAGAAAAATTGACAGAAAAGCGTATATGTGATATAATTTACGAGTCAGATAAAAAATAACCGAAGGAAACGAAAATTATGAAAAAGCTTTTGATATTCGACCTTGACGGCACTCTTGCCGATACTATAGAATCTATCCGCCACGCTATAAATCTCGCCGCGGAAAAATTCGGATATCCCGAAAAAAGCTACGACGAAGTAAGAGCGGCTATAGGCGACGGCGCTATGGCGCTTATGAGACGGGTTATGCCGCAAGGCGACGCCGAAAATGATTCGGCTGTCAAAAAATTTTTAGCCTGCTACGAGGCTATGTACGACGTAACCTATTCGGAAGCCGACAAATGCTACGACGGAATCCCCGAAGCTCTCGAAGCTCTTAAGGAAAGAGGGTATACGATAGCCGTTCTCTCAAACAAACAGGATAATTACGTAAAGCTCATCACGTCCGAAATAATTAAAGACGGTATAGCATCTCTCGCGGCGGGTCAGCTTGAAGGCTATCCCACAAAACCCGACCCCACGGTTCCATTACTTATAGCCGACAAGCTCGGTTTTAGTGCCGAAAATACCGTATTTATCGGAGACGGAGAGACCGACGTAATGACGGCAAAAAACGCGGGAATGGTATCGGTTGGCTGCGCTTGGGGCTACCGCGGCAAAGAGGTGCTCGCGAAATACGGCGCTGATTATATAATATCAAAGCCAAGCGAGCTGTTGGATATATTGAATTGATAAAATTGATAAATAAGATAAATAAGATAATTTATGGGGGAGGGACTTTTTTAAAAAAGTCCCTCCCCCACACCCCCTCTTCAAAAAACTTTAAACGTGGGGGTATTATTTATGTGTTTATTTTGCTTTCTATCGCACCTTATCGTACGATTTCATTTTTATCTTATACCGTATTTCTCTATGATATAATCCATATCCTTATCGCCTCTGCCCGAGAGGTTGATAAGGATTGAACCCTTACCCATTTCCTTCGCAAGCTTCATAGCGTAAGCTACCGCGTGCGAGCTTTCTATCGCGGGGATTATACCCTCAAGACGGGAAAGAGTGAAGAATGCGTCTATCGTCTCCTCGTCGTCAACGACACCATATTTTACTCTGCCAAGGTCGTGGAGAAAAGCGTGCTCGGGTCCCGAGGACGGATAATCAAGTCCGCTCGCTACCGAATATACGGGAGCGGGGTCTCCGTTCTCGTCCTTCAGCATAATGCTGTTGAAGCCGTGCATAATTCCCTCTTCGCCGTAAGTAAGGCTTGCCGCGTGGTCTCCGAGCGCCGTTCCTCTTCCGAGAGGCTCTACGCCGTAAATGTCAACGGGGTCGTTCAAAAATCCCGCAAAGATACCTGCCGCGTTCGAGCCGCCTCCCACACAGGCAACAACCGCATCGGGAAGCTCGCCCGTCATATCTATAAACTGCTCTCTCGCTTCTATTCCGACCACGCTCTGAAAATCACGTACCATCATCGGAAAAGGATGGGGCCCTACTACCGAACCGATACAATATATGCAGTCCTTATAATCTCTTGCGTAAGCCGCGAAAGCCGCGTCTACCGCCTCCTTCAAGGTCTGAAGACCGTCGGTAACCTCAATAACGTTAGCTCCGAGTATCTTCATTCTCGCGACGTTGGGGGCCTGCTTCTTTATATCAACCGCGCCCATATATATATCACATTCGAGTCCGAAATAAGCTGCCGCCGTAGCGAGAGCAACACCGTGCTGTCCCGCGCCCGTCTCGGCTATAACCTTTTTCTTGCCCATATACTTTGCGAGAAGCGCCTCGCCCATACAGTGATTGAGCTTGTGAGCGCCCGTATGATTGAGATCCTCTCTCTTTACGTAAAGCTGAACGTTTCCAAGCTGTCCCGAAAGTCTTTCGAGATAAGAGATAGGCGTAGGTCTGCCCTGAAACTCCTTGCGTATTCTGCGAAGCTCGCTGATAAATTTGCTCGATTTACATATGGTAAAATACGCCTCGGTTATTTCCGCCATAGCCTGCTTCAGCTCGTCGGGTATATAAGAGCCGCCGTATTTTCCAAAGTATCCGTTCTCATCGGGGTAATTTTTTAAATAAGTGTCAAATTCGATTCCGTTAAATTTCATTTTTATAATCCTCCAAAATATTTTAAGTTTAATTAAAACGTTTTTATAAAGCGATAAGCTACATGCGCCATCGTTTTGATATAATAAACATAGTTTTTTCTCCTTTTGAGTATAAAAAAAGTCCTATCCCAAACATTTGGGACAAGACTGTAATCCTGCGGTACCACCCATATTGACGCCGAAGCGCCCGCTCAATATTGCACTGATATGCAACTGCGGCTGATAACGGCACCGCTCCCCGTCGGTAACTACTCGCCCACGGCTTTCGTCCGCCCTCATAAGTCCATTCACTGAAAGCTCGGTATCGCACTCACACCGCCGGCGACTCTCTGCACCCGAAAAAAAATCAGCTACTACTCTTAATCACAGGTTTCTTAATACGCTTATTATACACGCACAAAAAAATTTTGTCAATACGTTTTTTAAAATTTATAAAATTTTTTCTAAAAAACAAGGCGGAGGTTCCGTTAAGATACAAAAGCCGTGATTTGGTTCCCGTCTCTGTACTTCGTACCGCAGAGGACCAAATCACGGCTAAAAAATATTAAATTTATTCGTAATCCACTACGTCTATCCAGCCGTGCAGAAAATCTCTCTCCTCAGGCTTACCCTTGACCGATTGAGAAGCCGCCACGATAGGAAGCCACTTCTGAATATATTTAAGCTCGGTACCGCTCTTCGCGCAGAATACCGACATATATTTATCGGCAACGTCTCTTTTTCCCGCAAGGCAGAACAGCAGATAGGTTCTCGCCACGTCAGCAGACGCGTTACCCTGCGTCGCGTGCGCCCAGTCTATAATATAAGGAATGCCCGATTCGGTTACTATAATATTCGACGGATTGAAATCTCCGTGGCAGACCTTGTTGTGCTTCGGCATACCCTCAAGCCTCGTGTGAAGCTCGTATCTCGTGGTCTCGTCTATATCCGCCTCGGATATCTTACGGTTCATCTTATCCTTAAGCTTATTGAGCATAAGACACTTCTTGCTATGCACCTTCATCTGAAGCTCTACGAACATATCTATATATTCATCAAGCTTGTCGGGATTTTTGTCTATAAGCTCTGCGAGCGTTACGCCCGCGATAAATTCGGAAGCGATAGCCCATTTACCGTCAACCTTGGATACCTCGAGTATTTTGGGAATATTAAGCCCCGTCTCCTCAACGCGCGCCTGATTGAGAGCCTCATTGAGAACGTCAGCCTTTGAATAATCCGCGTCAAAAACCTTAATAGCCTTATCCTCGTCGCGATAAACCTTTTTGTTAGCTCTTACAGCAATAACTTTATCAAGATTCATACTAAAATTTCCTTTCCGTAAGATAATATCTTACTCAAATTTCCTCGTGCTTACCGTAATAAGCGTTAAGATACATTTGACGGAGCTCGGACATAAGGGGATATCTGGGGTTAGCTCCGGTGCATTGGTCGTCAAACGCCTGCTCTACCATATCGTCAAGACGGGCAAGGAAGTCCGCCTCATCGGGTACGTAATCCCTTATCGTCTCCTTTATTCCTACCCTCGCCTTAAGCTCGTTAATAGCTCCTATGAGCTTCTCAAGCTTCTCCTCGTCGCTCTTGCCGCCAAGTCCGAGATAGTCCGCAATCTCCGCGTATCTCGCGAGAGTGTGAGGATGGTCGTACTGCGAGAAGGTTCCCATCTTTGCGGGTGCCTCGCTCGCGTTGAAGCGGATAACTTCCTCTATCATAAGAGCGTTAGCTACACCGTGAGGCAGGTGGTGGAAAGCTCCAAGCTTATGCGCCATAGAATGACATACTCCGAGGAAGGCGTTCGCGAACGCCATTCCCGCCATAGTTGCCGCATTTGCCATCTTCTCTCTTGCCTCTGCGTCGGTCTGTCCGTTCTCGTACGCTCTCGGCAGATATTCGAATATAACCTTGAGCGCGCGAAGCGCAAGTCCGTCGGTATAGTCGGTTGCGAGCATTGCCGCGTAAGCCTCAATTGCGTGAGTTACGGCGTCTATACCGGAGGCTGCCGTAAGGCCTCGGGGAGCGGACATATGGAAATCGGTATCTATTATCGCCATATTCGGAAGAAGCTCGTAGTCGGCAAGAGGATACTTAACGCCGGTCTTTTCGTCGGTAATAACCGCGAACGGCGTTACCTCTGAGCCCGTACCTGCGGAGGTAGGAATTGCGATGAAGTACGCCTTCTCTCCCATCTTCGGGAAGGTGTAGACTCTCTTTCGGATATCTATAAATCTCATAGCCATATCCATAAAGTCTGCCTCGGGATGCTCGTAGAGTACCCACATTATTTTTGCCGCGTCCATTGCGGAACCTCCGCCGAGCGCGATAATGGTATCGGGCGCGAACGAGCTCATCTGCGCCGCTCCCGCTTTGGCGTTCTCAAGCGTCGGGTCGGGCTGTACGCCGGAGAACGTAGTGTGCTGAATACCCATCTCATCGAGCTTGTCGGTTATCGGCTTCGTATATCCGTTCTCGTACAGGAAGGTATCGGTAACTATAAACGCCTTCTTTGCGCCTCTAACGGTTCTCAGCTCATCGAGAGCTACGGGGAGGCAGCCCTTCTTTATATATATCTTCTCGGGGGTTCTGAACCAAAGCATATTTTCTCTCCTCTCGGCTACTGTTTTTACGTTAAGAAGGTGTTTAACACCTACGTTCTCGGATACGCTGTTACCGCCCCAAGAGCCGCAGCCAAGCGTGAGCGAGGGCGCAAGCTTGAAGTTGTAAAGGTCTCCGATACCGCCGTGAGAGGAAGGGGTGTTAACGAGTATTCGGCAGGTTTTCATTCTTGCCGCGAACGCCGAAAGCTTCTCCTTCTCGGTTATCTCGTTCAGATATACGCTCGACGTATGTCCGTAGCCTCCGTCGGCTACCAGTCTGTCCGCCTTATCCAGCGCCTCCTCAAAGCTCTTTGCCTTATACATAGCAAGTACGGGAGACAGCTTCTCGTGCGCGAACTCTTCCGAAAGCTCTACGCTTTCTACCTCTCCTATGAGTATCTTCGTTCCCGCGGGCACTCTTACTCCCGCGAGCTCGGCTATCCTTGCCGCCTTCTGTCCTACTATCTTCGCGTTGAGCGCTCCGTTTATGATTATAGTCTTTCTTACCTTCTCGGTCTCCATAGCGTCAAGGAAATAACATCCTCTTCTCGCAAACTCTGCCTTAACCGCGTCGTATACGCTTTCAAGCACTATTACGGACTGCTCCGACGCGCATATCATTCCGTTGTCGAAGGTCTTTGAATGTATTATCGAGCTTACGGCAAGCAGTATATCAGCGCTCTCGTCTATTATCGCCGGCGTATTTCCAGCTCCTACTCCGAGCGCGGGCTTTCCGCTTGAGTACGCCGCCTTCACCATTCCGGGTCCTCCCGTCGCGAGTATGATATCCGCTTCCTTCATTACCATATTCGTCAGCTCAAGCGAGGGGACGTCTATCCAACCTATTATTCCCTCGGGCGCTCCCGCCGCGACTGCCGCCTCAAGCACGAGCTTTGCCGCCGCTATCGTAGATTTCTTTGCTCTCGGGTGCGGGCTTATTATTATTCCGTTTCTCGTCTTAAGCGAGATAAGCGTTTTGAATATTGCCGTTGACGTAGGGTTTGTCGTCGGTATTACCGCCGCTATCACTCCTATCGGCTCGGCTATCTTCTTCGTTCCGTATGCCTTATCCTCTTCTATTACTCCGCAGGTCTTCGTTTCCTTGTAGGCGTTGTAGATATATTCAGACGCGTAGTGGTTCTTTATTACCTTATCCTCTACCACTCCCATTCCGGTCTCCTCGACCGCCATCTTCGCCAATTCTATCCTTGCCTTGTTCGCCGCGCTCGCCGCCGCCAAAAATATCCTGTCTACTTCCTCCTGACTGTATTTCGCGTACTCCGCCTGCGCTCCGCGTACCTCGTCAAACTTTGCCGCGAGCGCTTCGGTGCCGTCAACTATCGTGTATTGCTTTTCTGCCATAATCAACCCAAACCTTTCCGAACCGTGCCAATAGACAGGTTCTCTGCTAAAAATTTTTAGGATTTTACAAAATTACAGCCGCAAGCTACGAGTAATACCGCAGCTTAAAAACATACTGCCAAGGCTGTGATTTTATTATATCATTATGATATGTGCTTGTCAATAGAATATTGTTAAAAATTTATCACAATTATGCAAATTGTATAAATATATCTAATTAAGGAGAAGCAAACGCTTGAATTTATTGTGAAATTATCTCAAAAAACTATTCCCCGTGTCTTTTTCCCGAATTGACTCCCACACCGTTTATATACACGTCGGGCTCTCCTCTTTTGGGAAAATCAAGTATAGCCGCTTCTTCTCCGAGCTTGAACACCTGATTGGTTCCGCGAAGCTTTAAAAATCCCGTGCTAATATCAAATTTATCTCCGTCGATAGTTACGACCGCTTTTCCCGTAAGCATTGAGTAAAGCAGAGAAACCTTGTGTTCGCCGTCGTCGAGCTTGATATTCCAATTTATCTTCCTTGCCATAATATTCTCCTTAAAGTGATTTAAGATTTTACACTTCATTTTACCATAAAAGAATACGGATTGTCAATCGTCTATATATCTCCCAATAGTTAATTTATTTAATATTTTTTGTAAACCGTGTTCCTTTTGAGAAAATAATATGATATAATTATATTTGGCTGAATAGGTCAAACCGAAGCGGAGGACGTAAAAATGGGAAAAAGAAAGGAAAAGGCAAAGGAAAAAGCCAAAAAGCTTTTTAAGGATACCGAGCTTAAGGAAACCAAGCATTACTCGAAAAAAGTGTCGGCAATCGTTCTGTCGTCCTTTTCGGTTCTTTCCTGCGTACTTGCGGTTTTCGGATTTATCTGGCTTCAGACCAACTTTTCGGACACCGACGCCCTCAAAGCGTTAGTAGAAAAAAACTATCTTTTAAGCGCCGTAGTTCTGATTTTTATATGTGCAATACAGGTAATGGTAGCGCTGATACCGGGGGAGCTTGTAGAAATTGCGTCGGGTTACGCATTCGGAGCCATACCCGGAGCGCTCCTATGCCTTGCGGGTATAACCCTTGGGAGCGTATGCGCCCTGCTGCTCACGCGGAAGCTTGGGCGAAAATTCGTAGAGTCGATATACCCAAGAGAGAAAATAGATTCTCTGCCCATACTTAACGACCCCAAAAAACGAAACGTATTCGTCGCATTGCTTTTTCTGATACCCGGAACACCGAAGGATCTTATAACTTATATAATCGGAATAACCGAAATGAGTATTCCGTCGTATCTTTTAATAGCCACCGCGGCAAGACTGCCCTCGATAATAATTTCCACGATGGGCGGGGACGCTCTTGGAAACGACAGATTTTTATACGCGCTCATCGCCTTTATCGTGTCGGCTGTCGTCAGCCTCATAGGTTATTTGATTTATATAAAAATATCACAAAAGCATAAAAAGCCCCTTAAAAAAGATACCGAATCAAGCGATTAAGGGACAATGTGCACAAAACCAACGGTTCATTTTTGTATATTTTCAATATATTAACAGAAAGTTGATGATTTGTTCATATTTGAATGTTAGAATAAAGCCGCAGAGAAAATCGGGATATTTTGGAATTACCGATGATTATTAAGTTTTATTTTAATGAAAGGATTTTCACGCTATGAGTTCTAACGGTCAGTATGAATACAAAATCGAGATCGATACTATGGAAGACGCCAAAAAGATCGTTGCCATCGCAACGAAGCTCAAAGGAAAAATCGTTCTTCGCAGCGACTCAAGATTCTCTGTAAACGCCAAAAGCCTGCTCGGAGTGCTTCTCGCAAAGAAGCTCAATTGGAGCAATCTCAGAATAGTTATGGAGCAGGACCATTACAGTGAATTTAAAAAATATATAATAGATTGATCTCCGCGAAAAAGAAAAAGAGAAGCTTTTTAAAAGCTTCTCTTTTTCTTTTTATCAATCCAAGTCGGTATAATATATTATCTCGTCCGGAAAGCACATACCAAGCTTTTCTCTTGCGATGCGTATCTTGTAGTTATCGTCAAGCGGCATCTCAACGAGATACTTCAATTCCTCGTTCTCATCACGAAGCTGTTCTATGTACGCTTCCTTTTCCGCTGCCTCTTCCTTTATCTTATTGTATTTCATAACGCTCCACAAGAAGAACACCACGGCAAAAACGAAAAGCAGAACGATAAACGCCTTTACGAGCGAATACATCACGTTCTTTTTATTTATAAAATATCCCTCAAACGACATTTTCATTCTCCTCTGGTATAATCATCAAGCATAAAGCCCCGCTCCGCAAGAGAGAAAAGCTCCTTCCTTCTGTCTCTATTATACCTTATAATCTTCTTTTTGGCAAGTACGAGAGAAATATTTTTTACGATTATACGCGCAATTTTCGATATTCCCCGCCATACGAAGAAGAACGGACGCGAAACGACGTAAAGCATTATTTTTAACGCGGCTTTTATAAAGAAAACGATTCCCTCGGATATGATGGCTACTATCTTCCCTATCGTAAAGTAATATACCGCAAAGCCCGCCGCAACCGCCGCTATGGTATAAAGCCTGAACTGACCTCGGTTCAGATAATAGTTCAGAATAACCGTTCCGCAAGCCAAAAATATCAAAAGCAAAAAGTCCTGAAAAAATATGAGTACTAAAGCCAAGCCTTTTTTTATCTTTCTTTCTCCGCTCCCCGCGTTTACCCGCTTCACTAACGGAAGCCTCATATCGTAAAGCTTTTCAAAGTGCCGACCGACGTGAGAGACGCCGAGAAGCGCTCTTATTATTTTATTTACGCTTTCAAACGCTCCCGCCGCCATTCCGAACAAAAAGGAATATACGAGCAGAAGAAAAAGCATATACGGGGATATTTCCATTACTTCAACAGCCTTCCGAACAGACCGCGCTTTTTATTCTCGTCGGGGTCGCTGTAATATACCGCGTCCACCTTACCGTCAAGAGAGACTATTCCCCTGTCTGTATCAAGCACGCTTATTTTTATATCCTTGCCTTCTATCGTCATCTCACCGCACGACGTGTCGAGAACGACCGCAAGCTCGTCAAAGCTCACCACATCCAAAACGCCCGTAATCTCCATATGCTTTCTCACAGAAAGACTTATCTCGTGTATCTTCTTATCGTTTGCCGTATTCATACCGATACCCCAATCCTTTTATCCGATTTCAGGATTAACGCAAAAGTTCCGCATATCCATCAATAAATGGATATGCGGAAGCTTCTTTTTTTATTCGATGATTTCGTACATTCCCGAGGCGTCCGCCTTTGATACGTTGTCCTTGACGCTGACCACTTTTACCTTCAGCGTTCTCTGACCGAAGCTTATCTCAAGGAGATCACCCTCCTTGACATCGTAAGACGCCTTTGCGGGTCTTCCGTTCACGGTAACGTGAGACGCGTCGCAGGCATCGTTGGCGACGGTGCGCCGCTTGATTATTCTCGAAACCTTAAGATATTTGTCAAGTCTCATAAAATATCCTTTCACCCTAAAAAATACAAAGGCGGCAAAGATAAAATCCTTGCGCGCCTAATGTATAAAACCAAGAATCAGTTTACGGAGTCCTTAAGTCCCTTGCCGGCAGAGAATGCGGGGCACTTGGAAGCGGCAATCTTTATGGTCTCGCCCGTCTTGGGGTTGCGGCCTTCTCTTGCTGCTCTTTCCTTAACCTCAAAAGTACCAAAGCCAACGAGCTGTACCTTGTCTCCTGCCTTAAGCGTTTCTGCTATAACCTCGGTCATAGCGTTTACTGCTGCCTCAGCGTCCTTCTTCTTAATATCTGCCTTTGCTGCTACTGCTTCGATAAGCTGTGTCTTGTTCATAATAATTTTTCCTTCCTGTCTTTTATTTACCGAGCTTTGCCCGATATAAATTATGTACCAATTATACCATATATATTTAGCAATTTCAAGGCTTTTTTGACTTTTTTTCCAAAAAAATTATGCGTTTTTCGCTTAATTATGCTTTATTCTGTCCCAAATAGCGTCAAGCTCGGTCATTTTCATCGAATCTATCGCCTTTCCGCTCTCTAAAACCTCGTTTTCTATACGTTCAAAGCGGGAAATAAACTTATCGGTCGCGCGGTTGAGAGCCACCTCGGGCTCGACGCCGAGCTTTCGGCAAAGTGAGGTGACCGTTAGAAGAAGATCTCCTATCTCCTCCTCAACGGCAGACTTATCCTCCGCCTCTATCGCCTCGCTCACCTCCACCATTTCCTCCGCCAGCTTATCCATAACAGCCTCTGTAGTTTCAAAATCAAAGCAAGACGCTTTTTTGCCTACCTTTTCAGCCCTCATAAGCGCGGGAAGCATAGGCGGTATAGCCTTCAGCTTATCCGATACCGTCTTTCTCTCCTTTTCGTCGCTCTTTATCTTCTCCCAATTTGAAAGTACCTCCGCCGAGCCGTTTACCGATACCTCTCCGAACACGTGCGGGTGGCGGTGTATCAGCTTCATACATATATCGTTCGCAACGTCGTTTATATTGAAGCTTCCCTGTTCCTCCTCTATTCTCGCGTGAAAGACGACCTGAAGCAAAACGTCTCCAAGCTCCTCGCGCAGCAGCTTCGGGTTTTCGGTATCAATAGCCTCTATCACCTCGTAGGTCTCCTCAATAAAATCCTTTCGGATGCTGTGGTGATTCTGTTCTCTATCCCACGGACAGCCCTCCTCCGAGCGAAGTATCTCCATAATACCGACCAAATCCTCAAAACCGTAACTTTCCTTTGAGCAAAGCTTCCTTATCTTTTCGTTTTCAATCATTTTTTATTCCTTTCGCGCAAGCGTATTTTTTTCATTTTTCCATATTCCGAGTCTGCCGAAAAAGCGTGCCAGCTTCTCTCCGCGGGGAAGCAGAAGCATATCCTTTTTCGTAATCGCGCCGAACAAAAGAGCGAATACGAGATAACTTAAAAGCGCCGCGGGAAGTGCCGCGATAAAGGCGGCGGTGAGGTTTTCGGTAAGCGAAGAAACCGCGAGATAAACCGCAAAGGAAACCACCGTCATAACGCAGGACGCGGCAAAAGGCTTCATATACGTCTGAAAAACCCCGTCGGTTCTCGGAACGTATTTATTTATATAATAAAGATTTATAACCGTTATCGTGATATTGCAAAGCAAGGTACTTATCGGCGCTCCGTATATTCCTATTTCCTCGTTTCCTATGAGAATATACGCCGCCGCGATTTTTACGAGCGCCCCCGCCGCCATAGAAATTATGGGCTTTGAGGTTTTTCGGTAGGACTGAAGAATGGCGTTGGTCGTAGTAATAAGGCAGGCAAAAATTATGGATATTCCGAGCAGGGACAAAAGAGGTGCCGCTATCGCCGCCGCTTCTGCTTCATTTGGGAACAACAAGTCAAGAATACGCGGGGCGTAGACGGAGATTCCCATTGACGCGGGAAGCGAAAAAAGCACGGTTATCCGAAGCGCCGAGCCTACTACGTCAGACTGCGCGCCGTCCGCTCTTCTCTCTATCGCCGCAGAAAGCTGCGGTACGAGAGCGAGTGCTATCGGAGTTATAAGAGACGGAATCAAGCTGAAAACGGGAACGGCAAGCGTGGTATACGAGCCGTACACCTCGTTAGCGCCCGCCGACGTATACCCGATATCCTGAAGTCTTTTCATAATAAGCGCCATATCGGTTATGCGCGTAAGGCTGAGTACCGCCGAGCTTAAGGTTATCGGAACGGCTATCTTAAACAGCGTACCCAATATCCGTTCTTTCTTTTCTTCTCCAAGCTCCGCCGATAACTTTTCCCTTTTTATTTTTCTGTCGTCTATTGCCTTCAGAACGAGCAGATAAAGAGCCGACAGAAGCGTTCCGAGGCTAAGTCCTATTATCGCCGCGGCGGCGGCTGTCGGTATACCGTACCCCGCGTCAAGCGCCCATTTAGCGAAAATTATTCCGAAAAATAGCTTACAGACAGCCTCGATAAGCTGTGAGAGTGCCGTCGGCATCATTCGGCAGAAGCCTTGAAAATATCCTCTCACCGCGCTCGATATACATACGAATATCAACGCGGGGGCTATCGCGACGACCGAGGCGTACGCCTGCGGATTCTCTATCCATTCGGATATCTCGCCCGAAAACAAGGTCATAGCAAGACAGCCCGATACTCCGAGCAGCAAAAACACCGTCATCGCGGTACCGTATATTTTTTTTACTCTTTGATATCTTCCCCTCTCGAGTGCCGCCGATACGAGCATAGAAAGAGCCACGGGAAGCCCCGCCGTCGAGATGACGCAAAGAAGCGCATATATCTCGTAAGCGGAATTAAAATATCCCATTCCCTCTGCTCCGAGAAGAGACATCATAGGTATTTTATACGCAAGTCCTATAAACTTGACTATAAAGGTAGAAAGCGAGAGAACGAATACCCCCGATATAAAGCTTTTTCCGCCCTTTTCCGAAGTACCTGAAACAGAGTGTTTTTTCAAAACCGCACCTCTTATGAACTCTTGAATACATAAAATCAATACTATATATATTCAAAAGCATTACTCAGTATGTACGTTGGAAATCAAGCGGAAATCACCGTAATATTAAACGAACTCTCTGTAAAGAGACTTTTCCGGAAGAAGCTCGGCAGGTATCGCTTCAACGGGAGAGAGCTTTTCAAGTATATCGTCGGCGTCCGCGCGGTACACGCTGTTGTCCGGCAGCTCTCCGAGAATCCGCGTAAGATACGGCTTTAGCACGCCAAGCTCGTAAGCGAAGCTCGAATCTATGCGAATATGCGCCGAATCGGCAAACGGAAATATATTTTCCTCCTCGTTTTTTCTGACGCTCTGCCATATTTTAAAAGTAAATTCGGCGGGGGTGCTTCTGAAATTTCTGTCCCGAACGAGCCTTCTCAAAAATCTCAGCTTGTTTGGCGAAAACTCCGACGCGCCCGACGCCACGGCGCACGCGGGAGCGATATAAGCCCCTGAAAATCCGTGCTTGCCAAGCAGAGCGGTAACCTGCGGATAAAGAGCCTGTATACCCTCAAAGATGAAAATATCGTTCTCTCCGCACAAAATTTTTCTGTAAGATATTCTTCTTCCCGAATGAAAATCGAAAACGGGACAGGAAAGCTCCCCTCCGTCGAATATCCTGTCAACGAAAGCGCCGAGTGTATCAAGGTCTATCGTTTTATGCGAATCGTAGTCTATCTCGCCGCTTCCGCTGTCGAGCGACATTCTGTGCAAAACGTCCTTGTCGTAATAAAAATCGTCTATTGATACGGCGTTTATCCGCCGTCCTCTTTTTTCAATCTCCGATATTATTTTATTAGCCGCCGTCGTCTTTCCCGAGCAGGTCGGACCCGACAGCGCGATTATTCTCGGTACACCGGACGAAAGCATCTCGTCAACGGCACTCCGAAAATCCGTCTCGAAATCCGCTTCACATCCAAGCACGAAGCTTTTCATCTCCTCTGGCGTATCAAAAGAAGCAGGCGCTTTTTTTACTTTCATAACTATTTTATCCCCCTTTGAGTAGTTGTATATTATAATATATTCAAATCAAAAGAGAAATTCAAAGGTCTTTTTATAGCTTTTCAAGCCTTAAAGCAGAGAGTGCTCGGTATAAAATTTTATTGCCGCCTCTCTGAAATCGGAGCTTCTGTCCTCCTTCAGATACTCGTACGGATATTTCTGATTAAAAAGGCGCTCTATTGATTTTCCGCCTATCTTATTTCCCGTATTGTCAACGAGCTTCGTAACCGCTCCCGCTCCCGCGGCGAATATGGAATGAAGCTCCTCCATCATATAGATATTATACAAGCCCTCGTGTCCTTCAAGAGAAAAGCCCACGTTTTCGTAGTTTCCCACGGTATTTTTCTGTCTATACATATAATAAGGCAAATATCCGTTGTGAATAGCCTTTATCTGCGAATAATCGACGCACTTTCCCGCGTCTCCGCCCTTTATCGAGTATATATGCGAATTGATCCTCAGCATTTCGGCGGATTTTTTGACGCAGAAGGTATGTACCGTAATATTTTCAGGTCTTAACTGAAGTATACGGTCGTACGACGAGGAAAAGACCTTGAAATTATCTCCCGGCAAGCCTGCTATAAGGTCTACGTTTACCGTTTTGATACCCGAAGCCTTTGCTATATCGTAAGCCTCGAAGAACTGTTCAACCGTATGACTGCGCCCTATTCCCGAAAGCACCTCGTCGCAAAGCGTCTGCGGGTTAACGCTGACGCGCGTAACCCCATACTCCCGCGCTATCGCGAACTTTTCTGCGGTTATAGTATCGGGGCGCCCCGATTCAAGCGTATATTCCGCAAGCGCGCTCACGTCGGTAAGAGAAGCTATCTTCGCAAGCAGTCTTTTTAACTGCTCCGCATTAAGTATAGTGGGAGTTCCCCCTCCTATATATACCGTTTTTACGTTAAGCCCAAGCTCTTTTATCACCTTGAAATTCGCTTCTATATCGCACAGCAGTCTGTCGAGATACTGCGGTATGAGATCGAGCAGCCGCTTCGACGTATACGAAACGAACGAGCAATAGGTGCATCTGGTGGGGCAAAACGGAATAGATACGTAAACGCTGCAATCTCTCGTTCCTACGCTTCCCGATATTCTTTTCTCGTTGAGAGCCACGTCAACGGCAAGCGCCGCTTTTTTGGGAATGACGAGATAATCCGAGACCAGCGTCTTTTTCACCTTGGTCTTGCTCATTCCCATATTGAGCATCTCGGTAGCGACCTTAGAGGGACGGACGCCTATAAGCATTCCCCATGAGGGGCGGTATCCCATAAGCTCGCCGCCGACCGCGAGTATCGCCGCGCCGACCGCTATTTTCATAGTTCTCTCCTCGGAAAAATCGGAAGAAAAAGGCGCAAAGCGCTCCGCGCTACAGCACTTGTCTCCGAGCTTTATCTCGGCATACGCTCCTATACCCTCTTCGTTTTTTTCGGTTTTCAGATAAAGAGAGGGCGTATCGGGGTTTTCGTCTTCCCGTTCCCCGAATTTTTCCCCGGGAAAGAATATCATACAGAGTGTCTGCACGTAATATTTATTCACAGGGGAATCCGTTTTTATGTTCATTATGAACCTCCGCTTTGTTTTTTTGACGGCATACCTCTGCCGACGCGGTATTATTTTTTGACGGAAAGCTCTCGGCTGTCCATTACTACGGTAACCGGACCGTCGGCGGATATCTCTATCTCCATATGCTCACCGAACGCGCCCGTTCCCACCTTATTCAATTCCCTCTCGACGAGAGAGACGAAATATCCGTACAGCTCGTTTGCCGTATCGGGTTTTGCCGCTCCCATATAGTCGGGGCGGTTTCCTTTTTTATAATTCGCAAGCAGAGTAAAATTCGACACCACCAGCGCCTCTCCGCCGATATCCTTTACCGAAAGATTCATTTTATCCTCTCCGTCGGAAAATATCCGCAGATTTACCGCCTTTCGCGCGAGAGCCTCCGCGTCGGCGCGGGTATCTCCGTCCGCGACGCCGAGAAGCATCATCAGCCCCTTCCCGCATTCTCCGCAGACCTCACCGCCGACGCTTACCGAAGCGCGCCGAACACGCTGTATAACAAGCTTCATACGTCCTCCTTACGAAAATCCGCGCGTTACGTCTATAATACCGTCAAGTGATTTCAGACGCGCGACTATCGAATGATAATGAGATACGTTTTTACAGCTTATCTTAAGGTTTATAGTGGAACGATCCGCCTGATTTTTAACCGTATTTATCTGAAGTATAAACACTCTCATCTCCGAGAGGGCTACCGTTATATCCGCGATTATTCCGATGCGGTCGAATACGTGAATCTTGAGCTGTGCCTCGTAAAGATCGGTTGAGGATTCCTCCTCATTCTCCCAATGCGCCTCTACCCATCTGTCGCGGTTCTCGCCGTTAGCCATTCCCATTATAACGTTGGGGCAGTCTGACTTGTGTATAGATATTCCGTAGCCCTTGGTAATAAAGCCTATAACGTCGTCCCCCGGCAAGGGATTGCAGCATCGCGCGAACTTAACGAGACAGCCGTCCGCTCCGTCAACGACTATACCGCTGTTCGATTTGATATTCTTCGGTTTGACGGTCTTGACGCTCTCCGCGGTAATGTCAGATTTGGACACCTCCGGTTCGGAGAGCTTTATAAGCCTGTCAAATTCATCCTTGAGCTTGAGTGCGACCTTTGAAAGCGCTATTCCGCCGTATCCGAGAGTGTTGTAGAAATCGTCCGCGCTCATAAAGCCAACACGCTGTCCTACTGTGGTAACTACCTCGTTTCTCTGCGACTCGGTGAAAGCTCTTCCGTATTTTTTCAGCTCCGAGTCTACCATATTTTTTCCGGCTATAATATTTTCCGCGCGCTTTTCCTTTTTGAACCATCCGCGTATCTTGGTTCTCGCCTCGCTGGTCTTTACTATATTCAGCCAATCGCGGCTTGGTCCTTTTGAGGCGGCAGATGTAAGTATCTCGACTATCTCTCCGTTCTGCGGCACCCTGTCGATAGGAACTATCATTCCGTTTATCTTCGCTCCGACCATCGTGTTTCCGACACCCGAATGTATAGCGTAAGCAAAATCTATAACGGTAGCTCCCTGCGGTAAAGCGATTACGTCCCCGCGGGGAGTAAATACGAAGGTCTCGTCGTGAAAGATATCGGTTTTCAGCGCGTTCATAAACTCGTCGGGGTCTCTCGCGGCGTCCTCGGTTTCGATAAGACGGGCTATCCACTCGAGCTTCTTGTCCATTTCCTCCTTCGAGCGCTCTCCCGACTTGTATTTCCAATGCGCCGCCACTCCGTACTCGGCAATATGATGCATCTCCTTCGTTCTTATCTGAACCTCAAAAGGAATACCCTCTCTGCCTATTACGGTAGTGTGAAGCGAACGGTACATATTCGGCTTCGGCGTTGAAATATAGTCCTTGAATCTTCCGGGGATAGATTTGAACATCTCGTGTATGAGACCGAGAGAGGTATAGCACTCAAGCTCGGTATCGACTATTATTCTCAACGCGTAAAAATCGTATATCTCGTCGAAGCTCTTATTCTGATTATACATTTTTCGGTATATACTGTATACCGATTTTATACGTCCTTCAAGCGTAAAATTGATATTATTCTCGGTAAGCTTCGCGTTTACCGAGCTTCTTACGTGCTCGATAAACCCGACGTTCTCTCCGTATTTTTCCTCGATATAGCTTTCTATCTCCGCGTATCCTATCGGGTCGAGATACGAAAGTCCGAGATTTTCAAGCTCCTGCTTTATTTTCTGCATACCGAGCCTGTGTGCGAGAGGGGCGTAGACCTGCATAGTTTCAAGCGCGGTTATTCTCCTTTTCGCGTCGGGCTTTACCGAGAGAGTACGCATATTATGAAGCCTGTCGCAAAGCTTTATGAAGATAACCCTTACGTCCTTTGACATAGCGAGAAGCATTTTTCTGATATTTTCGATATGCGCTTCTTCCTTGTCCTCAACGTTTATCTGCACGAGCTTCGTAAGTCCGTCAACCAGCATAGCGACGGTCTTTCCAAACTTCGTCTCTATCTCCTTAAGATTGGTCTTTTCCGAGCAATCCTCCACGGTATCGTGAAGCAAAGCCGCGCAGATAGAATCGGTATCAAGCTCAAGCCCCGCGACTATCTCCGCCACCGCCACGGGATGAGAGATATACGGCTCGCCGCTTACTCTGAACTGTCCCTCGTGAAGCGCGTTCGCGTATTCGTAAGCGCGTTTTATCATATCGATATCGTATTTTTTGCCCGTTGCGGATAATATATCCAAAAGTCTCTTTATATCCGTACTTGCTTCAGTTGACATATAATTTCCTTTCGCTCAAAGCAAACAGAACCTATCTTGCCCTATCGTAACACTTGCTTTTAAGCTTTTTCAAAATTGAAGATTTATCTATACTCGTTTTAGTAGCGTTGAAAAATATTTCAAACTTGAAGATATCCTTATCTATTTCCTCAACGCCGCATATCCTCAGCTCGTTCATTATTCTGAGAATATATTTGAGCTTTATGTAATTTATCTGAGGTCTGTCGTAAGAGTTTACCAGCTTTATGAGCGTCTTATCGTCGAGAACGTTGGTCCCCGCCCTAAACTCGTGCCTGAGGACGGTATAGACCGCGGCGAAATCGTCTCTCGTGGGAATTACGTTTTCCTCCTCGGAATATCCGTCTCCCGCGCATATCTCCTCGTATCTCTTTTTGGAGTCGCTTATGACCTTTACATAACGCTCCGAAAGTCTCGCGTCCTGGATAAGCATCTGAACCGACCTTAAATTTTTATAATCGTTGATATCGAGATTAAAAAGAAGGTCTATCTTATCTCCCGACTCAAAGCCAAGCTCCGACGCGGATATTCCGAAATACATTCCGCAGACCGAAATTCCGTCTTTTTCAAGTATGAGCTTCGTGTGCTTTCCTCCGCCGAGCTGCATCACTCTCTGAACCGTAACGTCTCTCATCGAGAAAAGAGGCGTCGGCGTACCCACGCCGAACGGCTCAAGCCTTTGTATCTCCTCGGCAAGAGAGAGGGTTACGCGGGACATATCAAGCTCGCAGTCCGCGTCTATCTTTATCTTAAAAAGCTCGTCGCAGAGCTTTTCTTTAGCGTATTCGTTTATTTTTTTTCTGAACTCGTCAACGCGTCCGCGCTTCACGGTAAGTCCCGCCGCAAGCTCGTGTCCGCCGTATTTTTCAAGTGTGTCCCCGCAGAAGTCAAGCGCCTCGACGAGATTCATTCCCTTTATGCTTCGTCCCGAGCCTTTTCCGTTATCGCCGTCCGATGCCTCGCCCTCAAACGCGCCCCTGAAGGATATAAGTATCGACGGAAGCCCGTATCTCTCGGTTATCCTCGACGATACGATACCGATTATTCCCTGCTGCCAATTATCGTTTTCCAAAACTATGACCGAGGAATTTCTTATTTCGGGGTAGTTTTCTATCATATCGTAAGCCTCTTCGGCTATTTTATTTTCCTCTATCTGTCTCTGTCTGTTTATCTCGCAAAGCTCCGCCGCGTACTTCTCCGCCTTCTTTTTATCCTTTTCAAGCAAAAGATTTACCGCGATTATCGAATCGCTTATTCTTCCCGCCGCGTTTATTCTCGGAGCTGTGCCAAAGCCTATAAAGCCAGCCGATATTTTCCGCTTCCTCGGCGCGCTCTTCGAGTCCCTCGATGACGGGCTTGAAGCCTCTATAAGCGCCGCAAGTCCCGCTCTTTCGGTATTTTCAAGGAGCTTGAGTCCCATACTTACTATAAGTCTGTTTTCGTCAACGAGCGGCATTACGTCGGCTATCGTGCCTATCGCCGCGAGGTCGGAATATTTTTTGCATATTCTGCCAACGCCTTCGATAACAGCCTCGCCGCGAGTTCTGCAAAGCGTCATTTCGTAAGCGCATACGAGTTTGAACACCACTCCCACTCCAGCAAGGTCGCAGAAGGGATATTTACTTCCGTGTCTGTGCGGGTTTACAACGGCGCACGCCTCGGGAAGCTCGGGGCGGCACTCGTGGTGGTCGGTAACTACGACGTCTATTCCCAAAGACGCCGCGTAAAGTATCTCATCGTTAGCCGTAATACCCGTATCCACAGTAACTATAAGGGTTACGCCCGCTTCTGCGAGAACGTCGATAGCGGGAGCCGACATTCCGTAGCCCTCGCAGTCTCTTCTCGGTATTTTTATCGTAACGTCGGCTCCAAGCTCGGTAAGATAAAGGTAGAGCATACTTACCGACGTAACTCCGTCAACGGCGTAATCCCCGTATATACATATTTTCTCCCCCTTATCCACAGCCGCGGATATTCTGCGCACAGCGGACTCCATATCGTCGAGAAGAAAGGGATCGTAAAAATCATCAGTCTCAAATCTTAAAAATCTGTTTGCCTCGTCAGGAGTCTTATAGCCTCGGTTATAAAGAAGGACGGCAAATATCTCCGATACTCCGAGCTCCGCCGCGATATTCCTTATCTCCGCGTCGGTCTGCACGTTACCGAATACGTATTTTTCAGACCATATCTTTTCTTTTTTTATACTGTTCATATTCACGCCTTTCTTTATATTTTTTCGGATAGCCGAGATTTACTGCGGCGGAGAGTATCTTTTCATCAGTGCTATCGCCGAACGTAAGCCGTCAACGGCAGAGCTGGTTATTCCCCCCGCGTATCCCGCGCCCTCTCCGCAAGGGTAGACGAGACTGTGTCCGACCGCAGTATAATCTTCGGTGCGAAGTATTCTTACCGGAGCCGAGGTACGGGTCTCAACCCCCGTTATCACGGCGTCTGATACGGCAAAGCCCGCAAGCTTTCTGTCAAACGAGGCAAATCCGCGGATAAGTCCTCGGGTTATATAATCGGGAAACAGCTTATCCACGCGGGCAAGCCTTACCCTGCCGTCTCTGTACGTCGGCATTATCCTCGACGGCTCGCTCACCGACCTGCCGAGCATAAAATCTCCGAGCGTCTGTACGGGAGCGCAGAAATCCGCGCCTCCCGCCTCAAAAGCGAGTTTTTCTATATTTCTCTGAAAGGCAATTGCCTCCATCGGAGTCGCGCCGTAGTCCTCACGTCTTACCGAAACGGCGACCGCCGAGTTTGAATTTGCTCCGTCTCTCGCGTAATTGCTCATTCCGTTGACGACGACACCGCCGTCCTCCGACGCCCCCGCGACTATCTCGCCTCCGGGACACATACAAAAGGTATAAACGCCTCTCTCGCCCGAAGTATCCGAAAGATGATATTCTCCCGCTCCGAGCTTTTTATGTCCCGCGTATTCTCCGTAAAGCGCGGTGTCTATATCCTGCCTCAGATGCTCCACTCTCACCCCCACCGAAAAATCCTTCGCGGCAACGGCGTATCCCTTGGAAATAAGCATCTCGTAAGTATCTCTCGCGCTGTGTCCGACCGCCAGAACGACCGTCGAGCACTCTATATCTCCTCTGCTCGTAACCGCCGTTACGGTATTATCCTTATTTTCCTTTATATCGTCAAGCCTGCACCTGTATATAACCTTACCGCCAAGCTCCTCGACGCGGGCGAGCAGTCTCTCAACCACGCCCCTCAGCATATCGGTTCCTATATGCGGCTTTGCCGCGGTAAGTATCTCGCTCGGCGCTCCAAACTCACAAAAACGCTTCAGAACGTAAGATATCCGCGCGTCGTTTATGCGGGTCATAAGCTTTCCGTCGGAAAAGGTTCCCGCTCCTCCCGCGCCGAACTGCACGTTCGATTCGCGGTCAAGCTCTCCCGTCTCGATAAAGCGTCGGTTAACAGCGCATCTTTTCTCAACGCAGTCCCCTCTGTCTATAACGATAGGTCTGTATCCGTTCTCGGCAAGAATCAACGCCGCAAACATTCCCGCGGGTCCCATACCTACGACGAGCGGAGGGCAGCTCGCTTTTTCTTTTCCCGGCTCGACCTCTATATCTCCGTCGTATATTCTCTTTATGCCGTGTTTTTCAAGCTTGCTCTCGGAGATTCCAAGCTCGGTATCAGAGTATGCCGCGACCGAATAAACGAGCTTTATATCGCTTTTCTTTCTCGCGTCCACGCTCTTTTTATATATACGAAAACGAAGCCGTGCAGGGTTTATCCCTGCACGCTTCATTTCAGATGCCGCTATTTTCAAAGCGTCCGCTTCCTCGTCGCAAAGAGACAGTTTTATACCCGAGACGAGAAAAGCGTCAGCGTACTTCTCCGAATTACTCATCTGTTTCTTCAACCTTCACGGTAATACTGTCCTTATCAAAAGTCATATAAAGCGACGAAAGCTGTTTATCCTTGTCGTCGTAAAGTCTTATATCCGACGAGGGAATAAGGGTTCCCGCAGAATAAGAATCGTAATAAGGAACGGCTACCTTTGCCGACGATATCTTCTCAAGATAAGCGCGCGGACCCGTTATAGTGAGCGAGCTTGTATCCGAAGAAAACAACGCCGTGGCGCTGTCGGGCGAAAAAGGCTCTATAGCAACCGTTTTCGTATCGAGATAATCGGCGTAAACGGTAAACGTCTTGGGCTCTATCGCGATAACGCTGACCGCAGTGGTAGGCGTCTCAATAGCTATACTTACGGGAACCGAACCCTTTTCGGTAATAACAGAAACGTCAATATACGCTCGAAAATCCTTCTCGCTGTATTTCTGAACGTCGGATTTTTTACCCTGAATAGTAACGCTCGCCGTTCTCTCGGGCAAGCCGAAAACCGAGAGTCCCTGCTCACTCAAAAGCTCGCTCTCGTTGATTACCTCAATAGCTATACTGAAAGTCTTGGTATAGTTGCTGTTTTGAGTGTTCATAACGTATATCCATATAAAAAACGAAGCTACGAAGCACAGGATAAACGCGAACAGATTCAGTTTTTTATTTTTCTTCACGACGTAAGAGCCGTCGCCGCCTGCTATCTCTTTTTCAGATTTATCTTTTTTCATAATATCTCCGTTTTACCAAAAATAAGAATATTTGCCGAGCGCCGCCAAGCGTTATTTTTGTTCCTTGCGGTGGTGCTTTTTTGAAAGTTCAATTGGAGCCTGCGCAGCAAGTATTGAATTGAGCTCCTGCTTAAGAGTATTATAATTGTAATTTCTCTTGAGATTTCCGTTGACCGACAGCGATATAACCCCCGTTTCCTCCGACACGACTATAACGAGAGCGTCGCTTATCTCGGTAAGACCTATCGCCGCTCTGTGCCTCGTTCCGAGGTCCTTGTCTATATCGTAATTCGTAGACATAGGAAGGAAACAGCCCGCCGCGTGAACTCTGTTGTCTCTGATTATCACGGCGCCGTCGTGAAGCGGAGCCTTGTTGAAGAATATATTTCTCAAAATATAAGGGGATATGACCGAATCCACGATTACTCCCGATTTTATATATTCTCCAAGTCTCGTCGTCCGCTCTATTACGATAAGTGCGCCAACCTTTTCTCTTGAAAGATCGCTCGCCGCGCTGCATATACTGTCTATCTCGGCGTTGAGCGTAGCCATATCTCCCGACTCGGAGGTGATATTTTTAAGGCTTGAAAACGGCGTTCCGCCGACCTTTTCGAGCGCCGCTCTCATTTCGGGCTGGAAAACTATCATAATAGCTATAACACCGACCTGGAAGAAGTTATCGAAAAGATACTTCAGCGCATACATATTGAGCGCGGAGCTGAGGAAGAAAAGCCCGAAAATAAGTATAAGTCCGAGCGCAAGCTTGCCTGCGCGTCTGTCACGTATAAAGGTATAGACGTAATATAAAATAAGCGCGAGTATAAGGATATCGAGAACATCCGTAATACGTATAGTCTTTACGGTCTCAACGATATATTCCTGAAAAAATTTTACGATATAATTCAAAAATTCACGCATCTTCTTCCCTTTCTAAAATCTGTATTTCCGCGTTTGCCCCGCAAAAAGCAAAATTTCTCATACTACGATTCTATTATAGCACACTGTGCCGAGTATTTCAAGTTTTTTTGATTTATTCCCAATATTTTTTCACGTTTTTCTAAAAAAATCAAATTTATGGTTTTTTTCACCAAAATCAAATTAACCTCTTTACAAATCACCGTTCGATATGTTATAATAAACTTAATTTTTTAACCTTTTTATAACAAACTTTGAAGGGAGCATTACGATGAATGCAAAAACCGTTCAGATTCTGATTGCGATGATAATCTATATGGCGGGAGTCATCGCTATCGGAATCGTATTCGCTAAAAGAGCGAATAAAAGTTCTGAAAATTATTTTTTGGGAGGACGTACACTCGGTCCTTGGGTAACCGCTATGAGCGCAGAAGCGTCGGATATGAGCGGCTGGCTTCTTATGGGTCTGCCCGGCGTTGCCTATTGGTGCGGTCTTGCCGACGCCGCGTGGACCGCGATAGGTCTTGCTATCGGTACGTATCTCAACTGGCTTATAGTTTCAAAGCGTCTGCGCCGATACAGCATACGCGCGAACAACTCAATCACCCTGCCCGACTTTTTCTCCAACAGATTCCGCGAAGGAGAAAAAAACAGTAAAAAAGTTATTATGACGCTTGCGGCAGGCTTTATACTTATCTTCTTCACAGTATATGCGGCAAGCTGTCTCGTTACCTGCGGAAAGCTTTTCTCTACGCTGTTCGGTGCTCCTTATATCGCTATGATGATACTCGGGGCGGTATTCGTTTTGCTTTACACTATTCTCGGCGGATTTTTGGCTGAGAGTGCCTCTGACTTTATGCAGAGTATCGTTATGATAGTCGCTCTCGCGGTAATAGTTATCATCGGTACGGTAAACGCCGGCGGTATAGGTGCCGTGGTTGACAACGCTCAGTCTATTCCGGGATTCTTTGATTTCTTCAATCAGGCTACTCCCGTTCTGAACGAGGCGGGCGAGCAGGTAGTATCAAACGGAAGCCCCGTTTTCGGTGAGGCTTCAAGCTACGGCGTACTCCGTATATTCTCTATGCTCGCGTGGGGGCTCGGATATTTCGGTATGCCCCAGGTTCTCCTGCGCTTTATGGCAATACGCAGTGAAAACGAGCTTAACCGTTCAAGACGCATCGCTATGATTTGGGTCGTAATCTCTCTCGCCGTCGCCGTGTTTATAGGAATAGTCGGAAGACAGGTATTCCCCACCGAGCACCTGACCTCCACCGACGCGGAGAATATCTTTATTACTCTTTCAACCTCTTCGCTGCCTCCCATTATAGCGGGCTTCGTTATGGCGGGTATTCTTGCCGCGACCATAAGCTCCTCCGACTCCTATCTGTTGATTGCCGCTTCCGCGTTTTCAAAAAACATCTATCAAGGTGTTTTCAAAAAGGATGCGAGCGACAAGCAGGTAATGACCATATCGAGAATAACGCTTTTGGTAATAACTTTGATTGCGGTAATTATAGCTTTGGATGAAAAAAGCGTTATCTTCCAAGTCGTATCCTTTGCTTGGGCAGGCTTTGGCGCTACCTTCGGTCCCCTTATGCTCTTCTCGCTGTTCTGGAAGCGTATCAACAAGGCGGGTGCTATTGCCGGTATGATAAGCGGTGCGGGAATGGTATTCCTCTGGAAGCTCGTAATAAGCAAGCTCGGCGGTATATTCGCAATCTACGAGCTGCTTCCCGCGTTTATCTTCTCGTCAATCTGTATCGTGGTCGTGTCGCTACTGACCACCCCGCCTTCAAAGGAAATAGAAGAAGATTTTATAGCGGTTAAAGAAAACGTTCAAGAATAAAATTAAATTTAATGAGGGGAGAAACTTTTGCAAAAGTTTCTCCCCTCACCCCTCTTCAAAAACTTTAAAACTTGGGTATGATTTTAGTTTTTCGTTTTGATTTCTACCAAAAAGCTTCTCCGTGCGGGAGGAGCAAGCCCCTCCCCTACCGAGTATGGTAAAACCCGAATTAAACTTTCCGTAGAAAGCAAGGCGAAAAATTAAACTAAAACCCAACGTTTAAAGATTTTTGAAGAGGGGGGTTTGGGGGGAGTGCCTTTTTGCAAAAAGGCACTCCCCCCATAAAACAAACACAAAACTTTCAAGTGGGAGGAGCTTTTTGCAAAAAGCTCCTCCCCCATTAAATATATTTTATTCATCCATCAGCTCTCTCATAAGCGTCAGAAATTCCTGTTTTTCGGCATCTCCCGACAAATCAAGCTCCGAGAGCTTTGCGACGATGTCGGACAATCCCATATTGGAAATATATTTGCTCTTATGCAAAAGCATTGAGGTCTCGGCTACACAGCATATAAATTTAAAATCTCCGCTCGGAGTTTCGGTATAAGCGCTCTTGTCTATCTTATATTCGTTAAGCAGGCTCTTGTCCTCACCAACAGGCTTATATCTCACCGCAAGCGTCATCCACTCACCATCAAGCTCCCGAGCTCCGTCGGTCAGTATAAGCTCATAACAAACCGTTACGGTATGCCCCGCTCCGACGTCGCCCGCGTCCTTGGTGTCGTCTTCAAAATCTTCTTCGTTCAAAAGTCGGTTCTCATAACCAACGAGCCTGTACGACTCCACCGCCTCACCGTTGAAGGTAATCTGGAGCTTTACGTCCCGTCCAACCGTGTAAAGCGTAGAAAAGATATCGCTTCCGAAAACCTTTTCCGCCTCGCTCTCACCGTCGATATAATAATATACTCCGTTGCCGTTGTCGGCAATTGCCTCCATATTGGCATCCTTAAAGTTGCCCGTTCCAAAGCCCAGCACCGAGAGATAAACTCCGCTGTCCCGCTTCTCTCCGACGTACTTTTCAAGCTCCTCGGAGGAGGATATGCCAACGTTGAGATCTCCGTCGGATGCCATAATTATACGGTTGTTTCCGCCCTCGATAAAATATTTTTCGGCAAGAGCATAAGCCTTGGTAAGTCCCGCCTCGCCGTTCGTCGAGCCTTTAGCTTCGAGCTTGTTTACCGCTTTCATTATCGTCTCGCTCTTGCTTCCCTCGCAGCCTTCAAGCACGACCGCCTCCTTGCCCGAATAGGTAACTATCGAAACCACGTCGTTCTCGTCGAGCTGTGCCACGAGATACGAGAATGCTTTCTTCAAAAGAGGCAATTTGTCCTCCGACGACATCGAGCCCGACACGTCTATAAGAAACACGAGATTATTATCCGCCTTTATCTGCATTTCCTCGGTCTTGAGTCCGAGCACGAGAAGCGCCGATTCGTCGTTCCAAGGACACGGAGATATCTGCGCGTTTATCCCGAAAAGCTCGTTTTCCTTCGGTCCCTCGTAATCGTAGTCGAAATAATTTATCATTTCCTCCGTTCTTATCGAATTTCCGCCCGTCGATATAAGTCCGCTCAAGTCGTATCCCGAATTTACGAGCTTGCGGAAATAAGCGTAGGACGCCGTATCAACGTCTGCGGAAAATGTGGATATCGGTGTATCCGCGGTTTTTATAAATTCGTTTTCGACGAGCTTGCCGTATTCGCTATCACTCTCCGATACGTTTTTCACTCCCGAATTTCCCGCCGCTCCGTCGGCTCCCAGCTCCATATCGCCCGCTTCGTCGTTTTTCGCGCCGCAGCCAAAAAGACAAATCGTCAGCATCAGCACCGCAAGTAATAAAGATATAATTTTTTTCATAGCTTTTCTCCTTTCGACAGTCAAAAGTTGAATAGGATAAAAGTCAGCCGTCAGAATCGGCAACGATATCGTCTACGAGTTTGGTAAGCTCGCTTGACGGTATTATCTCGGGCGAGTAAGAGAACAATTCTCCGTATCCCACGTTCCCGTCGGATTTCTTAAGATACGGTGAAATGACGCTTCCGTCTCCCATACTTATCCAAACGCTCACCTCGTCGGACGAGCCGCCGTCCGATACCGACTCGGAATTGGAATAAGCAGCCTCAACGGCGCGTGTCAGCCTTGCTCTTTTCTCGGCTCCCGCAAGAGAGATAGCGTAATATTCTCCGCCCTCTCTTCGCCAGATTATCCTTGCCGTTCCGTCAAACAGATCCACACTCTCAAGCGTACACTCCTCGGCAATTCCGCTCGTCTCCGCCTTATAAAGCGCATCGGAAAGACTCTCGGAATATACCGCCGATACTCCGTCATCGCTTCCCTCGTCCCTCGGTGCGAGCCTGTCGCGCAAAAAGCCTATGAGAAGTGTTCCCGTAAATACCATCGCGAAAACCATAACTGCCGCCGCGGCAATAACGGTTTTTCTGAACCGACTTACCCCAACGGAAGAATGTTTATTATATTCCGCCGCCTGAGCCACGATAGCGTCGTCTATGAGTCCAAGCTCGTCAAACAGATATTCCGCTTTTTTCATTCTGTCATTCATAAAAGCTCTTCCTCCCGAAGTACTTCCCGAAGCGACTGACGCGTACGTGACAAAATACTCTTTACGCTTCCCGTTTTAATTCCAAGCTCCGCCGATATTTTTTCTATCGGCTCGGAATAAAAATACCTGCGCACGAATATCGCTCTCTTTTTTCGGTCAAGCCCCAGCAAAAAAGAGTTCAGCGTCTCCGCAAGCCTTCCGTTCTCGTATTCCTCCGACACCGTGGACCGCGACGGAATACATTCGCTCAGCTCCTCTATTATCTTCCCCGCACCGCCTCGCTTCTCGCTGTGCTCCGAGCGGTATCTCGAAACCGATATCCGTCTTACTATCTTTGCTAAAAACGCTCCGAGATATGTCGGTCTTTCCTCAGGCATACTCTGCCACGCGGCAAGATATGTGTCGTTGACGCACTCCTCGGCGTCTTGTGCCGAGGATAAAAGCGAAAAGGAAATAGAGTTAAGCATTCTTCCGTACTTTCGGTCGGTCTCGCTCACGGCCGATTCGGAACGCGCCCAATATAGATCTACTATCTGACTATCCTCCATTTTTTCGACCTCCATCTGATATGTCGCATTTTTTTCCAAAAGGTTGCATATTTTTGGATTTTTTATTTTTATTCCGCTCCCGTAAGCTTTACGTACGTAATTTCGTGTCCCGTGAAAGCAAGAAAAGTTCTGAAAACGTCAGCGGTTCTTATCTTAAGACTCGATGTGTTCACGCAGGGATGACAGCCTATGTACTCGTTTGACGCAAGCTCCCCGTCAACGAGCAGCTTCACGTTTTTATCAGTATCGTTCATAAGTCCCATAACGCTCACCGCCCCGGGAGAAACTCCGAGATATCTCTCCATATCCTCTGCGGAAGCGAAGGAAAGCCGCGCGCTTCCTATCTGCGCCGAAAGCTCCTTGGTTTTAAACGGCTTGTCCGCAGGCATAAGCAACAAATAAAAGTCGGTTTTTTGTCTGTTGCATAAAAATAAGTTTTTGCACATCCGCACACCGAGCGCATCGTCGGTCTCTCGGCAATCCTCCATGGTCATAGCGGCTCCGTGGTCCGCTCTATCGTATTTTATTCCCAATGCGTCGAGCGTATCGTACACCGCAAGCTCTCTTGCCTCGCGTCCTTCGGTAACATTTGGGCGTCCTTTATATACGTTCATTTTAAAAATCTCCTTAATAAAAAATTATTTTTTTCAAATTAGTATTGCTTTTTTTTTTAATATGTGGTAAAATTAAAGCGTTAATGACTTTTAACGTGGCTTTGGCTCGTTACAAAATACGGAATACAATAACTCGGAGGTTAATAATGAGTGCTTTGGAAATAGTTCTCGGTATCGTTATTTTGGTTTTATCGGCAGTTCTCGTTGTCTGCGTTCTTATGCAGTCTGGAAAGGACAAAAGACTGTCCGGCTCTATCGCGGGAGGTGCTGAAACCTTCTTTGGAAAAACCAAGGGTAAAACGACCGATAAAATCTTCAGCAGAATGACGACTATTCTTTCTTTCGTTTTCGTTGCTACAATGGTTGTTATGTACATCTTCATTGCCAACGCTTATTAATTAAAAATCAAAATGTTAAAACGATTTTCGGGGATATCGCTTACGATATCCCCGAATTTCTTTTTTATCCCGCCGAGCCGTGTAACCAGGATAGAGAAACCCTGCGTTGCAAGGCGGTGTCCTATCTCACGCTTTACTGCTCCCAACGTCCTCTTTTCCTGTCGAGACAAGTCAATCGAGGAGAAAAGAGGGAGGTCTGCAAACCACGTTTGATCTCTTTTTTCGGACTCCTTTTTCTATTTGTAGGTTTTTTTCGAGATTATCACGCACTAAGCAGGACTTACTTTTTCTTTTAAAAAAGAAAAAGTAAACAAAAAGAAAACATTGCCACACAATATTCGCCTTATCTTTTCGTATTGCTTTCTTTTGCATACTTTTCTTTCTCACGAAAGAAAAGTATGTCAATCATAATCTATTTCCTGAGTGAAAAGGTCGTCGAAATAGTCGGCAACGTCGTCAAGCTCGTCATCGTCGTCGATAGTAACGAGTATTTCCTCGCCGTCTTCCTCGGCAAGCTTGAGGATTATATATTCGCAAACGTCGCTGTCGTTATTCGCATCGTCCTCAACGGGTATCATAGCGAAATATCTCTCGCCGTCTCTTTCGCACTCGGCTATCATTTCAAACTCTATCTCGTTCCCGTCCTCGTCGGTGAGAGTAAAGTAATCGTTATCCATTATGTTCTCTTCCATTTTAACGTCCTCCAAAACATACGTATCAACTAAAAATTCTATATTTATATTTTATTATAAATCTCTTATAAAGTCAACAGTTTTATAAAATTTTATAAAGCTTCAAAATCGAGAATATCGGACAAAATAAAATTACTCACAAAAAAGCCCTTGTCGCTGAAGAAAGTATTGCCCGCCGTTTGACGAACGTAACCGTCCTTTGCGTATTTTTCAAGGCGATATCCGTATATCTCAGAAAAATCTCTGCCGAACCTTTCAAAAAAAGCCTTATGCTCAACTCCCGCCTTCAAGCGCATACGAAGCATAACGTATTCAGCCATTCTCTCACGAGGCGTAATCACCCTTCTCTCCTCGGTTACGTCAAGTCCCTTGATATACGCTTCTATATCGCGGGAATTTGAAAATCTTTCACCGCCGAAATAGGAGTGCGCCGAAATGCCGAAGCCGAGATATTCGTCCCCGTTCCAATATTTTATATTATGCCGGCACTCGTACCCCTTGCGCGAAAAATTGCTTATCTCATATTTATCATACCCGTTTTCCGCAAGAAAATCCGTACACATCGTATACATTTCATATTCCGCATCCTCATCGGGCAAAACAAGCTCGTCTGCCATCTTAAAAAACGGCGTTCCCTCCTCTATCTTAAGACCGTAAGCTGAAATATGCTCGGGTGCGAGAGAGACGACGTCGGAAAGCGTTTTTTTGAAGCTATCTGCGGTCTGATACGGTATACCGTACATAAGGTCGGCGCTGATATTTTCAAATTCTGCCTTTCGCGCGTCGTTATACGTACTGACAAAATCCGAATAACTATGTATACGACCAAGTGCCCGAAGCTCCATATCATTGCTGCTCTGCAGACCGATGCTGAGTCGGTTTACACCAATCTCACGAAGTTTCAGAAGGTAGTCAAGATCGACCGTAGCGGGATTACATTCACTGCTTATCTCACAATCCGTGTCAATGCAAAAGTTCTTTCGTAAAGTATCAATTATTCTCTCAAATTCATTTATAGGCAACAGCGTGGGTGTACCCCCGCCAAAATAGACCGTATCAACAGTATATCCGAGACAATCGGCAGCGCGCGATTCTATATCGCGGCAAAGCGCCGACACATATCCCTCTATTAAACCTTCCTCACTTTTCGGAAAGGAGCAAAAATCACAGTACATACATTTTTGAATACAAAATGGTATGTGTATGTATATTCCAAGCTTCTTCATTTTATACCTCTTTTCTCCCTTACTTTTTCTTTTGCAAAAGAAAAAGTAAGCAAAAAGAAAACATTACCTTACAACATTCAACTTAATCTATTCGTGTATCTTTCTACACGCAAAAGAAAAAGTAAGCAAAAAGAAAACATTGCCTTACAACATTCAACTTAATCTATTCGTGTATCTTTCTACACGCAAAAGAAAAAGTAAGCAAAAAGAAAACATTGCCTAAGATTTCTTGAAGAGGAGGGGGGTATGGGGGAGGAGGAACTTCTTGCAAGAAGTTCCTCCTCCCCCAAAAATCAAATCCCCGCAAATCAATTATCATCATCGAGTTTAAGCACTGCCATAAACGCTTCTGGAGAGACCTGAACCGAGCCGAGCTGGCGCATCTTTTTCTTACCCTCTTTCTGCTTTTCAAGCAGCTTTTTCTTACGGGTAATATCACCGCCGTAGCACTTTGCGAGAACGTCCTTACGCATTGCCTTGACAGTTTCTCTTGCTATTATCTTTGACCCGATAGCCGCCTGTATCGGCACCTCAAAAAGCTGTCTCGGAATATTATCCTTCAGCTTCTCGGCGATCTTTCTGGCTCTGCCGTACGCCTTTTCTTCGTGAACGATAAAGGAAAGAGCGTCTACCTGCTCGCCGTTGAGCAGAAAATCGAGCTTGACGAGCTTACTCGGAACGTATTCTCCAAGCTCATAGTCAAGCGATGCGTATCCGCGTGAACGGCTTTTAAGCGCATCGAAAAAGTCGTATATTATCTCGTTGAGCGGAAGATTGTAGTGAAGCTCCACACGTTGAGAATCTATATATTTCATGTCAAGGAAATTTCCTCGTCTGTCCTGACAAAGATCCATAAGCCCTCCGACGTATTCGGTGGGAGTAATTATACTTGCCTTGACGATAGGCTCGTAAGCGACCTCTATCTCATCGGCAGACGGATAGTTTGAGGGGTTGTCTATTCTCACCGCTTCCCCGCCCTTTTTCTTTATCTCGTATATTACCGAGGGGGCGGTGGTGATAAGATCGAGATTGAATTCCCTCTCAAGTCTTTCTTCAATTATCTCCATATGCAAAAGACCCAAAAATCCGCATCTGAATCCGAAGCCAAGAGCTATCGAGGTCTCGGGTTCAAATATAAGCGCGGCATCGTTGAGTTGAAGCTTTTCAAGCGCATCGCGAAGATCGCCGTATTTTGCTCCGTCAGCGGGATATATACCCGCATATACCATAGGCTGTACCGCCTTAAATCCGGGCATAGCCTCGCTTGCGGGGTTGTCTGCGAGAGTTACCGTATCTCCGACGCGCGTATCTCCGATATTTTTTATCGAGGCGGTAATATATCCGACCTCGCCCGCGCTCAGCACGTCGGCTTTCTTAAGCCCGAACGGAGCCATATATCCGACGTCAACGACGTCAAACTCCGCTCCCGTATTCATCAGCTTTATTCTGTCTCCGCTCTTAAGCGTACCGTCAATTATACGAACGTAAACGACGACGCCTAGATAGCTGTCGTAATACGAATCGAAAATCAACGCTTTAAGCGGCGCGTCGGTGTCTCCCGTCGGCGCGGGAATATTCGCAACGACAGCCTCAAGCACCTGCTCGATATTGAGTCCCGTTTTCGCGGATACCGCGGGACAGCCCTCTGCGGGTATTCCTATAACGTCCTCTATCTCTCCCCTTACCTTGTCGGGATCGGCTGACGGAAGGTCTATTTTATTGATAACAGGAACTATCTCCAGGTCGGAATCCACCGCGAGATAGGCGTTAGCTAACGTCTGCGCCTCGATTCCCTGCGTTGCGTCAACCACGAGCAGCGCTCCGTCGCAGGCGTTGAGCGAGCGGGAAACCTCGTAGTTAAAGTCGACGTGTCCGGGGGTGTCTATAAGATTGAAAACGTAATTTTCTCCGTCATCCGCCGTATAATCAAGTCGGACGGCACGCGCTTTAATGGTAATACCGCGCTCTCTTTCAAGGTCCATATTGTCGAGTATCTGTTCTTCCATATCACGCTTTGCGACCGTCTGCGTTGCCTCAAGTATTCTGTCGGCAAGCGTGGATTTACCGTGGTCGATATGCGCTATGATGGAAAAATTTCTTATATTCTTTTGCTTTTCACTATTAGACATCAGTTTGCTCCGTATTTACAGTATACAAATATTATATAATATCTTGCGATTTTTCTCAATAGGATTTTCAAATTTTTTCTTCAATAACTTTTTGTGCGTACAAAATATTCTTCGTATATTCTTTTTGGGCAATATTTGTCTTTTATTTTAGCTATAATGACTTGAATTGTCTTGCTATATGTCTTATAATATCGATATAAAGCTTAATAAAAAGGAGATTCCGCCGCAGGCGGATATAATACTATGAGCAAAACAAACGCGGCTATAATAGGATATGGGGGTATGGGAAGCTGGCACGGGAAATATCTCTTGGCTAGCGACGTCGCAAACCTCTGCGGAATATACGATATAAAAGAAGAAAGAAGAAAGCTTGCGCAGGAAAACGGAATCCGCGCCTACTCGTCTCTTGAAGAGCTTTTGGGGGACGAAAGCGTTGAGATAGTAACGATAGCCGTTCCAAACGACAGGCACAAGCCCTTGGCGATAAAGGCGATGGAGGCGGGAAAGCACGTTATATGCGAAAAGCCCGTTACTCTCTCAAGCGCCGACCTTAAGGAAATATTCGACGCGTCCGAAAGATGCGGAAGACTATTTACCACGCACCAGAACAGACGCTGGGACTGCGACTATCTTATGATGAAAGAGGCTTACGCCTCGGGCAAGCTCGGCAAGGTATTCGGCGTAGAATCGAGATATCAAGGCTCCCGCGGAATACCCGGAGACTGGAGAGGGCGCAAGGAATACGGCGGAGGAATGATGCTCGACTGGGGCGTTCACCTTATAGACCAGATGCTCGGCATAGTATACGATAAAAAGGTAGAGTCGCTGTACTGCCGCTTCGACCATCTGACCAACGACGAGGTGGACGACGGATTTAAGCTTGATTTGTATTTTGAAGGCGGTCTAACCGCAAGGATAGAGGTAGGCACCTCGCACTTTCTGTCCCTTCCCCGTTTCTTTATGGCGGGAACGTCGGGAACGGCTATGGTAAACGATTGGCGCGACAGATGCAGACTCGTTTGCTGTGATAAATGGGAAGAAAAAGACGTAAAACCCGTAGTAACCGCCGCGGGACTTACGAAAACTATGGCTCCGAGAGACGAAAAGACCACGACCGAGAGCTTTATCGAAAGACCCGCGTCCGACGTTCACGATTTCTACCGCAATTTCTGCGCGGCTGTAAGAGGCGAAGCGGAAATGACGGTAACTCACGCTCAGCTTATGCGGGTTATGAAGATAATGGAAGCGTCCTTCCTATCCGATGAAAAACGTGAGCCGGTCAAAGTAGAAGATTGTATTTATTAGGCACAAAAAGCCGAATCCCCTCATAATATGATATCGAAGGGCAATAGTCCTTTAAGCTTTGAAGGGAGGATCCCAGAATGAATAACTGCTTGTGCAATCTCTTTGATGATAACTGCATCTGGATAATAATCATCGCGCTCATTCTCATTTTCTGCTGCAACGGCTGATAACGAACGGTTCTGTCAACCTAAATGTTGAAACAAAAAGCCCCGCAGGTCTACCTGCGGGGCTTTTTATGTTTTTTATTCTTTTACCACTCTGCAGCGCTCTATACCGTAATACTTAAAGCACTCTATCGCGGCTGAATCTATTCTCTCGCCGCAAACGATGATCGGTATCGCAGGCGGGCAAGATATATGCGCGTCTGCAAGCACCCTTCCATCGCACTCATCCACGTCAAGCTCGACAGAGGGAGAAAGCATCGCCGCTCCGATAGGTAATATCCTCCGCGCGACTGCGGGCACGGGAGGCAACTCCGATATTGCTTCTCTTCTCTCAAGTGAGAAAAGAGCGTTCTTTATGCGCTCAAGCTCAACATCGTCACATTCGGGCGTGGGCATCATAACGAGATAATCTTTATCTGAAAACTCGCAAACTATACCCTTATCAATGAGAAGCTGTGCAAGAGCAGTCCCCGTATATCCGTATGATTTTGGCATAATACAGAGCTTCATCGGCTCGTCACCTACAAAAGAGAATCCGCGTTCAATAAGCTCTGATTTTAGTTTTTCGAATTTTACTATAAATTTTGAAAGCTTTTTAGGATAGCCCTCTGCAAGATATTTATTCAAAACGTCAAGCGACTGCAAAATAAGATATGAGGGACTTGTTGAAGCGAACACCGACATAGCAGACGCGGCAGACTCACCGAAAAAGCGCGGCGCGCTATGGGACACGTGCAGATACGCCGCTCCCGTCAGCGCGGGTAGAGTCTTATGAGCCGAATCACAACAGATATCCGCCCCGAGAGATATCGGGTGTCTGTCATCATTCAAAAATTTCAAATACGCGCCGTGGGCGTTATCTACCATAAGCAGAACGCCGTATTTGCGGCACACCTTGGCTATCGCAGATACGTCAGCAACGTTTCCGAGATAGTCGGGACTCGTTATATAAACGGCAACAGGCGTGTCCGCCATAACCGAGAGCCTTTCATCAAGCGTCCTTGCGTCTATATTGCAGGAGAGCAAGGATGTGCTTTGAGTTGGATATAGCCAATCAACGTCTATATCAAGTACTCCCGCGGCGTACATAAAGGACTTATGAGCATTCCTCGCGGCGAGTATATACGAGCGTTTTCCAATACTTTTCGCATAACGGCTGACAAGATAAAGCATTGCTCTGATACATAAAGATGATCCCTCTGTCGAATAGAGCGTCCTCTCCGTACCGAAAAGCTGACTTGCGTTTTTCCGGCTTTGTTCTATTATACCGTTTGCCGAATAGAGTGTATCGGCGCCCTCTATCTCGGTTATATCAAATCTTTCAATACCGAGCATATCGATACCTTTATGCCCCGGCATATGCATACGCAGTGAATCGGAACTTGCGTACTTCCTCACAAAATCATAGATTGGAGTGTTCATCATCACTCACACTCCGTAAGCTTCGCCGCCTCTATCATAATAGCGCATTCCATTCTTTTTTTGAAAAGCTCGCAGCCGTATTTATATACTCCGCTGACCGAACCCGTCGCGTGATATGCGTTTGCGGCACAGCCGCCCGAGCAGTAAAGCTTTGCCCAACAATCCTTACATTCGGGACGTGTATATACGTTACAAGCGGCAAACTCGGCTTGCGCTTCCTTATTGCTCACGCCGCGCCAAACGTCTCCGAGCTTGAATTTCTCGTCTCCGACAAACTGGTGACAGGGGTAAAGATCTCCCCAAGGCGTTACCGCCATATACTCGGTTCCCGAGCCGCAGCCCGATATACGCTTATATATACAAGGTCCGCCCGTAAGGTCTATCATATAATGGTAGAACGTAAACGGATCTCCCTTTCTGTGACGCTCAAGCATAAGCTCCGCAAGCTTTTCGTACTGTTCGAGAACTATTGGCAGATCCTCTTTTGTAAGCGCCGTGGGGTCATCCTCAGGTCCCACAACCGGCTCCATACTCAATTCCTTGAAGCCGAGGCCGAGCATTACCTCTATATCCTTAAGAAAATCGGGATTCGCGTGTGTGAAAGTGCCGCGCATATAATAGTTTTTGCCGCCGCGAGCCTCGACGAGCTTCTGGAATTTGGGAACTATCTTCTCCCAACTGCCATTACCCGCATAGTCAACGCGGTATCTGTCGTGTACTTCTTTTCTTCCGTCGAGGCTGAGCACGACGTTGCTCATTTCACGATTGGCAAAATCTATAACGTCATCATCTATAAGCACACCGTTCGTAGTAAGAGTGAAGCGGAAATTTTTCCCCGCATCCTTCTCTATCTTTCGCGCGTATGCCACAAGATCCTTTACTACCTCAAAGTTCATAAGCGGCTCTCCGCCAAAAAAGTCGACCTCAAGATTTCGTCTGCCCTTTGAATTGGCAACGAGAAAATCAAGCGCCTGCTTTCCGACCTCAAAGCTCATAATAGCTCGCTCACCATTATATTTCCCTTGACTCGCGAAGCAATACGAGCAGTTAAGATTGCAGGTGTGCGCTATATGTAAGCAAAGCGCCTTAACGACACCTGCGCTTCTCTCCTTAAACTTGCCGGCAAGCTCCTCAACTGTATCCTCGGTAAAGAGCTTACCCGCAGCTTTCAGCTCCTCTATCTGCTCAAAGCAGTCGTCTATATCCTCGGGGGACACTCCGTCGGTAGATTTATATTTATTCAGTATCTCGGCCTTTATCTCCTCGCGGTCACGGCTCTCGTACATCTCTATTACGTCGTACGCCACCTCGTCCACCACGTGAACCGAGCCCGAATATATGTCAAGGACGATATTGAGTCCCCCGAGCTTATAACAATGTATCATCTACGTTCCTCACTTTATAACATAACTACCGAAAATACTGTTATCTTCCCCAAACGGAGTCAATAACAGTATTTTCCTTGTTTATATAGTTTTTTCTTTGCGGCAGAAATTATCTCTCTGTCTTCTCGCACTGCTGGTTAGCAATTCCGCAACTGGTCTTGCAGGCAGACTGACAAGACGTCTGGCACTCGCTGCAACCGCCGTTTTTAGCGCTTGCGCAAAGGTTCTTTGTTTCCAAAGTCTTAATATGTTTCATAATATCACCCTCCAATATATTTTTTACTCTTATGATTATAACATATACTTACAGATAAGTCAAGCGACATACGATATTTTTTGAATTTTGTGTCACTTTTTGAGCAATGGCTTATTTGCTTATAACATTTATCGTCTCTATAACGACGGGCTCCTTCGGAACGTCCTGCATATACCAGCCGTAGCTTCCCGTCTTTACCGACGCAATAGCGTCAAGCACGTCAAAACCGTCGGTAAGCTTTCCAAAGCCCGCGTACTGCGCGTCAAGATGAGGCGCGTCCATATGCATTACGAAAAACTGCGAGGACGCCGAATCGGGATCGGAGGTACGAGCCATAGAAAGCACTCCTCGGGTATGCTTAAGGTCGTTGCCCATAAAGCCGTTCGCCTTGAATTCTCCCTTTATCGAATCGGTCTCCTTATTCTCCATAGCCTCGTTATAGCCGCCGCCCTGTATCATAAAGCCCTTTATGACTCTATGGAATATCAGTCCGTCAAAAAAGCCTTCCTCGGCAAGCTTGACGAAATTGGCAACCGTTTTGGGCGCCTTTTCGGGATAAAGCTCGGCGGTCATCGTGCCGAGATTTTTAACTTTGATTTCAATTATCGGATTGTTCATTTTCTTCTCCTTCGCTTATATTTATTTTATACGCAAGAGCGAAAAGCTCTTTTATTCTGCCGCTCTTTCCTTCAAGATGAAGATATCCGAAAAGGGCTTCCATTCCCGTCGCCGCGCGGTACTCCGCAAAGGTAGCCGATTTGGGCGTGGAGGTATGCCCTATATTTCTTCCTCTTTTAAAAACCGACTCTTCATCCTCGGTAAGTATCGGAAGTATGTTTTTCATCGCCTCCGCCTGCTTTGGTGCCCTCACGAAATCAAGCGCCGCCGAGTTGAGCTTTGCGGATCTGGAATAACCAAGCTCGACGAGATATTCCCTGACGCACATTTCAAGCACGCAGTCTCCGAGATAAGCGAGAGCCTGACAGGATACGCTCTTCAATTTATTCCGCTCCATTACGCTCCTCCTAAAATTTAACTCTGCTGACGCTCTTCACTCTTTTGGAAACAGGGTCAAGCTCGAATATCGCCCCGCAAGCCTTTATCTCGCCGTCGGCAACCGTAAAGCGAGCGGGCATTTTGGTTCTCATTTTTTCTATAACCGTGGCGGCGTCGGTACCAAGCACCCCGTTTACGGGACCGCTCATACCGAGGTCGGTAATATATCCGCTTCCTCTCGGCAGTATCTGTTCGTCCGCCGTCGTAACGTGAGTATGCGTTCCGAAAATAATATTTATTCTTCCGTCAAAATATCGCGCGAGAGCTATCTTTTCCGAGGTCGATTCGGCGTGGATATCGAGAATTGAAATATCGTAATTTCCCTTCTCCGCGTCAAGAACATTCTCAACCGTAGCGAACGGACACGCCATAGCCTCCATAAAAACCGTTCCAAGCACGTTTATACATAATATTCTGTATCCGAGTGTTTCGGTAATTATATGCCCTGCTCCGGGAACTAACGGAGGATAATTTGCGGGACGGATAATTTTGGCGTCTGTGCTGAGAAGCTCGCAGATATCCCGTCTGCCGTAAGTGTGATTTCCGAGCGTTATAACGTCAACTCCCGCTTCAAGCACGTCAAGAGCTTCCTTTGAGGAAACTCCGTGTATCTCGGTAGCGTTTTCGGCGTTCGCCACGACGAAATCAATGCCAAGCTCGTTTTTAACTCTGAAAAGTCTGTCGGAAAGATAGTCAACGCTTCTCGTTCCGACGATATCGCCTATTGCAAGTATTTTCATTTTTTATCTTTCTATTGCCGTTTGCAGATTACCTCGGTATCCGACAAAATACCTTTTTTATTATATCACAAAAGACTGCCAAAGTCAATTATAAAGTTAGTTTGTCTTGATTTATTTAGGGGAGAAACTTTTGCAAAAGTTTCTCCCCCGTATAAAAAACAAAACAGGGATAAAATTTCTTTAAAATGAATAAAGCAGTTTATTATGGTAAAAATACTATCAGTAAATAACTCAAAAGGAGCCAAGTAAAATGTCTGAAAAACAGCAAAATTCAAGCTTACGAGAAAAACTGAAAAATACAAAGGTAAACCGTGCCGCAGTGCTCACGGCAATAGTTCTTATTGCGGCTTTGGCAGTTATAATCTCTATAACCGTAGCCACTAACCGCGCGAAAAAGAACGAAGTCCCCACTCCTGCGGACACCACGAAAAGCACTACCGTAAAAGAAGAACCCCAAAAAGAACCCGACGCTCCCTCTACCGACGCGCCCGCGAGCACTACCGCTCCCTCAAACAACGGCTCGGCTCAGGTTGAAGACAAGATTCCTTCCTTGATTCTGCCCGTAAACGGAGCGCTTTCCAAAGGACACGACGCAAGCCTTCAGGTCTATTCAAACACTATGAGAGATTACAGAGTGCACCTCGGTCTTGATATAGTTACCGAGGCTGACGCACCCGTATACGCCGCGGCTGACGGAAAGGTATCTAAAATCTGGGAGGACGTCCTTATGGGATACTGCGTGGCTATCGAGCACAGCGGAGATTGCTATACCATTTATAAAAACCTCTCCGAAACTCTTCCCGAGGGAATAGTTGAAGGAGCGTCCGTAAGATCGGGACAGCTCATAGGCTCGGTTGGAGAGAGTGCTATGATAGAGGTAGGCGAGGAGCCTCACCTGCACTTTGAGATGACGGTTGCCGACCTTGCGGTAGACCCGATTGAGTATTTTGATGAAAAATCGCTCGAATCCTTGAAAATAGACGCCTCGCACGGTGAATAAAAGCAGGCGGAAGGTATAGCGTAATATTCTTAACGAAAAAAAGTAACGGACAGGTAGTTTCAACTACCCGTCCGTTACTTTTTGGTTTTGGTCAGTGCCCGTTGCACATTTGCGTCTTTTTCGTTATTAGTCTGCGGAGGGCATTACGTAATCGCAAATTACAGTGATCGCGTCTTCATTGTATACCCTTGTGTATTTCTCTCCGTCTACCGAGCCCGTATAGTATCTGCAAAGCTCTATCCACTGCTCGGAAGTTCCACAATAGTTTATCGTCGTTGTCGCAACGGCGGAGCCGGATAAGGCATAATCGCCAATGTGAGTAACGTTCTTTCCAATAGTGATGCTTACCAATTCGTTGAGGTTGCCGGTAAAAGCGTATTCCTCAATCTCGGTAATCGAATCGGGGAACACGAGACTGGTCATTCTCGGCTTATCTTCAATGGAATTTTTACCGATTTTCGTTACGGGAAGATCGTTGTAGGTTTCGGGAACGACGACGTCGCCTATGGCGTTCTCCATTCCTACCAATTTGTAGGATTTGCCGTCCTCGTTCAATTCAAACTCAAATTTCGGGCTGCCGCAGGAAGCGAGCGAAAGAACGGATGAGACCAGCAGAACACACAGCAGAAGCGAAGAAATGATTTTTTTCATAATGTTTCTCCTTTTTTATTGTTGTTATCAATGATTAAATTGTAACACAGGAGATACCGAATGTCAAGAAATTTTTTAGAATTACTTGCGTTTAGCGGTGCTTTTTTATTCTCCGCCAAGGGTATCACGCCATACCTTCCGCCCGTTTTTATTCGTCTATGTAAACATCGGCTCCGAGCGCGCGAAGCTTTTTGTCAAATCCGCAATATCCCCTTTCGAGGAATTCGACTCCGCCTATCTCCGATACTCCGTCGGCTCTGAGCGCCGCTATAACGAGCGCCGCGGCGGCACGGAGATCCATAGCGCTCATCGCCGCTCCGCGAAGCCTGCCACCGCCCATAATTATGGCGGCATTACCCGATACGTCGATATTGGCACCCATTTTCTGAAGCTCGCTCACGTATCTGAAGCGCCCGTCCCAAATAACCTCGTACACACGGCTGACTCCTTCCGCAAAGCAGAGCATTGCGCTGAACTGCGGGTGCATATCGGTCGGAAATCCCGGATACGGCCAAGTCTTTATGGTAACGCCTCTGAACTTTCCGTCCGACTCTATAGTAACGAAATCATCCCCTGCATCAACCGATACTCCCGTCTCGCGAAGCTTTGCTATTATCGTCTCAAGGTGCTCGGGAATGACGTTTCGTATATTCACCCGTCCGCCCGCGGTTGCCGCCGCCACCATAAAGGTTCCCGCCTCTATCATATCGGGAGAAACGGTGTACGAGCAAGGGTGAAGCTCGCTTACGCCGTGTATTCTGACGGTATTGGTTCCCGCCCCTCTTATGTCCGCTCCGCAGCGGTTGAGAAAGTTTGCGAGGTCAACGATATGCGGCTCTCTCGCGGCGTTCATCACGACGGTAGTTCCCTTTGCGAATACCGCCGAAATAATTATGTTTACGGTAGCTCCGACCGAGGCGATATCCAGATAGACCGAGCTTCCAACGAGTCCGTCGCCCGCGTCGGCGCGCAGCGTAGCGTCGGTAAAGGATATTTTTGCTCCAAGCGTTTCAAAGCCCTTTATATGCTGGTCTATCGGGCGGTCTCCGAAATCGCACCCGCCGGGCATACCCACGCGAGCCTCTCCGAATCTCGCGAGCATAGCGCCTATGAGATAGGTCGAGCCTCTCATCTTGCTCACGAACTCGTAAGGAGCGACGACCGAGCGTATTCCGGAGGTATCAAGCTCTACCCCTCCGTCCTCTCTGTCTCTAACACTTGCTCCGAGAGATTCGAGAATATCAAATGACAGCTCAATATCGCTCACGCGCGGAACGTTGTATAATATATTTTTTCCTTTGTTAAGTATACAAGCAAAGATTATTGGGAGAGCGGCGTTTTTCATACCCGATATATAAACGTCGCCATTCAAAGAATAGCCTCCCCGAACTGTAATTTTCTTCATTTTTCAGCTCCCAAAGGTCATTTATCCGTGTCGTTGTTTAAACGTTTTTCATCTGACCGAGCACCCGTAAGCCCCGGCTATCTGTATTTTACCATAAAATCAGGTAAAAATAAAGAGAAAAATGACGTATACGGTAATATTATATTCAAAGAGTTTAAAATATGACAAAAATTATTGCAGCGTCTTATAATATGCCACGGCGATATCAACCACCATTCCATAACTTTTCGTGCCTTCCGTTCCCTGTATGACGAGGAAGGTATTGTTCACGGTTTCCGAAACGTCAGCGGCAACCGACTCCCTGTATTTGTCGTAAAACTCCGAATAGGCTTTCATTTCGTATTTTATATTTTTTCCGAGAGAGGCGTATACCTCACGATAAAGCTCCGCGTCTGCGGAATGGAGCGCGGACGCGACGTATTCGTAAAGATTGAGATACGCGCTGTAACGTATATACGCGTCGTCCGACTCTATACATACGAGAAACGCCATAAAGTTAGCCTCGTCCTCTCTGGCGATACCGCGCTGATGAGCAAGCTCGTGCGCGGCGGTATAAGGTATCGTATAATCGGGAAAAGCAACGTTTATATTTGCCTCTCCCGTAAAAAACGAATACACTCCCGTTATATGCGTATAAGACATAAGCTCACTGAGCATAACCGGCTTTACCCTGCTGTCAAGCCTCTGCAAAAAATCGTATTCGTCGCACGCCTCGTCGTAAGCCGCAATAAGCTTGTCGTTCATCTCGTCATATGAGTAGGGCATTATAGAAAATCCTCCCTCGGTAAACGCCACGCCCTGCGCCTCCTCGTTCACCTTATCCGCGAGATAAGACGCCGTAAGATAAAGCTCCTCGGAGGACACGTCCCGTCTTTCAAGCCCGAGCTTTTCCTCAAGCTTCGTTCCTCTGTACGCGGCAGAAAATCCGAAAGTAAAAATTCCGAAGAACAAAGCGAGAAAGGAGAGCATAGTTCCGCAGTAAACGAGCACGTCCCGCCAGCTCTCCGAATAGCGTTTTACCGCGAAAATCACGAGAAAAACGAGTATAGCGGGAATCAGTATTATAAACATCTCGGCAAGCGAGAACGGTATCCAATTAGTTATATACGCCAACACCGCCCTCAGAACAGAGCTTATATAACGGTTGAAAAAATCCGCGAAGCTCTCGCTTATAAGAAAGAACGCGAACAAAATCGCGGACACCGCCGCGATGATATAAAACGCTATCGCAAAACGCGGGAGCTTCTTCGCGTTTTTCTCTTTGAGCCTATCGTCTTCGGCAATATCGGCTTCTTTTTTTAACTTAAAAATCATTATCAATATCCTTGTAAGAAAATAATTTTCTCAAAAGACGGTTCATATCGTCGTGAAGGGGCGCTTTGACGGACACGGTCTGCTTTGACGAGGGATGAGGAAAAGCTATCTCATAGGAATGAAGCGCGTGTCTCGCTATATCATCCGAGCCTCTTCCGTAAAGCTCGTCTCCGACTAGCGGGCAGCCAAGGCTTGAAAAATGCACTCTTATCTGGTGCGTTCGTCCCGTTACGGGCTGTGCCGATACGAGAGTATTCGTATCCGAGCGCGCAATCACCTTATATTTAGTCAGCGCGTAATCCGCGCCCTCTTCCCTGCCGCACACCTCTCTGACTATGATACTCTGCGCCGTTCTGCGCATATAAGTCTCTATAACGCCCTCGTCGTCGGGAAGCGCTCCGTCAAGAACGGCAATATACCTTTTGCGTATCTTTTTTTCAGACATACTCCTTGTCAGCTCGGCGGCGGCAATACGGTTTCTCGCGATTATCAAAGCTCCGCTTGTGTTTCTGTCAAGCCTGTTTATAGGTCGGAAAACGAAAGGCTCCTCCATATTTCTATACCTGAAAGCAAGCGCGTTTGCCACCGTATCGTCGTAATGATTGTGCGATGGGTGTGTCGGCATAAAGGGCGGCTTGTCCGGTATAACGAGATCGGAATCCTCGTATATAATATTCAGCGGAAGATCGTATTCCTTTATCTTTTCGTTCCGCGAAGCGTCGGAGGTATCAAGCTCAAGCAGGTCTCCTGCTTTTACCACCCGCCTTACCGTAACCCTCTCGCCGTTCAGAAGTATACCTTCGTCAAGAAATTTTATATGTCTTATCATACCTCCCGAAAGTCCTATGACGCCGCGAAGAATCTGAAGAACGGTCAATCCGCCGTGCTTTTCCCCTATAACGAACCTCAAAACTGCTCCTCCCACGGAAAATACGATAGTCAGGCGTACACCGATGCCTTATATCTATTATATCATCCGCGGGAGAATATTACAAGAATTATTTATACAATATTTATTATTTTCTTAAAATATCAGTCCTCGGCTATCTGCATAACGAGAGACAGTATATGCGCCGCTTCACCTCTCGTAAGCTCGGCGTTTGCCGATATATTGCCGTCTGACGAAGAAAGTATTCCCATATAATTCAGCGAACATACGGCGCTTTCCGCGAAAGCGGGAATCTCGTCGGAATCGTTAAAGGTCGGCGTTACGGTTGGAGCGGCAATATCCACCATATTGCAGACGATAACGGCAGCCTCGGCGCGTGTTATTGGGTCGTTGGGAAGAAAGCAAAGCTCGGAATCCACGTAAGTTCCTTTTATAAATCCAAGCTCGTATGCCGTCGCTATATATCCCTTCGTATATCCCGGAATATCTCCGTCATCGGAAAATACCGTGGTCGCCGAATCCGAGACCTCGGTTATTCCAAGAGTGTTCATAGCCATAACCAGAAACTCCGAACGGCTGACTGTCTTTTCGGGATAAAAATAGGTATTTCCGCCCACCTGCGTTCCGCTCATAATTCCCTCCTCGGTCATAGTAAGCGCCGCGTTATAGAATGGAGAGGATGTCATATCGTTATATACTACCGAGGTAGAAAGCTTATTTACGGTTAGATTTACCGTCTTTGACGCGCTGTAATTGCCGTATTTATCGCGGGCAACGTAGGTAAAGGAATCCTTTCCCGTATAGTCGTCGCTCGGCGTATAGGTATAGCTTCCGCTCGCCTTATCTGTCATAACGAGTATACCGCTCGAGGGATAAGATACTATCTCAATCATTATCTCGTCACCGTCGGGGTCATGCGCGGGCAGAGTACCGTAAAGAGTGATATTTTTATGAGTGCTTACGTTGAGCGAGGTCTCTGTCGCCGTGCTCAGAGTCGGCGCGTGGTTTACCTTATCAAGCATATAGAGATTGCACCTTATGTCGTATGCCGAGTCTCCCGCTTTAAAGCGGAAATAGGACATAGTAGAGGTGTCCGATTTGGCGTTATAGCTAATAAGCGCTATATTCGAGCCGCTTATCGTCTGTCCCGCGTTCACGACGGTCGAGCCCACGAGAAGCTCCCCGTCCGCCGTAGGAGGCACCTCGGTTACGGTAACGCTCGTAACCTCCGAAAGATTGAGGCTTCTCGCGAAATCGTCAGCGTCAAAGCTTATCTTATTCCCCTTAATTCCCGCCATAGCCATACTGTTTTCCTCAGCCAGAACGTAAAGTCCGTGAGATACGGGCAGGCTCTCGTCGCTCGCGTCCGCCGCAAAGGCCGCCGCCGAGGACGCGACTATTACTACCAGCAAAAAGCAAAAAGAAAATAACACGTTTTTTTTCATTTCCTTATCCTCCGAATCAAAATATTCCTCACCACAAGTCTATAATAATTCAGTATCTTTTATGCCTGTACTCAAAAAGCAAAGGAATATTTTTTTTGTATTCCATTTTTTGAGATTTTGTTGTATAATAATAACGTGAATGTCAAAATGCGGTATTTTTCGGAGGACTTTTATGATTTGCTGCTTTACGGGACACAGAAAAATAGATCCCGACGATATAGAACGTATGCCCGACGTTCTCGATTACGAGATAGAAAGACTCATAGTTTGCGGAGTAACCGTTTTCAGATGCGGAGGAGCTATGGGATTTGACACGCTTGCGGAGCTTAAAATTCTAGAGAAGAAAAGAAAATACGGCTTTATCAGGCTTGAGCTTATTCTTCCCTGCCGCGATCAAGCGCAGGGCTGGACCGAGAGAAACAGAGAGATATACGAATATATATTATCAAACGCCGACTCTGCGGAATACGTATCCGACGTTTACACCCCGAACTGTATGCATATGAGGAACAGACGTCTCGTGGATGGGAGCGATTTTTGTATATCCTACTGCACCGCCTCCGGCGGAGGAACATATTATACCTGCAATTACGCGAAAAAACAGGGCGTGCATATTATAAATATAGCCGAAAAACTGAAAAACGGTTGACTTACCGTATAAAAATCCGACGGATAAAATGTCCGTCGGATTTTTATAAATATCAATAAAACGTCGCTATCTCCTGCTTCGGAGGAACGGCAAATTCTGTTGCCTCAACGTAAACGACGGGACCCTTGGCTTTGTAGACCTTTGCGGTCTCAAGCTTTATCTTTCCCTTTATCGTTATCCAATCCCCCGTTTTCAGAGGCGAGGGCGAGGAAAATACGCATACCAAACCGCCGTACTGTATATCGTCGGCACAGCAGGTCATAATATGTCTGCCTATGATAGCGGCGTTTTGCGAAAGCTTTCCGTCTCTCGCTATAAGTCCCTTGAAATGAACCGTCTTTCCCTCGTAAGCCTTCATATTTTCCGAAAGGTCTCTGTACCAAAGAGCAAAATCGTCATCCTTGATATCAATAACGGGAGCATCCACGTCAAAAGGAAGAGGATCCTCTATCTCGTCGTACTCAACGTGTCCGTCGGGATAATCGTAAACTATAGCGGCACGGCGCGATATACCGCGCACCACTCTGTGTATTTCTTCCTTATCTATTCCGTCGTAAGCTCTGTTAAGAACTATCATTTCCGCGTCCTTCAGCTTATCGTAAACGAGCTGACGCATATTGGCGTTATAATTCAAAAAGGTCTTTGCATCTGCAAACATCATATTCTGATATATAGCCCAATCGCGCGGCATATTTTTATAGAGCGTTTCGAGAAGCCACATACCGTTGTATTCTATTATCACACGGTCGTAGCGGTGCTCCTTCATAAAGGACGAGAGCTTTTCTGCCGTAAGCTCCGACTCGTTCTCAATAAATTTTATATAAACGTTGCTTCCCCAGAATTTTGACGGGTCAAGCTCCTCTATTCCCTCCTCGCACATAAGCACGAGAGTTTTCTCGCCGCTGTTAAATCTCCTGTCGGCAAGAGATTCCTGAATTATAGTGGTTTTTCCGCCCTCAAGAAATCCTGTGAACAGGTACACGGGCATATTCATAATCTTTTCCTCCGAAAATCAGTTAAGTCCGAACAGCTCTTCAAGCGCGCCTTCGTTTATCTGTGAGCCTATAACGCATATCTTGCCCGTAACGGCAGAGCTTCCGTATCTCACGTCCGGCTCTCCGGGAACGTAGTCGTAGTGTATCCACCTTCCGTCCTTACTCTGAACGATTCCCTTCGCGCGCAGAATATAACCGTAAAGTCTTTCGTCTTCGAGCTTTTCGAGAATATCGGCTATCTCTTCTGCCGAATATTTTTTCACCGTCTCTCTGCCCCAGCTCGTAAATACGTCGTCGGCGTGATGATGACTGTGCCCGTGATGACGTCCGCAGCCGCAATGCTCGTCGTGTTCGTGGTGATGCTCGTGCTCGCAATGCTCGCCGTGTTCGTGGTGATGCTCGTGCTCGCAATGCTCGCCGTGTTCGTGATGATGCTCGTGCTCGCAATGCTCGTCGTGTTCGTGATGATGCTCGTACTCGCAATGCTCGTCGTGTTCGTGGTGGTGATGGTTATGACCGCATTCGGGGCATATCTCCTCGTCCTCCAGCAAACGCTCAAGCTCTCTCTCAATAGACGATTTTCTTTCCATTGCCTCCGCAAGCGCCTCTCCCGTAAGCTCGGAAATGGGTGTCGTTACCATAAACGCATCCGCGTTATGAGCCTTTACAAGCGAGACCGCCTCCTCAAGCTTTGCGTCGGTAGTCCTGTCGGTATGGCTGAAAATGATACAACCCGCGTTTTCTATCTGGTCGTTGAAAAACTCACCGAAGTTCTTCATATACATTTTGCACTTGTTGACGTCTACCACGACGGTAAAGCTGTTCAGCTCCACGTTCTTTGCCTCGGAATCCCTTACGGCGCGGATAACGTCGCTCAGCTTACCGACACCCGAAGGCTCGATAAGCACTCTGTCGGGCGCGTATTCGGTAATAACGTTCTCAAGAGCGCGGCTGAAATCTCCCACGAGAGAACAGCATATACAGCCCGAATTCATCTCGGTAATATTGATACCCGCGTCCTGTAAAAATCCCCCGTCAATACCTATCTCTCCGAATTCATTTTCTATAAGCACCAGCTTCTCGTCCGAGTATACCTCGCGTATAAGCTTGTTTATAAGGGTAGTCTTTCCCGCTCCGAGAAAGCCCGAAATTATATCTATCTTGGTCATACCCAATCCTCTCAAAAAATAACTTAATCTATTCAAGGGGGGAAGGAAAACTTCTGAAAAGTTCTTACCTTCCCCCGTGTGTTAAAATTTTAAATTTTAAGCCTTATTTACAGAACCGAAAAGCTCCATTTTTTCCTTAACGGTAGCCTTGATTGCTTCAACGCCGGGAGCGAGAAGCTTTCTGGGGTCAAAGCCCTTACCGGAAAGATCCTTACCCTCCTCAATGTACTTACGAGTAGCCGCCGCAAACGAAAGCTGGCACTCGGTATTTACGTTTATCTTCGCAACTCCGAGAGAAATAGCCTTCTTTATCATATCCTCGGGGATACCCGTGCCGCCGTGAAGAACGAGGGGCATCTCACCCGTTTTCTCCTGAACTGCCGCGAGAGTCTCAAAAGAAAGTCCCTTCCAGTTTGCGGGATATTTACCGTGAATGTTTCCTATTCCCGCAGCAAGCATCGTAACTCCGAGGTCTGCTATCATCTTGCACTCGTCGGGATCGGCACACTCGCCGGCTCCGATAACTCCGTCCTCTTCGCCGCCGATAGAGCCTACCTCTGCCTCAAGCGACATACCGCGCTCCGCGCATACCTTTACGAGCTCGGTGGTCTTTGCAACGTTCTCCTCTATCGGGTAGTGAGAGCCGTCGAACATTATGGAAGAGAAGCCCGCGTCTATGCACTTATAGCAAGCCTCGTAGCTTCCGTGGTCAAGATGAAGAGCGACGGGAACGGTAATTCCAAGCTCATTTATCATTCCGTTTACCATACCTACTATGGTCTTATATCCGCACATATACTTTCCCGCGCCCTCGGATACGCCGAGAATAACGGGAGAATTGCACTCCTGTGCGGTAAGAAGAATTGCCTTGGTCCATTCAAGATTGTTAATATTGAACTGACCTACCGCGTATTTTCCCTGTTTTGCTTTAGTAAGCATTTCCTTTGCAGATACCAACATTTTAAATACTCCTTTTCGATCAAAAAATCTTTATTTTATTATACACCATATTTTTCAAAAAATCAATAGCGGTAATAAATATTTTGTATTAATTATAGAGGTTTATTAACATTTTTTTCGTTTTCGATTGCAAAAAGCTTCCGCAGATGATATAATAGTATAAATCAAAAAGGAGTACACCGATGAAGCCTCGCAAAACGAGAACCGAGATAACGAAGAATATCACGCTTATTTCCTTGAGCGCAGCCTTTTTAGCCGTCTGCTCGTATATATCGGTTCCCTTTCTTTCGGGAATATCCTTCACGCTCCAGCTATTCGCGGTTTTTTTCACAGCGGGCGCTCTCGATTTAAAGAAAAGCTTATCCGCTCTGCTTCTGTATATCTCGGCGGGAGTTATCGGACTTCCCGTTTTCTCTTCGTTCAGGAGCGGAATTTCGGTTCTTCTCGGTCCGACGGGAGGATATATTATCGCGTTTATACCGTCGGTTATCATAATAGGTCTATCCGTGCGGCTGTTCGGCAAAAAAACGAGCGTTCTCGTTCTGTCTATGCTCTCCTCCCTTGCCGTCTGCTATATTTTCGGAACTTTTTGGTTTCTCTCGGTATACGAAGCGGGGGGAAGCCCGATAGGTCTTACCGCCGTGCTCTCCGTATGCGTCCTTCCGTACGTACTGCCCGACGCGGCAAAGATAGCTCTCGCGGTATATCTATGCCGCCGCTTTGAAAAATTTACCGATTCTTTGTAAATTGATATCGTTCCTTATTGATATTTTCCGGCATATAGTATATAATATAGCTGAAAAAAGTCAAAACACTCGTATTTCATATTCGGAGGTAATTATGAGCGCCAACAACGAAAATTCGTCTTTTGAAATGAACGGCTCGCTGAAGCATATATACGACGCCATAATCGAAACGGGAGACGACCCCGTAAAACAATTGTCGGGTTATATTCTCTCCGAGGACCCGACCTATATTCCCGAAACCAACGGAGCGAGAAAAGAGATGCGGAAGCTCGACCGAGACGATATTCTCGCCGAGCTGATATTGAATTATTTTAAAGCGTAATTCAACAATCGATTAAAAAAGCAGGAGGCAAAACGTGATGAAACGAATATCTGTACGTATCACTTGCCTCCTGCTCGTTTTGTTTTTAATTATTCCCTCCCTCGCCGCGAATGCTTCCGCCTCTGCTTATTCCGACGGGCTTCCCGACCTTTCGGGAGCCGAAAGCGTATATTTCGCAAACCTTGACAGCGGAAAGCTTCTCGCAAAAAAGGACGCGGGAGGAAGAATAGCACCCGCCTCTACGGTAAAGATTATGACGGGACTTATCGCCATAGAGCATTTCAAAGACTCTCCCGACTCGCTCGTAACCGTCACAGACGCTATGTTATCCGCAGCCTCCGGAACGAGTATGAGGCTTGCGGCGGGAGACGTGCTGACGGCTTACGACCTTATTTACGGAGTGCTTTGCGGAGGCTTCAACGACGCGGCGCACGTCCTCGCCCACGCGGTATCGGGAAGCGCCGGCGCTTTCGTAAAGCTGATGAACGATACGGCAAAAGAGCTTGGAATGACCGATACCAATTACGTCAACCCCACGGGCTACGACAGCTCCGCCGCTTACACGACGCTGAACGACGTGGTAATTCTCGCAAAAAACGCGGCTGAAAACGAGACCTATATCGAAATAAGCTCCGCCCCGTCAAAGCGCGTCAGCTTTGAAAATGGCAAGGAAGATTTTCTTATGAACAACAGAAACGCCTTGATAAGCTCCTATTACGCATACGGCTACGTGAGCCGATACGCAAACGGCATCATAGCGGGAATGACCGATCTGGGCGGCTACTGCGTAATAACCGCTCCGAAAATAAACGACGCATCATATCTCTGTATAGTAATGGGTGCCGGAGAGCAGGACGGAAATATTCTTTCATTTGATATCGCATATAAGCTGATATCCTATGCGCAAAGCAATCTCGGCTTTCTTTCTCTTATGGACGCCGAAACGAAGATATGCGAGCTACCCGTGGATTTTGCGCTTGAAGGCTCCGACGATGACGGCGAATATAAAGTGAGCGTATACACGGCGGCGGAGGCAAAGGCTTTTCTTCCGATTTACACCGATACCGAAAGCGAAATAACCTATAAATATTATCTGTATTCCGAACGTCTCACGGCACCGCTGACCTCCGACACTTGGGTGGGCGGAATAGATTTCTATTTTGAAGGCGAAATAGTGGCGACGGTCCCCCTCGTTGTCGGCAAGGACGTTGACGCGAATACCTTTGCTATCTCAATGGACAAGGCGAAAAAATTTATAACGAGCCGTACTTTTATCATTTCCGTAGTATCGTTCGCCGTATTGTTCGGTATATGGTTCTACTTTTTCGATTATAAAGCAAGACGGCGCAAAGCAAACAGAATACGTTACAGAAATTATTGAATTCAAAGCATAAAATTAACCCCCGACGGAATCGTCGGGGGTTGTAATTTTACTATTAGTGAACGATGCAACGCTCGGTATCCTTGTCGAAGATGTGAAGTCTTGACATATCGAAGGATACTTTAATCTTGTCGCCTGCTCTCGTTCTGGAACGAGAGGATACGCGCGCGATAAGGTTGGTCTCCTCGCCTACGCTGAGGTAGAGATATATCTCCGCACCCATAAGCTCGGTAACGTCAACGTTAACCTCAAACGAGTTTTCAGCCGACTCGTCGATATCCGCACTGTCGCTGATACACTCGGGACGAAGACCCGCAACAACTTCCTTGCCGATAAACTCAGCAAGCTCGGGAGCATTTGCCTTGTCCTTGGGAAGCTTGAGGGAAATTCCTTCAAAGGTGAAATAAACGTCATCACCCTTCTTGTCAAGCTTACCGTTCATAAAGTTCATCTGAGGAGTTCCGATAAAGCCTGCAACGAAGATGTTGCAAGGAGTATCGTAAAGGTTCTGAGGAGTATCGACCTGCTGGATAAGACCGTCCTTCATAACGACGATTCTCGTCGCCATCGTCATAGCCTCTACCTGGTCGTGAGTTACGTATACGAAGGTCGTTCCGACTCTGTTGTGAAGCTTGGTAAGCTCGGTTCTCATCGATGCACGGAGCTTAGCGTCGAGGTTGGAAAGCGGCTCGTCAAGAAGGAATACCTTGGGGTTACGGACGATAGCACGGCCAAGTGCGACACGCTGCTTCTGACCGCCCGAAAGAGCCTTCGGCTTTCTGTCGAGAAGGTGGGTAATACCGAGGATTCTTGCTGCTTCCTCAACGCGCTTTTTAATCTCCTCCTTCGGAGTCTTATTGAGCTTAAGTCCGAAAGCCATATTCTCGAAAACCGACATATGAGGATAAAGAGCGTAGTTCTGGAACACCATCGCTATCTTTCTGTCCTTAGGAGCTACGTCATTGACGAGATCATCGCCGATGAACAATTCTCCCTCGGTAATTTCCTCAAGTCCCGCGATCATACGGAGAGTAGTGGTCTTTCCGCATCCGGAAGGTCCTACGAGAACGAGAAATTCTTTGTCTTTAACTTCAAGGTTGAAATCCGATACGGCGGTAACGCCTCCCGGATATTTTTTGTAGATATGTCTGAGTGAAATACTTGCCATTTGGAACGATCCTCCTATGTATATAATCCTTTTATGATAGACATACTTTTGTACTCTAATATTGTACCAAATTTACAGCCAAATGAAAAGAGGGTAAATCCCCAAAATTTTGCGCTCTTGTTTGTGCATATTTCACAATTCGTGTGTTTTTTGTATGAACAGACCATTCACAAACAAGAATTTTGTTTTAATATATTAAAGACCTTTCATCGAAAGCGATATTCTTTTCTTCTTTAGGTCTACCGAAAGAACCTTTACCTTAACCGCGTCTCCGAGAGAAACCACCTCCGACGGATGCTTTACGTACCTGTCCGCAAGCTCCGATATATGCACCAAACCGTCCTGATGAACTCCTATATCGACGAACGCGCCGAAATCTATAACGTTGCGCACGGTTCCGTCAAGCACCATATTGGGCTTAAGGTCCTCCATACTCATAACGTCGTCGCGGAGCACGGGAAGCGGAAGCGAATCTCTTACGTCACGTCCGGGCTTCTGAAGCTCGGTTATTATATCCTTCAGCGTGGGTTCTCCTATTCCAAGCTCCTCACAGACCTTTTTCTTTCCGTAAGCCGAAACCTTCTCGTCAAGCTCGGAGAGCCGTCCCTCTGCCACGTCCTCCATAGTATATCCGAAAACAGCAAGCAGCTTTTTCGCCGCGTCGTATGACTCGGGGTGAACACCCGTGTTATCGAGTATCTCCTTTGAGTGAGGAACCCTGAGAAATCCCGCGCACTGCTCAAAGGCTTTAGCTCCCACTCTCGGAACCTTAAGTATCTGCGCGCGGGAGGTGAACTCTCCGTTCTCCTCGCGGTATTTTACTATATTTTTAGCCGAGGTCGTATTTATACCCGCTATGTAAGAAAGAAGCGAATAGGACGCCGTGTTTACGTCAACGCCGACCGAGTTTACGCAGTCCTCGACCACTCCGCCCAGCGCGTCGTCAAGACGCGATTGCTTCATATCGTGCTGATACTGTCCGACTCCTATCGACTTCGGATCTATCTTTACCAGCTCCGCGAGCGGGTCCTGAAGTCTGCGCGCGATAGATACCGCCGAGCGCTGCATAACGTCAAACTGCGGAAATTCCTCAGCCGCGAGCTTCGACGCCGAGTATACCGACGCGCCCGCTTCGTTGACTATGATATATTTGCAGAAATCACAGCCCGATTCTTTAAGCGTCTCCGCGATAAACATCTCGCTCTCTTTAGACGCCGTGCCGTTTCCTATCGCCACCACGTCTACCTTATATTTTCTCACCATATCGGTGATTATCTTTTTTCCTTCTTCTATTTTGTATTTCGAATGGGTGGTCGGATATATAACCGCCGTATCAAGCACCTTTCCCGTCTTATCGACGACCGCGGTTTTACAGCCGTTGACGTATCCCGGGTCGAATCCGAGCACCGTTTTTCCTTTAAGCGGAGCCTGCATAAGAAGATGGCGGAGATTTTCGGAAAACAGCTTGATAGCTCCCTCCCCCGCCGCGTCGGTCATATCGTTTCTTATCTCTCTCTCGATAGAGGGAGCGATAAGTCTGTCATAGCTGTCTATTACCGCCTCGGATATATACTTTGCCGCGGGACTGCTTTGGTTGGATATCATAACCGAAAGAAGATAATTGAGTATCATATCCTTCTCAACGGTAATCGAGACCTTAAGAAACTCCTCTTTTTCACCTCTGTTGACGGCGAGTATTCTGTGATGAGGCATCTTCTTTATGCTCTCGGAGTATTCGTAATACTGCGAATATACCGAATCCTCGTTCTTTGCGTTTTTGGAATTGAGAAGTCCGAAATCAAAGGTTATCTTTCTCACCGTTTTTCTGAACTCGGCGTTATCCGAAACGTCCTCCGCGATAATATCGCAAGCGCCTCTGAGCGCGCTTTCGGCGCTGTCCACTCCGTTCTCCTCGTTGACGAACGCTATCGCCGCTTCTTCTATCGAAGGCTCGTACGAGTCAAGCTGACTCATAATAAGCTCGGCAAGCTCTCCGAGTCCTCTCTCTCTCGCGACCGAAGCTCTCGTTTTTCTGTGAGGCCGGAAGGGGCGGTAGATATCGTCCACTTCGGTTATAGTTACGGCGGCGTCTATCTGCGCCGCAAGCTCGTCCGTAAGCTTTCCCTGCTCCGCGATGAGCGACTTTACCTCTTCCTTTCTCTTCTCTATATTGCGAAGATAAGTAAGTCTGTCGTCGAGCTTACGGAGAACCTCGTCGTCAAGACTTCCCGTAACCTCCTTACGATACCGCGCGATAAAGGGTATCGTATTCCCCTCGTCGATAAGCGCCACCGTCTTCTCTACCTGTTCTTCTCTGAGATTTAATTCTTCGGCAAGTTTTTTGATAATATCCATAATTTATACCGTCCTGTTATATATTGGCATTGGGAATTTCAGATATTCCCGCAATTTTTTCAAGCTCTTCCTGCTCGCTCTCGCTCAGATATCTCCATTCTCCCCTTGGAAGCGTATTTTCGTCAAGCTCAAGCCCCGCGAAGCTTATTCTTTCAAGATAGGTTATCTTGTTTCCGAGCGCGTCAAGCATTCTTTTTATTTGATGATATTTTCCCTCGTACAGGGTTATGATTCCCTCGTCTCCGTCCCCCAAAAGCTCTATTTCGGCGGGCTTCGTAACGTAACCGTCCTCAAGGGTAACTCCTCTCTCAAAGCGCTCCGCGTCCTCTCGGCTCACGGGGAATTTAGAACGGAATCTGTATTTTTTGCGAACGTGGCTCTTTGGAGCGAGTAGTCTGTGTGAAAGCTCTCCGTTGTCTGTCAGGAGCATAAGACCGAGAGTGTTTTTATCCAGCCGCCCGCACGGAAAAAGTCCTTTTTTTCTAAATTCCTCGGGCAAAAGGTCAAGAACCGTCTTTTCCTTCGGGTCGTCGGTCGCGCTGACGTACCCCTCGGGCTTATTCAATAATATATACGTGTATTTTCGATACTCTACGCGCTTTCCCTTAAAGAAAACCTCGTCGGTCTCGGGAGATATTTGCATATCCGCGTTCTTCGCCGCCGAGCCGTTCACAAACACCTCTCCGCCGCGAACCGCTCTTTTGCTCTCGCTCCGAGTAGCTACGGCGCAGACGCTCAAAAACCTGTCAAGTCTCATAAGCCCTCCGAAAAATCACATCATAAATACGGCGAGCAGTATAGCCGCCACCGCTCCGCAAAAGGAAAGACCGACGAAAAATCCTATCGCGAAATCTCTTTTTCCGTCCATAATATCACCTCCGAGGATTATTATAGACAGTTTTCTACATAAATATTATATTATGGAATATAATTTATATCCCGAAATCCGCCGTCCTTCTTCTTTAGGGTAATCTGGGATAAAATTATTCCCGCGAATATAAATCCGCAGCCGACGTATCCGAGCAAGGATATGGTATCTATGCCAAATACGAGTCCTCCTATCGCGCTGAAAACCGATTCGGTAGACAGCACTATCGCTGCAAACGTAGGGTCGGCCTTCTTTTGCGCGACAATCTGCAAGGTATACGCAACGCCTACCGACAACACGCCGCAGTAAAGAAGCGACCATTTCGCCGCAAAAACACCCTCGGCAGTGGGATTCTCAAAGATAAACGTACCTATAAGACCCAAAACGGCGCAAACCGCAAACTGCCCCCAGGCAAAATGCAGAGAGCGGAGCTGTTTTCCAAGCCTGTCCACTATTATCATATGCGCGGTCCAGAAGAACGAGCCTATAAGAAGAAGCATCTCTCCGGCACCAAAGGATAAGCCTTCGCCGGGAACGTAACACAAAAGAAAGAGACCCGCCACGGCGCATATCGAACCTATCCATATATTTATACCCGTGCGCGTTTTGAAGAGCAGAAAGCAGGCTATCGGAATAAAAACGGTATAAAGCCCCGTTATAAAGCCCGCGACTCCCGCACTGCCCGTCATATGTATGCCGTACTGCTGAAGCATAGAAGCGGCAAAGAGAACCGCGCCAGCTAAAGACGAATATATCAGCGTCTTTTTTCTCGTTTGAGGGTCGCTCCTTCCTCTTTCAAAGAATAAAGCCACGGGCAGCAGCGATATCACTCCGATAGCAAACCTTATTCCGTTAAGAGTAAAAGGTCCTATATAGTTCGCTCCTTCCACCTGAGCAACGAAAGCAAAGCCCCATATCATAGCGGTCAGAAGAAGCAAAGCAGTAGAAAAAATTTTTGTCTTCATAATATCTTTATTGTAATATTCGATATAATATTTTTAAACAATTTGCAGGCTGATTCAGACAAACGCTTACAAAATATAAGATTATTCGGCATTTTCAAATTCAATTATAGCCTTAAACATTGACTTTTCAAAGCCGTAAGCCTCGGCATCGCTGCTCTTTCCGACGACAAGCGGACGAAGCAGACACACCACCGTATCCTCGGGCATAACCTGAAGCGCTCCGTAAGAATCGTATATCTCAAGGTCGCCGAGGCGATATCCGTATCCGTCTATCGAGCCGTCAGAATATCCGAGCACGTCGGAAAGCTTCATCAGTCTGTCATGAGCTCTCATATTCTCAAACAGCGAAGGGTCAACGAAGCATATCGAGCAATCCCCCGTTTGTATGTAATTGTAAAAATTATCATAATTGCCCGAATTGTACGACCTGTCAACGTATCCCGCTACTCCTGCCGCATCGGTCTGGGATTCTATATTTTTTATTTGTTCTTCCGAGTATATTTGATATCCTACGGACTTCGTATCTTTTTTGCCGTTTTTGTCAAAATCCTCGGGCATAACAAAATTCATCACACTTTCAAAGTTACTCATCTCTTCTGCCGACATTTGCACGGGACCCGCGTAAAGCACCGCGATATCCTCTTTTTCGTTACTGCACATCTGCACCGTGCATACCACGAACACAAGCACGAAGAAAAGCACGATTATCGTCGTCCACTTATAATGATACCAAAAATTTTCCACGCGGCGCAAAAAATTACTCTGCGGCTTTATATCCGCGCCGCGTATCTTATCATCACCGTTCATACGGATTCCTCCTGATAATCAAAATCAAATTTAAAAATCCGATGACGGCGCATACGCCGTCACCGGATCACGCTCACGTTTGGTTTTACTTAACTCTCGATACCTCAAGTATTTCAAGAGATACCTTTCCCGAAGGAACGTCGATAACTACTTTGTTTCCGGCGCGGGTACCGATAAGCTTCTTTCCTATCGGAGACTGATCGGATATCTTGAAGCTGTCAGGGTCTACCTCGTTGGAGCCGACTATACTGTACTCTATCTCGCTTCCGTCAGCCGTTCTAACCTTTACCGACGAACCTATGCTTACTACCGTAGTATCAATAGCCTCTTCGTCAATGACCTTTGCGTGTCTTATAAGCTCTTCAAGCTCTTTTATTCTCGCCTCAACCTTCGCCTGCTCGTTTCTCGCCTCGTCGTACTCGGCGTTCTCGGAAAGGTCTCCGAAGGATCTTGCCTCCGCGATATCCTTCTTTATCTCCTCGCGTCTGGTTTTGGTTAAATAATTAAGCTCATCTACAAGTTTTTGATAGCCCTCGGGCGTATAAAGCTGTTCTTTAGACATTTCATTTCTCCTTAAAGTTAATAATTATCCAAGGCAATCCAAGGCGGCAGAAAGCTGTCCGTCAAGTGATTGCGGCAAAACGTAAATATTATATTTCTTCGCCTCATCTGAAAGGTCAACCTCAACGTCAGGCTTTATGCCTACTCCGTCGTAGCCCTCACCGCAAGGCGGAAAATACATTTTCGTCGTGAGCTTGAGCGCCCCCGAATATCCAAAAGAAGTAAGAGGCAGAATAGACTGCATACTTCCCTTTCCGTACGTCGTAATTCCGACTATATCCGCAAGCTCGTAATCTCTCATAGCCGCGGTAAAAAGCTCCGCCGCGCTCGCGGTGCTGTCGTTGCAAAGAACCGCGATATCTTCAATATTCTTATATTTTCCGATATCCTCTTTCGCGACATTGCAGCCCTTGTAATCCTCATCGTCATAGCTGACGGGCTGTACCTTTATTATCTCCTCGTTCCCGCTCTTATCCTTGGTGCTCAGAATAACATCTCCCTCATCGAGAAAATAGCTGAGCACGGCAACGATTGAGTTGAGGTCTCCGCCGGGATTATAGCGAACATCAAATACGAATTTCGTACATCCCTGTTTCAGCAAGGCGTCGACCGCTTCGGAGAACTGCTCGGGAGCCGTCAGGTCAAACTGCGCTATCTTCACGATACCAACGCTCGCGTCAGCCTCGCTCACAGAAGAATACACCGATACAGATTCGACCTCTTTGCGCTCAACCGAAAATTCAAGCTCGTCGTATTCGTCTCCATTCTCGCGCAAAACTGTAAATTTCGCCACAGTTCCCGCCTTGCCCTTAAGCTCTGACATAGCGGCGGTGTAGCCGAGAGAATCAATAAGCTCTCTTTCCTCGCCGATCCCCGCCCAAACGATATGGTCGCCTATACGAAGCCCCGCTTCATCCGCCGGACTGTCGGGAGTTACGCTTATAACCTCGATAGTCTTGTATTCGTATCCGTTTATAAGCGCCGTCGAATATATAACGCTTATTCCTATTCCTTCAGACTCTCCCGCGGTCTCGCTCCGCATAGCTTTGTACTCTTCGGCATTGTAATATTCCGCATACAAATCGCCCGTCGCGTCAACGTAAGCCTTGAGGACCTTGTCGAGCATTTCGTCTTCATCGAGATCATAGTAAGAATAGCTTTCGAATATCTGACCGAGCAGCTCAAGCTGATCGTATTTTCCTTCGGCTCCCACTACGGCGTTCTGAAGCTTAGCCTCGGCAAGCTGTTTTTTATAATACGAGCCGCACAGCGTATACGTCAGCATAACCGCCGCAAGCACTAAAGCGACCGCAGAGAAAAGAAAAGCGGATAAGGATAACTTTCTTTCCTTTTTCTCTTTTTGGGGAGGCGTGCCGTCTCCGAAAAGACTCTCTATTCTTTCGTCATCTCCGTCAACCGACGGATTAGGCTCTCTTCCGCCGTCATCGGAGGCGGAAAAAGCCATATCCCCATTTTCGGCGGATGCATCCGCCTCGGTAAAATCATTTAAATTATCATTGTTCTTATTTTCTTCTGACACCGTTACGACAAAAACCTTTCAATAATGGTATTTGCGAAGCCGTACTTCACATCATACGTCAGCAAAGCGTCAAAACCTTGTCCGAAAGCACCGACCGCGCCTCGGAGGCGGTTCAATCAAGTCAAAAGCGGAACTCCGCATTTAATTATATGAATCGGCGGAAGAGATTCTTCCGCGCGAATCAATTTTACCCGTGATTAAAATTTTACGGGCTTTGAATTAAGATATTTCTTAACCATAAGAGCCACCTTGAAGGTGATAGCGTGCTCAAACTCGCGCAGGTCAAGACCCGTTATCTTGCGTATCTTTTCAAGTCTGTAAACGAGAGTGTTTCTGTGTACGAAAAGCTTTCTCGAGGTCTCGGACACGTTGAGGTTGTTCTCAAAGAAGCACTGTATCGTCATAAGCGTTTCTCTGTCGAGAGACTCAAGATTACCCTTCTTGAATACCTCCTGCAAAAACATCTCGCAAAGAGTGGTGGGAAGCTGGTATATAAGTCTTCCTATTCCGAGATTTTCGTAGCTTATGATATTCTTCTCTGTCTCGAACACCTTGCCGACCTCAAGAGCCACCTGCGCCTCCTGATAAGCCTTGGCAAGATCCTTTATGTTGTCAACGACGGTAGATATACCGATAGATACCTTAGTATAGAATTCGGTAGAGAGAGTATCCGCGATATTGGTAGCTATCTTCTCTATCTCCTTGATATCGGTTCCGGGCTTAAGCTCCTTGACGAGAACTATGTCGTGCTCTCCGACGCTTATAACGTAATCTCTCGACTTGTCGGGGAACATATTTTGAAGCATTTCAAAGGGCATCATATCGGTCTTGCCGAAGAACTTGACGAGAAATACTATTCGAGGATCCTCGGTATTAAAATGAAGCTCCTTGGATTTGATATAGATATCGCTGGGAAGAATATTATCGAGAATAATATTCTTTATGAACGAGCCCTTGTCGTATTTTTCATCGTAAAGACTCTTTATGTTTCCGAGAGAAACGGCGAGAAGCTTGGACATCTTTTCAGCCATCTTATCCTGTCCCTCGACGAAAACTATGTACTCGCTCTTCTGTCCGGGTCCCATATAGCGATAAGTATATCCCTCAATAGTCATCACCTCAGACGAGAAGGAAAGCTCCTCGCGCACACCCTGCCTTACGTCGCCCATCTTTCCGAGATCGGAGCAGGATATGACCACGCCGTTCTCATCAATAACGCCGATAACGCGGTCGAAAGCGTCCTTCATCTGATATATTACGCCTTGGAATAATCTGTTTGACATACGTCTATACCTCACATTTTATTATTCTTTTGTCTCGCATTGTATATACTACCCTATATTTTATACTACTTTTTGTGATTTTTCAATAGGTTTTTCAATATTTTTTATAAATTTTTCTAATTTTTTTGTCGCTTATTTGTATATTCGCCAAACCGTTCGTAAAAATTCAACAAAAAGTCTTTTCAAGAAAGCTCCAAAAAGCAGGCTATACAAGCCAGAACGAAGCCCGAAGCGGTCTCGGTACGCAATATTCTTTTTCCAAGCCCCGTCATTATCATTCCCGCGTCCTTGCAAACTCTCGCCTCATCAATCGAAAAGCCTCCCTCGCTTCCTATTATTACCGAAAGCGTCTTTGGTATTCCTCCGTTTCCGCCCGCCGCCATATCGCTCAATATCTTTCCGACGGGCATAGTACCGTCTCCCTCGTAGCAGAACAGGCACGCGTCGCTCTCACAGGCAAGAGAAATCATCTCAGAAAATCCCACGCTCTCTCCGACGCGGGGCAAAAGGCTGCGCCCGCACTGCTTTGCCGCCTCCTCGGCTATCCTGTTTCTGCGCTGATTCTTTTTGTCCTCCGCCTCTCTCTTTATCTTCACCACGCATCTTTCGCTCTCAAACGGAATTATTTCGGAAGCGCCGCACTCGACCGCCTTCTGAATCACAGTATCAAGCTTGTCCCCCTTGGGAAGCGCCTGAAACAGCCTAATATATACGGGAGGCTCGTTTTCCGCCGCTTTGCTTGACGTTATACGCGCTTCCACACACCCCTCGGCAAACGAGGCAAGCTCGCAGTCGTATTCACAGCCCTGCATATCGCACACCGTTATACGCTCGCCCGCCGCCATTCTCAAGGAACGTGATATATGGTGCGCGTCCTCACCCACGATGCGTACCGTATCTCCGTCTATCTGATTTCGTCTTACAAAAAATCTCGGCATATTTACCTCCAAGGCGACCAAGGCGCAAATATAAAGCCTCGGTCAAGCATTAACACAATTATATTATAGCTTTTCCTCTTTGTCAATCGGATTTTGCAAGAAGGCTCTTTTTTATTGCTAATTATAATATATATTGAATAAAATATTAAATATTTCAAAAAATGTAGAAATAAAAGAAAAAGTATGATATAATAAAGCGATAAGTATAAAATCGGCGTATTCGTACCAATATACGAACGCCGCAAACCACGGCAAAAGGAATAAATATGAGAAAATATATAGAAAAAATCGAACAGCTTACGCTTCCCGTAATCGCCCTGCGCGGAATAGTCGCCTTTCCAGGCGTAACGCTCAGCTTCGAGTGCGAGAACGGTGAGAGTATAAAAGCGGCGGAGGCCGCGTTTGAGACCGATTCTATGGTGCTTCTCTGCTCCGCGAAGGACCTTTCCGACGAGCAGGACCCACGCAAGCTATTCAAGGTTGGCACGGTAGCAAAAATAAAACAATCGGTCAAGACTCCCGAGGGAAATATGCGTATAATCGCGGAAGGGTACACGAGAGCATCGGTATCCGAGTTCAGACGCTTTGCCGATTATCTGTGCGCTGACGCGATATCCAAGGTAGTAGCTATGTCGGACGAGGACAGTCTGCGAAGCGAAGCGTATATGCGCGCTATGCTCTCCGAGGTTGAAGCGCTCGTCAAGCTTCTTCCTTCGGTCAGCGACGACGTACTTATGACCGCAAGATCTATAAAAACGCCCGCGCTTCTTGCAGATTTCATAGCCTCGAATATCCTCGTAAAATACGAGGATAAGCAAAAAATTCTTGAGTGCTTTGAGCCGGTAAAAAGAATCGAGATACTCATAGCGCTTCTCGAAAGCGAAGCGGAAATGCTCGAATACGAGCTTAACATACACAAAAAGGTACGTGAAAATCTCGGAAGAAATCAAAAGGAATACTATCTGCGCGAGCAGATACGGGTAATCCAAGACGAGCTTGGAGACGGCGCCGACAGCGAGATAGAGGAATATCATAAGAAAATAAGCTCCGCGAAGCTGCCCGACGAGATATCCGAAAAGCTTCACAAAGAAACCGACCGTCTTGCCAAGGTTCCCTTCGGCTCTGCCGAATCCTCTGTGATACGCTCTTACCTCGACGTTTGTCTTGAGCTTCCGTGGAGTGCCTCCACCAAGGACAGAGTAAACGTATCGGCGGCTAAAAAGATACTTGACGCCGACCACGACGGTATGGAAAAAATAAAGGAGAGGATACTCGAATTTCTCGCCGTAAAGCAGCTCAATCCCGAGCTGAAAAATCAGATAATTTGTTTGGTCGGTCCTCCCGGAGTCGGAAAAACCTCTATCGCGGCGTCGGTAGCGAGGGCTATGAACCGTAAGTACGTAAGAGTCTCCCTCGGAGGTATAAGAGACGAGGCTGATATAAGAGGACACAGAAAAACCTATATCGGAGCTATGCCGGGGCGCATAATAAATGCTCTGACACAGGCAAAGGTAAACAATCCCCTGATACTTCTTGACGAAATCGACAAGCTCACGCGCGACGCGCACGGAGATCCGTCGTCAGCGCTTCTAGAGGTGCTTGACGGAGAGCAGAACAAAAATTTCAGAGACCATTTCATCGAGATGCCGTTTGACCTTTCAAACTGCGTATTTATAGCCACCGCAAACAAGCTCGATACCATTCCCCGTCCTCTTCTCGACAGAATGGAGGTAATAAAACTCTCGGCGTATACGAGAACCGAAAAGCTCGCGATAGCAAAGCATCATTTACTTCCCAAACAGCTGAAAAGGCACGGTATGACGAAGAAAAAGCTGCGTATAGAGGACGGCGCGATAGAGGAGATTATCGACTGCTACACCAAAGAGGCGGGAGTTAGAAATCTTGAGCGCAGTCTTGCCGACGTTATCAGAAAAGCGGCGAAAAAATCAGTCGAAAATCCCGAGCTTCAAAAAATTACCGTAACCGCCTCCGACGTAAAGGACTACCTTGGTGAGAGAAAGCTTCTTCCCGAGCGTATCTCCGAATACGACGAGATAGGCACGGTGAACGGTCTTGCGTATACTGAGGCCGGAGGCGACGTGCTCAAGGTTGAGGCTCTTATCCTTGAAGGAAACGGGAAAATTGAGGTAACCGGCTCTCTCGGAAACGTAATGAAGGAGTCCTCAAAGCTCGCGGTAAGCTGCGTACGCGCGATATCCGCCGAGTACGGTATACCTGCCGACTTTTTCACCAAGCACGATATACATATACACTTTCCAGAGGGCGCTGTTCCCAAGGACGGTCCCTCGGCGGGAGTTACTATGGTAACGGCGATATTGAGCGCTATCACGGGTACTCCCGTAAAGCGCGAGGTCGCTATGACGGGAGAGATATCTCTCCGAGGCAAGGTTCTCGCGATAGGCGGACTGAGGGAAAAGACTATGGCAGCTTATTCCGCGGGAATAACCACCGTCCTCATTCCGTCAGACAATACGCGCGATTTCGACGAGCTTGACGAGGCGGTAAAAAAGAGTATTGAATTTATTCCCTGCAAAAATATATCGGACGTTCTCGCAAACGCTCTCGTACAAAAAAAGACCGTCCCATTTAAAGAAGCGGAAAAACCTGAAGAACGTCTTCCCGAAATAATTCCGCCCCAAGCCGAAAACCGTACCTCCGTACCGCTTTCAAGATAAAAATACAGAAAGGTAACGGCTATGCCCATAAATACACAGAATGCCTCTCTCCGAATAAGCGCGGGACTTCCGAGACAATTTCCGACAGACAAAATGGTACAGGTAGCTCTTTCGGGACGCTCCAACGTCGGAAAAAGCTCGCTCGTAAACACGCTTCTCGGAAGAAAGTCCTTGGCGAGAGTAAGCTCCTCGCCCGGAAAAACGATAACCGTAAACTTTTACGACGTCGATAAAAAGCTCTTCCTCGTGGACCTTCCCGGCTACGGCTTCGCAAAAAGATCTGCCGAGGATAAAAAAACGTGGTCCTCGCTCACCGACGGATATTTCACGAACAATCCCAATATCGACCTGCTCAAACTCGTCGTACAGCTCGTTGACAGCCGTATCGGTCCCACGAAGGACGACGAAATGATGCTCGATTTTATGAACGGAGCAGATATTCCGTATATAATCGCGGCAACGAAATCGGATAAGCTGAACAAAACCGAGAGAGAAAAAAGCGCCGAGCTGATCTCGTCTAACGGATATATTCTTCCCGATACACCGATAATATATTTCTCGTCGCTGAAGAACGAGGGAAAGAACGAGCTTTGGAAGGAAATATTCAGATATACGGGACTTTGAGCCTTACGCTCGCGAAACCCGAAAGGACGCACAGATGACACAACTTATTCTTATACGCCACGGTCAAAGCGTGGCTAACGCGCAAAACAGATTCGCGGGGCACTCCAATTTTGACCTCACCGATATCGGTAAGGAGCAAGCCCGCCTTGCCGCGAAATATATATACGAGCACTTCAAGGTGGACGCGATTTACGCGAGCGACCTCAAGCGCGCGTATCACACCGCACTCCCCGCAGCCGAGCTGTTCGGTCTGCCCGTCAACAAAAGAACTGGACTCCGCGAGCTGTTCGCGGGAGAATGGGAAACGCTCACCTTTGACGAGATACTCGAGCAGTATCCACGGGATTTTGAGGTGTGGCAAAACGACTTTTCAAACGCGAGATGTACCGACGGTGAGAGCGTATTCGAGCTTTACGACCGAGTATGCGCCGAGATGCTTTCGATTGCCGCAGAAAACGACGGGCGCAGCGTGCTCATAGCGACGCACGCCACTCCAATAAGAGTTTTCGAGTGTATGTCGAGAGGACTCGGAGCCGAGCATACGGGAGATATAAATTTCGTCCGCAACGCCTCGATAAATATTTTCAGCGTGGACGGCGGAAAGCCGTCGGTAGTTCAGACCAATATCACAGAACACCTGAATCCGCTTATAAGCACGTTTGATTCCAACCAAAAATAATAATAAATCAGCCATTCTTTTTAGTTTCAGGAGAAACGAATAAAATGATAATTCACGAAAATTTTGACGTAAACGAAAAAGGACACCTCACCATAGGAGACGCCGACGCGGTAGAGCTTGCCGAAAAATTCGGAACTCCCGCATATATTTTGGACGAAAATACGATACGCAAAAATTGCAGAACCTATCTGCGCGCCGCTACCGAATATTTCGGCGCGGACGCGCTTCCCCTCTACGCTTCAAAGGCGCTCTGCTTTACGGGTATCTATAAGATAGCCGCCGAGGAAGGTCTCGGAGTTGACTGCGTTTCGGGCGGCGAGATATTCACGGCAAAAAAAGCGGGATTTCCCGCCGAAAAAATCTATTTTCACGGCAACAACAAAACCAACCGCGATATAAAGGACGCGCTCGACGCGGGCGTAGGCACCTTCGTGGTGGATAACGAGGACGAGCTTGAAGCCCTCTCCGCAGAAGCGGTACGCAGGGGAATTACCCAGAGAATACTGCTCAGAATAACCCCCGGTATCGACCCCCACACACACCGCGCGGTAGTTACGGGCAACGTTGACTCAAAATTCGGAAGCGCGATAGTTACGGGTCAGGCTATGGAGATAGTAAAAAAGGCTCTTTCCGCCGACGGTATAAGGCTTGCGGGACTGCACTGCCATATCGGCTCGCAGATATTCGATATCGACCCGTTCTCCGACGCCGCTTCAATAATGGTAAAATTCATTGCGGAAATAAAAGAAAAATGCGGATATGAAATAGACGAGCTAAATCTCGGAGGAGGTCTCGGAGTAAGATACACCGAGTACGACAGAGAGATAGATTACGCCGAGGCTATCAAGGACATAGCCGCGGTAGTTACGGACTTCTGCAAGGAGCACCGAATAAAAATGCCTAAAATAATCCTTGAGCCGGGGCGTTCGCTCGTCGCGGCGGCGGGAGCTACCCTCTATACCGTAGGCTCGGTTAAGGAGATACCCGGATTCAAAAACTATATTTCGGTAGACGGCGGTATGCCCGATAACCCAAGATACGCGCTTTATCAGTCTCAATATACGGCGCTCATAGCGAACAGAGCCGACGCTCCGCGCGGCTACCGCGCAACCGTCGCGGGCCGCTGCTGTGAATCGGGAGACCTTCTCGGAGAGAATATGGAAATACAAAAAGCCGAGCGCGGAGATATACTCGCCGTTCTCGTAACCGGAGCTTATAACTATTCTATGGCGTCAAATTATAACCGTATCCCCCGCCCTCCGATAATTATGATAAAGGACGGAGAGCCGAGAATAGCGGTAAGGCGCGAGACCTACGAAGACCTCACGGCGAACGACGTGATTTAAAAAATCAATTTCGGAGTATTTAATTATGCTTAGTAATCTATTGTCGGGAGCCGATATTACGAGTATTCTTATTCAGATATTGCTCAGCCTGCCGATAGTCCTGCTATCACTCTCTATGCACGAGATGGCACACGGATACGCGGCGGATAAGCTCGGAGACCCAACGGCACGCAATCTCGGACGAGTTACCCTCAACCCCTTGAAGCATCTTGATCCGATAGGCTTTATATGTATGCTTCTCTTCGGCTTCGGTTGGGCAAATCCCGTACCGATAAACTCAAGATATTTCAAAAAGCCCCGCAGAGATATGGCTATAGCCGCGGCGGCAGGTCCCCTTTCAAACCTCTTTCTCGCGCTTATCTTCACCGTTCTGCTCAAGGGCTACGATATGCTTATCACGTCGGTAACGATACAGAACGTACTGCTGGCAAACATAGTATTTACTTTCCTTTATCTTGGAATAAGACTCAATATCACCCTCGCGGTCTTTAACCTGTTCCCCATACCGCCGCTTGACGGTTCGAGAATACTCTACGTATTTCTCCCGCCGAAATATTATTTCGGCTTGATGAAATACGAGCGTTATATATCGCTTGGAATTATGCTTCTTTTGCTTCTCGGAGTTCTTGATCCCGTCATAAGCTTCGTATCCGGCGGAATTATGAACCTTCTTTTCCTCATCGTCGGACTGTAAAAATCAACGGAGTGTTATTATATGGAAGCTGTAACGTACAGACTTGAACAATTTGAGGGCCCGCTCGACCTTCTTCTTACACTGATACACAAAAACAAGGTCAGCATCACCGATATACCGATAGCCCTCATATGCGACCAATATATAGAATATATAAACGGCGCGAAAGAACTGAATATGGACGTCGCTTCCGAATTTATAGTTATGGCGAGCGAGCTTATGCTCATAAAGAGTAAAATGCTTCTTCCCAAAGAGGAGGAGGACGAGGAAGACCCGCGCGCACAGCTTGCCGACGCCCTGCTCAGATACCAGCAGGCAAAGGAGGCAGCGCAGAAGCTCTCACCGCTTTACGCTTTTTACAGCGGGCGTATGGTCAAGGATACCGACGAGATATCTATTGATAAAACCTACGTTCAGGACCAGCAGGTAACCTCGCTCTGCACCGCGGTGAGAAGGATAATCGCTTATAACAACGCACTTGAAAAAGCGGCAAACACCACTTTTAAGCCAATGATAAGCAAGCCTATAATTCCCGTTGAAATAAAGATAGTATCTATAATCAAAACGATAGAAAAAAAAGGCTTTGCGACGCTTGAGGAGCTTCTGATAAGCGAGAGTACTCTGCCCGACCTCATAGCAAGCTTTCTCGGTGTGCTTGAGCTTATCAAGGTCAGACGCATACTCGTATCCGACGAGATCGACGAGACCAACGCCATTCTTGACTCGTCAACCCGCTTCGTGCTGAACGACGACGAGGAAGCAATCGAACAGAGCGAATACGGTATCGGTGAACAGATAGAATCCGATATCGGTTAAAAAGGCAAGGAGACAGTTAAATGGAAGAACAGATAGAACAGATAAAATGCGTGGAAAGCGCAATTGAGGCGATATTGTACGCGGCGGGATATCCCGTAAAGTACGCCAAAATCGCAGAGGTTCTCGGTCTCGATATAAAAAACACTAAAAAAATTATCGAGCATATGAGCGAAGAATATAATAATCCTAAATCCAAAAGAGGTATAAATCTTCTCCTCTTCCCCGAAACCTGCCAATTCTCCACAAAAGAGCAGTACGCCCCGTATATAAGAGAGGCGCTGGGAATTAAGAGAGGCGGAAACCTCTCGGCATCATCTATGGAGGTGCTTGCGGTAGTAGCCTATAATCAGCCCGTAACGCGCTCATTCGTCGATCAGGTGCGCGGAGTAGACAGCTCGTACGCTATGAACTCGCTTATAGATAAAAGCCTTATAGAAGCCTGCGGACGGCTTGACGCCCCGGGCAGACCTATGCTTTACGTTACTACCGAGAAATTTTTGAGAGTTTTCGGTATCAATTCCCTCTCCGAGCTTCCCGCGACCGAAATAATACTTCCTCCTAAGGAGGACGCGCCTATGATAGCCGGCGAGGAATTTGACGGGGTAGACGAGGATGCGGGCGTTACCGACGAGAAAAATGCGGAATAAGAATAATTTACTGCCGATTAATATTTGAATAACGAAATAAACGACAAACAAATAATATAAAAGGCGAATTTTTAACCAAAATATAATTTCTTCAGTATCGCTTTCTTTTGTTTACTTTTCTTTCTCGTGAAAGAAAAGTAAAATGAAATATTCTTTTGCTTACTTTTCTTTCTCACGAAAGAAAAGTAAGAGAAAACTTAAAAATAAGGAGGGATGAAAAACGGGAGCGCTTTGGACAATACTCATAATAACCGCGGGAATTGCTTTTATAGCGTTTCTGAAAGCGACCGTTATCATCTCATATTCCGACGAAGTGAGGCTTTGCATCAAGGTATTATTTATAAAAATAAGAATACTTCCCGGCAAAAAGCCGAAAAAAGCAAAAGGAATGAGCGCAAAAAAGGCTGAAAAAATAAAGCGCAAAATGGCAAAAAAAGCCGAGAAGAAACGAATCGCCGACGCCGAGAAAAAGAAGAAAAAGGCGGAGAAGAAGGAATCGGGAGAGAAAAAAAGCATCTCCGAAATTATTGATAACGTCAAGCTAATATCAAAGCTTGCCGTAACCGTAATTCATAAATTCTTTAAGCATCTTACGATAAAAATAGCAAGGATAAAAATGATAATAGCCACCGAGGATGCCGCAACGACGGCGGTGGCGTACGGTGCGATAACCCAATCGCTGAATATCCTTTTGCCTGCATTGGAGTCGGTCAAAAATTTCAAAGACCTGAAAAACGCCGAAATTGAGATAGAGCCAAGCTTTCTCGACTCATCTCCGACGGTGGATATCAAAATTGCCTTCTCGATAAGAGTATGGCACGTTTTCGACGCGGCGTTCTCCGCCCTGCGTACCTTCCTGAAGCACAAGTTCAATTCTGACGTCCAACCGCAAAAAAGCGAAAATCCACAACATAAGTTCAATAATAAAAATAAAGATAAATAACTTCTGAAAGGAAAAAAATTATGGCAAGCGAAAACAAAATCCCCGAAATAATCAAATCCTCACTCGAGAACGTGCGCTCAATAGTAGACACGAACACCGTCGTAGGCGAGCCTATCGTTACAGCTACGGGAACTACTATAATCCCGATATCAAAAATTTCGGTAGGAGTCGCCACGGGAGGCGTTGACTACGCTTCAAAAAAGGAGGGCGCTCCCAAGCCCCAGAACTTCGGCGGAGGCGGCGGAACGGGCGTTACCGTAGCTCCCGTGGGATTTCTCGTCGTAGATACAGAGGGAGAGGTTGAGTTTATCAACGTAAGCAATAAGGGCAAGCCCGACCCTGTAGATCAGATTGCGGATCTCGTCGAGCGCACCCCCGATATTATCGCGAAGATAAAGAAAATATTCTCCAAGGAACCCGAGGAAACGATATAAAGTAATTTTACGCTTTCCCACACCATATAATAAACCAAGGCAGACACAAGCACTGCCTTGGTTTGCCTTGCCGTTTTACAGTCGGCGCAAGTTAGGGTGAGAGGGGATTACGTTTGATGAAAAAATTTATCTGCGCCATATTGTCAGCCGTTCTGATATCTATGCCGCTCACAGCGGACGCAAACGCCGTGGGCGAGGAGCGAATTTCTCTTTCCGCAGAAAGCGCGGTTCTTATCGATGCCGATTCGACGAATATCCTCTGCTCGAAAAATCATTCGCAGAAAATGGGTATGGCAAGCACGACGAAAATTATGACGGCTCTCGTTGCGGCGGAAAATTTTGATATCGATAAAACGGTAACCGTCGCTCCCGAAGTCGTGGGAATAGAAGGCTCGTCGATATATCTGTGCGCCAACGAAAAGCTGACTATGGAAGAGCTGCTTTACGCGCTTCTTCTGCAATCGGCAAACGACGCGGCGGCGGCAATAGCATACGCCGTGGCGGGAAGCATTGATGCCTTTGCCGATATGATGAACGGCAAAGCCGAGGAGATGGGACTGCGTAACACTCATTTTACCAACCCTCACGGTCTTTACGACGAGGAGCATTATACCACCGCTTACGATTTAGCCGTGATAACTGCGCACGCACTGCGTAACGAAGATATAAAGCAGATAGTCTCGACCTATAAAAAAACTATTCCGTCAAGCGACGGAGAAAACACGCGCCTTCTTGTAAACCATAATAAAATGCTGAAGCTTTACGACGGCGCGATAGGCGTAAAAACGGGATTTACCAAAGCCACGGGCAGATGCCTCGTCAGTGCGGCGGCGCGAGACGGACTTACGCTCATCGCGGTAACTCTCAACGCGCCCGACGATTGGAACGACCATACGAAAATGCTTGACTTCGGCTTCGGAAATTACGAATCTCTGCTTATAGCCGATGTCGGCTCTTTCGCCTACGCGCTGCCCGTCGTCGGAGGCGAAGAGGATTTCGTAACGCTTACAAATACCGGGGAACTGCGAATGACGGTGCCGAAGATAAGAGGAAATATAAGCTGTAAAATCGAAGCCGTACATAGATTCGAGATAGCCCCGACCTATCGGGGGACGGACGCGGGAAGAGTTACGTATTCATACGAAGGCTTCTCGTGCTCCTCTCCCTTGATATCGGCTGAAAGCATAGGGTGCGCGAAGGATACGGAGAGCTTTTGGGATAAACTCACCTCGTTCTTCGATTGACACCCGAAAGGACTAAAATGGATTCAATAAAATTACAGAAGTACTTCACCGACTGCGGAATTATGTCGCGCAGAGCGGCGGAGAAAGAAATAGAGAGCGGAAAGGTAAAGGTAAACGGCGAGCCTGCCTTTATGGGACAGAGGATAGTTCCGGGAGTAGATGCCGTTACTTATCTCGGCAAAGCCGTCAAGCCTCCGAAACTCACGAAAAAAATGTATATTATGCTCAATAAGCCGAGAGGATATCTCACTACTATGTCGGACGACCGAGGCAGACCCACCGTTGCCGATCTGGTAGCCGACGCGGGAGTCAGAGTCTACCCCGTCGGCAGACTTGATATGGACTCGGAGGGACTTCTTCTGCTTACCAACGACGGAGACCTTGCGCTGAAGCTCACTCATCCGAGACACAGTATACCGAAAATATACCACGTCAGAGTATCGGGCACCGTCCCGAAGGACACCCTCAAAGCCCTCAACTCTCCTATGGAGATAGACGGATATAATCTTCTTCCCGTAAAAACCGAGCTTATATCTATAAAAAACGGCTATTCGGTTTTGCGTATGACGCTTTTCGAGGGAAGAAACAGACAAATACGAAAAATGTGCGAGAAGGTCGGCTTGGAGATACTGCGCCTCTGCCGCATAGCGATAGGAGACCTGACGCTCGGAGAGCTTGCCCCGGGCAAATGGAGATATCTCACGAGGGCGCAAACCGAATATCTGATACGCTCGGCGGCTAAAAGCCCGAAAGATAAAACTACGGAAACGAAAGGTACGAAAAATGCTTAAAGTATTACCCGTTCAATCAAAGCTCAAGCAGGAAGAAATATGCCTTAAATGCGGCGTAAAATATAATCCCGACGCCCTTGCCTATTCGGCAACGGTAGACGATCGTATCGCGGGCATCTGCCAATTCAAAATAACGGCAGAGGGCGGTATTATTTACGATTTGGCTCCCGCCGACGACTTTGACGACTTTGAATCAATGTTTATTATGGGGCGCGGAACGCTCAATTTTATAGATTTGTGCGGAGTCCATAAGGCGTATTTCGTCGGAGAGACGAAGGACGAGACGCTTATCCGCGCGGTCGGCTTTAAGAAAAACGAGGAAGGAAAATTCGAGATAAACCTCGAGGGCTTCTTCACCGACCATTGCCATAATCATAAAGAAAAATAAAGTACCGCAGACGAGAAATTTTCTCGTCTGCGGTGTTTTATTGCAGTAATTCCCTTTCAAATTGTTCTTTTGCCGATTGCCATTCGGTTTCCGCAGTATCACGCATTTCTTTTGCTTGCTTCAATGCTCTCATAACATTGTCCGCCAATTCCTTTTGAATTTCAACGGGCGGTAATACGATAGGAAACTTTTTTAAAAAGGTATCTGGAACGCGTTGCTGTCCTGCCGAGCCGCTGAACATTCCTTGCGCCGCTTCTAATATGTGCGCGTCGGACAGGATAACCCATAAATACGGCATATAGATACGCTCGGATTTCTTTCTTAAAACGTGGAACTCCGTTGAACCGAAACCGATTTCCGTCGGCATATCGGCGGCAATAAACGATTTTCCGTTTTGCATACAAGGCGTAATTTTTGCCCAAAGCAAATCGTTCTTTTGAAAAATCGTAAAGCCTGTTTTCACTTCCTTGTACGGCTTGATTTCATAAGAAACACCGTTCGTTTTTTCTTCCACCGCAGGCATAGGCACGAAAGCGACGGGTGTATTGTCCTGTAATTCCGCACGGTTTGTCGTAGGATTGATTTCCACAAAGTCCTCTAAATTGCCCGCATAATATTCATTTTCGCGCAAATGCAAAAATACCGTATTCAAATAATCGCTATGCGGATTGCAATATATTCCCATTTCGCGTAATTTCCCGCGATTACTAACACTATACAAAGCGGGCGCATATTCCACCAAAGAAAGCCCAAACGTTTCAAAAAACTTTATTTTGGCGTGATTAAATATCTCGTCTGTTTGCTTTATCCTTTTTTGACGAGATAAAAAAGCTTTATCCATAAAATCAACAAGCTTTTTCTGATCTTCTAAACAAGGAAGCAAAATTTCAAAGGATTTATATTCTTCTTTATTGATATTCGGTTGAACAGCAGGCCGTTGTATACCGTCTACCCATCGCAAAAATGAATTGGTTTTCGTATACCAATAAACATATTTGGGAATTACTTTATTCTCATCAAACCGAAACCGAATACAATATCCCGCAAAAACAGCTTGTCCTATGCTTCCATCATAAAAATACGTTTTTCCAACTGAGCCGCTACGTGCAAACAAAAGATCATTGAATTTAAGGAAATGCTTATTGGAAAAGGTTTCCGCAGTTTTAAATACATGCTTTTCTTCAATTCCAAAATCGTTAAAATCAGTAATGCGAATATATTTCGGTTGTTCCTCGCTCGTTCTAACTATGGCAGTCGCAGAGGTACCGTAGCAAGGCTCCTCTATTGTCAATTGTCCTAATGAAACCCTTTGAATTCCATTATCCGTATGAGTTTGAGAATATAAAATATTTCTAATGTCCAATCGTCCCGTTATATTCCCCCGATTAACAGCGAACACACAAAGCTCGTTCGCTTCGGGGGTTACGCGAAAAAAGGGGCGTTATCCTTTTGGAACTCTTCCCATTTTTTCACTATCTCGTCAAGCTGGGAACTCGTTTTTCTACCCGTCGCGTCATAGCCTATGTATTCGGGCGCAGCCATAAAAATCGGCTCGTTATCGTCAGGCTTTTCGTTTACTTTTCTCTTTCTTACGAAAATCACCGAAGCCTTTACGCCCGCGCCGAAATGAGCAAACGCGCACTGCGGCAGACTGACGACGGCAAGAAGCTGAAATTTATCGAGGATAAAATCCCGCACGTACTGCATAGAAGCGTTCGTCAAAATACCGTCGGGCAAAACGATTGCCGCCTTTCCCGTTCCCGCCTTCAAAAACTGATAAATTCTTTCTATAAACAGCACCTCGGAGCTTTGATTTTTACGAGCCTTCTTATTGCCTTTTTTATCGTACGAGTTGCCAAGCTCGAAGGTCTCCAAATAGGGCTTCTCGGATTTGTTTATCGTCGAGCCGAACGGAGGATTCGTTAAAATAAGGTCGAATTTTCCCGCCTTAAAGCCTTGATTTTTAGCGTGCATTTTTTCGATACTGTCAAGCGCGTCGTGGCTTATTACGTTGGTATGTCCGTCGTCGTGGACAATCATATTCATTTTTGCCACGCGGGCAATCTCGTCGTTAATCTCTATTCCGTACAAATGCTTTGCGGCAAAATCGTGCCAGTAATTGAAATAATCAACCGTTCCTTTTTCGTAATATTCGCCCGCTCTACCACGCATATAATCGAGCGCGTGCAGAAGAAATCCTCCCGAGCCGCAGGACGGGTCGAGAACGTCGTGCTCCTGTTCGGGCTTCATCATTTTTACACAAAACTCGATAATCGGACGTGGCGTAAAATACTGCCCGAAGTCGCCCTTGAAAAAGCCGTCCATAAATTGCTCGAACGCAACTCCCTTTACGTCAAGGTCGGTTTTGTTGAGATTTATAGCCTCCAAATGCGAAACCACGGTGCGCAAAACTCTGTCGTCAACCTTGATTGACTCGGTGAACACCTCGGGATCTTTTTCCTTTTGCTCGTCGTAAAGCGCGTTGATACGCTCGGCAAGACGTGAGGAAGGCTCGTGCGTTTTAATTTGAAACTCGTAAGGCTCTCCGTTTTTACGGTGCTTTTGCTCGTCGCTGATTTTTACGAAAATGAGCTTGCACAGCTCTCCGAACGCAGTCGGGGGAGAAAGCCGTCCTCCGCCCCACAGAGTTTGGTGACATTTTTTGATTGCCGCTATCAATTCCTCCCGTGCGACGGGCTTTATGTCGTTTTCGGCTCCTTTGTAAAAACGAAATTCCTGAGGTTTTCCGTATGCTTTCGGCAGGTCTGCGATAATGTTTTCTTCACGCTCATAAACGCCGAATTTGTCGCTCATGTCAAGCACGCGACGGGTTGCGCCCGCAATAATCACAACGTAATCGGCGCGGAGCTTTACCCACGTAGCGTTTCCAACGCCCTGCTCGATTGCCTGCGCAAATTCCGCGTCCGTTACGCCGTCCTTTTTACATTCCACAATGGCATACGGGCGTTTACATTCGTCGTCCGAAAATACGACTATATCCGCGCGGTCGGTAGGCACTCGGTCGGGAACGGAAACCTCAAGCTTGATACGGCTTGCGGGATATTCGTACGCGTAAATCAATTCCGCCCAGAACTCTGCGCGTACCTGTTCTTCGGGGTCGTCGTAGCGTTCGGTGTGGTTATCCGAAGATACGTACGTGATTTTTCTTTTTCCCTCTTCACCTACTATATACGCATATCCGTCCTTGATTGCTTTTTCCAAAAATGTCATCGTTTATATCTCCGTTTCTTTATTTTACCCTTCATATTTTTTCAGCTTCGCGTAGGTCGCCATAAGCTTTTTGGTTCCCACCTTGTCAAAGGCTATCTCGTAAAGCGTATCGGCACCCATAGGCTTGACGGTAAGTATCTCTCCCCGTCCGAAAGTCATATGGGCAACTATATCGCCCTCCTTGAAGATACGCTTTCCGGCTTCTTGCGCGGGCTTCGCAAAGAGCGGCTTGTTGACGGTAACCTTCTCCTCCGAAAAGCCCGCCCCGAAGCGCGGTGATGCCGAAAAATAGGTTTTCGGCGCGTACTCGGCAGACGTACTCACGCTCCGCCTCTCCTCAACCGTATCAATAAGCTCCTCGGGTATCTCCTTTACAAACCTCGATATCGGGTTGTACGTAGTTCTTCCATACAGCATACGGCGCTGTGTATGTACTATATATATCACGTCCTTGGCGCGCGTTACGGCAACGTAAGCAAGTCTTCTCTCCTCCTCCATTTCGGCGTCGGAGGCGAGAATATTCTGCATTCCGGGGAAAATACCGTCCTCCATTCCGGGCAAAAAGACTATCGGAAATTCAAGTCCTTTAGCCGAATGAATGGTCATCATAACAACCGCGTCGGCAGTATCGTCGTACTTGTCCACCTCGGACACCAGCGCGTTCTCCTCGAGAAATCCTCCGAGAGTACCTCCCTCCTCGCGGGAAGAATAGTCTATTACTCCCGAAATAAATTCCTCGATATTGTCAAGCCTGTCTTTCTCCTCGTCCCCGCCGTCTATAAGCATCTGCCTATATCCCGAACGGTCGATAACCTGTCTTACGAAGGCTTCAAGCGTAATATCGGTATCGAGCAGACCCGAAAAATAATCTATCAGCTCCGCAAAGCCGAGAAGCGTTCCCGCCGAGCGCTTTAGCGCCGTGTATTTGTCTGCCTGACTTATTATCTCGTACATAGAACAGCTCTGCTCCGCGGCTATCTGCTCCACCGCGTCAAGCGTCTGCTTTCCTATTTTTCTTTTCGGCTCGTTTATGATACGCTTCAGCCTCTCGTTGTCCTTATGATTGTTTATAAGCTGAAGGTACGCCAGCACGTCCTTTATTTCCTTGCGGTCGTTAAATCGCTGTCCGCAAAGCACTCTGTACGGTATTCCGCTTTTCGCAAACGCCCGCTCGATAGCCTGCGACTGCGCGTTCGTGCGGTAGAGAATCGCAAAATCCTTAAAGCCCCTGCTTCCGCTCGCTACAGCCTTGTTTATTTCGTCAATAATGTATCTAGCTTCGGCGTTCTGATCCTCACAGCACCTAAGCTTTATCTTCTCGCCGTCCGTTCTGTCGGTAAATAGCGTCTTGCCCTTTCTTGAGGTATTGTGCGATATTATCATATTAGCGGCGTCGAGAATCTGTTTCGTGGAGCGGTAATTCTGCTCAAGGCGTATGACTTTAGCGTTTTTATAGGTCCTGTCAAATTCAAGGATATTGGTAATATCCGCGCCCCTGAATTTATATATACTCTGGTCGTCGTCTCCCACGACCATAATATTCTCGTACCCCGACGCCAATATCCTCGTAAGCTCGAATTGAGCGAGGTTGGTATCTTGATACTCGTCCACGCAGACGTATCTAAACTTGTTTCTGTAATAATCCCTCGCGTCCTCGTTGTCGCGCAGAAGAAAAATCGTCTGCATAATTATGTCGTCGTAATCGAGAGCGTTACAGCTCTTAAGTCTTTCCTGATAGCGTTTATATATCTGCGCCACCTTACGCATACGGTAATCCCCCGCATACTCGGTCTCAAAGGTATCACAGGTTATAAGCCTTTCATTTGCCTTGCTGATACTCGATATAACCGATTTTACGGGCATTACCTTGTCGTCGATATTAAGACTCTTCATAATATCGGATATCGCCTTTTTCGTGTCCTCGGTGTCGTAAACGGTAAAGCCCGCCTCGTAACCCACTCTGTCCCCGTATTTGCGGAGTATCCTCATACACACCGAGTGAAAGGTTCCCGCCCATATTGACGATGAAATGCTTTCGTCGTCAAACGCGGAGGCAAGACGGCTCTTTATCTCTCCCGCCGCCTTGTTGGTAAACGTTATGGCAAGCATCTGCCACGGGGCGCAGGGCTCGTTTATAAACTCGGGGAGTATCTGCTCTATCTCCCCGCGGGACAGCTTTGACGCCTCCTCAAGCTTTACTACCGAGTCCTCGTCAAGACCGTGCGGAAGCTTCTCCGAAAAATACGCGTCTCCGTATTTTATTATAAACGCTATTCTTTTTACGAGAACGGTGGTTTTTCCGCTTCCCGCTCCCGCCAGCACGAGAAGCGGACCCTTTACCGTAAATACCGATTCTCTCTGCATATCGTTAAGTCCCGCGTAAGCTATATCGAACAGCCTTCTTTTCGCCGCGAGATATCTCTCTTTAAGCTCCATATATCTCCTCATTCCGCCAGCGCCGATGGTTTACCCGTCCGCGCGGACTAAAAACAAACGTCAATAATTTATTGTACCATATCGCCGCCGAAAATTCAAGCGGACGAGAAAAAAAGCCTCGCTGTAAACGCAAAAATTCAGCCGCGCAGGCTACCGACAGCGCGCCGAACGGAAAACTTTCCGTTCGGCATAACTTATTCATCGCCTATCAGCTCGCTGACCGTAACGAACTCATAGCCCTGCTCGATAAGAGCGGGGATCATTTTTTCAAGCGCATCACAGGTGGGACTTCCGCCCGAAATATAGTCGTGCATCAATATTATATCCCCTCCACGCACATCAGACAGCACGTTATCCGCAATCTTATCTGAGGGCGTGTGCGCCCAATCCTTCGTATCTATATTCCATAGAATAATATCATACCCCTTCGACAGCGTTACCCTCTCAAGCGGAACTCCGCACGAGCCCTCGGGAGGACGGATAAGAGAAAGCTCTCTGTCAGAAAGGCCGGAAAGCGCCCTCTCGGTTTTCACTATCTCGTCTACAAGCTCTTCATCGCTCATTTTCGCCATATTCTTGTGCGTATAGGTATGATTTCCTATCTCACATTCAGACTCGAGCAGAGCCTCCGCGGCTTCGGGATAATTCTCCACGTTCTTACCGATTACGAAGAACGTCGCCTTTACTCCGTATCTCTCAAGTATCTCCAATATTCTCGGAGTATATATCGGGTGCGGACCGTCGTCAAACGTCAGCGCTATCTTTTTTCCCGCACCCGTGTTTTTGCAGAATACGTTTCCCGCGAACGCGCCCGTCCGCAATACCAAAGCGAGAGATATCGCCAGAACGACCGCCAATGACAAAAATTTCTTCATAGCGTTAATATTGCGCGGTCAGCTCGTCAAGCGTGCCGAAGCGAAAGCCCTGCGCTTTGAGCTCTTTTATAACGTCGTCCATTATCTCGGCGTTGGTCGCGGACGTGGGGTGAAGTAAAATAACGGCACCGTTATGAATATTGTCGGTAATTTTTTTCATTGCATCCTCGGCGGACATTTGATTTGAATTGTCCCAATCGGCGTACGCAAAGCTCCAGAATACTGTCTTATATCCGAGCTCATAGGCATACTTCATAGAGGTCTCGTTGAATTTACCCTCGGGCGGACGGTAATATTTTGACATCTCGTACCCCGTGTATTCCTTATATAAGCTCTCCAGCGAGTCAAGCTCGCTCTTAAATTCTTCTATATTTTTTACCGAGGTCATATCCTTATGACGGTTGGTATGATTGCATACGGTATGCCCCTCCTCCGCCATTCTCTTTACCAGCTCGGTGTTCTTCGTTATAAGATTTCCAAGTATAAAGAATGCGCCCTTAACGTCCTCTTCCCTGAGAACGTCGAGTATCTTCTCCACATTTCCGTTCTCGTATCCCGCGTCAAATGTCAGATATACCACCTTATCCTCACTCTCGTCTCCGTGGACCTTGTCTATATAATATCCTCCGTATTGCTCGACCACCTTAAGCTCTGGAGCGGCGGTTGGCTGCCTGTGGTCCTTGTTCCGCGTGCAATACCAGCTTATAGCCTTATCGTTTACGGCAATAATATTTATTATAAACGATACCGAAAGCAAGGCGGCGAAAACCGAAAATATCGTTTTTTTGAATTTCATATATTTTCCCTCTCTTTGTTTTTCATTGCGTATATTTATTTTTCTACGCCGCCGCAAAATATAAACTTGAAAAAAGTGCGTCTTTTGTAACCGAGAGGAAAAGCAAAAAACGCGGTTCATTCGTTATACCAAACAAACCGCGTTTTTTTATTTTTTATAAAAATATCTTTTTAAAACAGCTTTTCCGGATATTTGCCCGACTCGTGCATCTTTCGCAGCTCTCCCGCGACGAATGGCTTATCCTCTTTATAGGTAACTCCGAACCACACCGAATCGGTAGAAAGCACGCTAACCGACATACGAGAGGTCTTAATGAACTTGTCTACCATAGTGGGAAGCGCGTATTCAGCCTTGATATCTCCGTCGGCAATATTCGCGAGGAATTCACGGAAGCTTTCGTCAGCCTTCTCAAATACGGACGGAACGAAGCCCCACATATTCATAGAAACGAGGGTCTCTCCGTCAAGTATTCCCGCGTCAGCGTCCTTGATAACCCCATCGTCGTCAACGGTTATGCTGTACGTTTCCTTTACGTCGGTAAGCTTACCGTCCGAAACGCTGCATACTCCGCGCGTTACTGCCCCGTTCCTGCTCACCGTGTTTTTCAGACGATAAGCGACCATAGTACCGTCCTCCGCGCCAAGCCTCTGAAGCTCGTCGTACATAACTCGAAAAGCGTCCGAGCCGTAATAATCGTCAGCGTTTATTATGGCAAACGGCTCCTTTACCGCATCTCTCGCGCACAGAACGGCGTGTACCGTGCCAAATGGCTTTACTCTGTCCGAGGGAACGGTATATATATCGGGAATAGAGGAAAAATCCTGATAAGTAAACTCTATATCGGCGTCCTTTATACCCTTGCAAAAGCCTTCTATCAACTCCTTATGCTCGGGCTTTATTACGAAAACAATCTTGTTGAAGCCCGCCTTTATCGCGTCGTATATCGAGTATTGCATAAGTATCTCGCCGTGAGGCCCTATTCCGTCAACCTGCTTGTTGCCGCCGTATCGCGAGCCAAGCCCCGCCGCCATTATAAGTAAAGTAGTTTTCATAGTGTTATACCTTTCATAGATTTAATTTCTTACGTTATTTTACCACGTTTCTTCCCAAAAGTCAATATCATTGCGAATACTCATCACTGATCGAATTGAGAATTGTAGAGTGAATAATAAAATCCCTTCTTTTCCATAAGGCTTTCGTGGTTTCCCTGCTCGATAACGTCCCCGTCCTTTACGACTAGTATCGTGTCGGCGTTCTGTATCGTCGAGAGTCTGTGAGCGATAACGAAGCAGGTCCTTCCCTCCATCAGCTTATACATAGCCTCCTGCGTCTTTTGCTCGGTTCTTGAGTCAACGTTTGAGGTCGCCTCGTCAAGTATCAGCATAGGCGCGTCGGCAAGCATAGCCCTCGCTATCGTTATAAGCTGTTTGTGTCCCTTTGAGATATTCACTCCATCGTCGGAAAGCACGGTGTCGTAGCCGTCGGGAAGCGATTCTATATAAGAATGAATACGCGCCATTTTCGCGGCGTTTACCACCTCCTCGTATGTGGCTCCCTCTCTTCCGTATGTTATATTGTCAAATATAGTACCGTGGAACAGCCATGTCTCCTGCAGCACCATAGTATACGCCGCGCGCAGACTGTCCCGCGTTATTTCCCTTATCTCTTTGCCGTCAACCGTTATCTTGCCTCCGCCAACGTCGTAAAAGCGCATAAGGAGATTGATTATAGTGGTTTTTCCGGCACCCGTAGGTCCCACGATAGCGATAATATTTCCCTTTTCGGCGCGGAGAGAGAGATCCTTTATTATAGTTCTTTCGGGAGTATATCCGAATCTGACGTGCTCAAGCTCCACCTCGCCTTCAACGCTCTCCATAACTTCGGCGTTCTCGGCATCCGTCGTCTCGGGAGCTTCGTCGATAACGGCAAATACCTTTTCGGCTGACGAGCAGGCAGACTGCAAATCGCTCACGATATTCGCAAACTCGTTAATTGGTCCCGCAAACTTTCTCGAATACTGAACGAACGCCGAAACGCCTCCGAGAGTTATCGTAAATATAGGAAGTATAGCCGTTTCCCCCGATTGATTGAGTATATGGAATAGGTAAAATATACCTCCGAGCGTGGTTACGAGAGAGAGCGAGAAGTTGTTGATGAAGTTTACGGTAGGTCCTACTACCGCCGCGTGATATTCCGCCGCGTAATAAGCGTCCACCGCGTCGAGATTTTTCTCATCGAATCTCTCGGTTATAACCTTTTCCCTGTTATATGCCTTTATCGTCTTTTGTCCCGACAGCATTTCCTCGGCGTATCCATTAAGCTCGCCAAGCTTCTGCGAACGCTTTCTGAAAAGAGGTCTCGTTTTTCCCGACCTGTATTTGGTATAAATGATAGACATAGGAACGGTAAGCGCGAAGACCGCTATAAGCACGGGAGATATCGACACCATCATAACGAGTGAGCCGACGACGGTAACGATACTCGCGCATATCTGAAGCAGATCGTGAGAAAGCGATGCGTTCACGGTATCTATATCGTAGGATATCCTGCTTATTATCTCTCCCGTAGCGTGAGTGTCGAAATACCCCACGGGAAGCTCGGTCAGATGCTCGAAAAGCTGTCGGCGCATAGTATAAACGATCTTCTGGCTGAGCTTTACCATAACTACCGCCAAAACGTACGACAGAACGGCGGAGAGAAGATAAAAGACGAGCATCAGGGCGCAGTAAAGTGCCACCTCGCTTATATTTACCCTTCCCGCTCCAAGCTCAATTGCGTCTATCGCCTTCTGCGAAAGCTTCGGCGCGGCAAGCGCCAATACGTTGGAGACTATCATCATCAGAAAGCAAAGAACGACCGTAGGCTTATGCGCAAGAAGATATTTTGCTATTCTTTTGAGTACGGCTATCTTCACCGTCTTGCTCGGCGCGGTATTCTGTGCCGTATTTTCGCCCGCATTTTTTCGGAAGTCCATTTTCTTATTCAAGGAATGCACCTCCTATCTGCGACTCGCTTATCTCTCTGTAAACCGAACAGCGCTCAAGAAGCTCTTCGTGCTTTCCCATACCGATAATCCTTCCCTCGTCAAGAACGATTATCACGTCGGCGTTCATAACAGAGCTTATTCTCTGCGCCACAACGATAGTCGTAGTTCCCGAAAGCTCGTCCCTGATAGCGCGGCGGAGATTCGCGTCGGTTCTGTAATCGAGAGCCGAAGATGCGTCGTCAAGAATAAGAATCTCGGGCTTTCCCGCAAGTGCTCTCGCTATAAGCAATCTCTGCTTCTGACCTCCGCTGACGTTGGTACCCTTTGAGGTGAGAGTGTGCTCGTACCCGTCGGGGAATTTCTCTATAAATTCGGAAGCATGCGCAAGCCTTGCCGCCTCATTTATATCACTCATAGAAAGCTCCCGTCCGAAAGCTATATTGTCAAAGACACTGCCCTGATAGATAAAGTCGTTCTGCATAACTATGCCGAATTTCGTATGTATCTCCTCGGCGCTCATCGTTCGGATATCCCTTCCGTCTATCCGTATGCTTCCCGAAGAAACGTCGTAAAAGCGCATAAGAAGCTGTATAAGCGTAGTCTTTCCGCTTCCCGTAGCACCGATTATCCCAAGCGTCTCTCCGCATCCGAGAGAAAAGCTTATATGCGACAGATTATCTTTTTTGCCGATATAAGAAAAGCTTACGTCGTCAAACTCAAGATACCTTCCGCCCTCGCGTGAAGGAAACTCCGCCTCGCTCCTCTGCGTTATATCTTCGGGAGTTCTCACGACCTCCTCTATTCTCTGCATAGAGGCGGCTCCTCTCGTATAGTTTACGAATATTCTCGTAATACCTATCATCGCGTTCGAGATTATCGTAAAATACTGAATAAAGGCGATTATCTTTCCCGGCTGGGTGAGATCGGAATTTACCCGCAGAGCGCCCACGAGCACAACCGCGACGAGTCCGAAGTTAAGTATAAAGGTAACGACGGGATTGGAAGCCGCCATAGTAACGCTCGCCCGCGTCTCGTCCTCGACGAGACGCTTGTTTGCCTTATCGTATTTCCTGCGCTCGTAATCGCTTTTGGAGAGCGCCTTTATAACGCGTATGCCCTGCGAATCCTCTCTTACTATCCTTATCATAGAATCTACCGACTTCTGACTCTGCTTAAAGAGCGGTATTCCCTTTTTCGTAATAAAGAAAACCGATACCGATATAAGGGGCATAACCACGAGCATAATAAGGGTGAGCACGGGGTCAAGCGTTGCCGTAACTATTATTCCTCCAATAAGAAGCAGAGGCGCGCGGACTCCCATTCTCATACTCATACCAACGAAATGATGAACGTGGTAGGTATCGGAGGTAAGCCTTGATTCAAGGCTCGGCACGGTAAACGCGTCTATCTGCGCCGCGCTGAGCGTCAGTGTTCTCGAAAAAAGTCTGTGCCTTATACTTTTCGACGTATTTCTCGCCACACGCGCCGCCATACGATTGGCAATTATATTGCCCGTCAGCGCCGCAAGGGCGCAAATTATCATCATAACGCCCCAAAAAACTATATCCCCAACGTTTCTGTCAAGTATAACGTAGTCAAGAATATAGCTTAGTATATACGGTATCGCAAGCTCCACGAGCGTGCCGGCGGCTTTGATAACGAGCGCCGCAGATATAAAAAGCCTGTACGGCTTCAGCGTTTCAAACAGAAGCTTCATTTAAAGTTACCGTTCCTTGCGTCTCAACGAACGAAAGCTCAAATTTCGTCCGCTCGGCTTTAGCGCCTCTTATTTCTATTATATAGTCGAGCTTCAAACGCCCGTCGGTAAGTATACCGTTCTCGACCGTCAGCGTTTTTACGCATATTTCAAATGGCATTATAGGCGTATTGTAAACGCAGTGATGCCTCTTTCCTTTTTCAAACACGAGCGCCGTGGATACGGTTCCGTCACGCATCATACTGACCAGCCCCGCCGAGTCCTTCTCAAAAGAAATAGAGGTTTGCGAGCCTTCCATTCCCGTTATCTCACTCTCCTCATACACGAGCTCGACTCTCTTTTCTCCGATATTTATAACTCCCTCGGTATTCAGCTCTATTATCTCCTCGTCGTCAAAAAGAAGCTCGTCTCCGAAAAGCTCTATATCCGGCTCATCGCTTTCGTCGTATTCGCTCGCGAGCTTTGAAAAAAGCGAGCCCTCAACGTCGTATCTCTGTGATTTTATCTTCATTTTTATATCTTTGCTCATCATACTATCATATCCTCCGTCTCTCTTTTTAATTTTACCATTTTCAGCTTTATTTGTCAATGAATAGATAGACCGTTTGAAATTTTATATCCAAAGCTTTAACGAAACAATAAGCAAAGATAACGATTCGTTAAAAAAATGTTTTCATTTTAGCAAAAAACAAACAATATCAATCGACTTTTTTTGTGCTAAAATAATATAGTATTTTAGTTTTTTTATAAAACTAATTTAAGAAATATCAAAAAAGAAAGTGTCATAAAAAATGCTTCGTTTTATCTACGTAATAATAATGCGGATATTTTCTATTATGTATTTCGTTCCGAAAATGGCGCATTACGCCAAGCACCCCGAAAAATACTCGGAGGAGGATTGCTATAAGCTCGCCCAAGGCGTAATCCGCCGAGTAAGAAAGACCGCGAGAGTTACTACCGAATATTACGGTACCGAAAATCTTCCGCAGGAAAGCGGATATATAATGTTCTCCAACCACCAAGGAAAATACGACGCGCTTGGAATTATGGAGGGACATAAAAAGCCCTGCTCGGTTCTTATGGACAGCAAACGCTCAAATATGTTTATAGCAAAGCAGTTCATCGACCTGCTCAAAGGTCAGCGTATCGAGAAAAACAATCCCCGCCAGCAGATACGCGTTCTCGGAAATATTGCAAAGGAGGTTGAGGAAGGCAGAAACTACCTCATATTCCCCGAAGGCGGATACGGTAAGAAAACCGACAACTCCCTCGCGGAATTCAAATACGGCTGTTTCTACTGCGCGCTCAAGGCAAAGTGTCCTATCGTTCCCGTGGTCGTGATAGATTCCTACAAGGCGTTTGGAGTCAACTCGCTTAAAAAGGTCAGAACGAAGGTAATATACCTGCCCGCAATACCCTACGAGGAATTTGCTCATCTTAAGGCTCCGCAGCTCTCCGAGCTTGTAAAAGAAAAAATAGCGGCGGAAATAGAAAAATGGGAAAATGAGCCAAACGCTTTAAAAGAAAAAGTGAAAATAAGCTGAAATTAAACATCCCGACGGTCATCGACCGTCGGGATGTTCTGATTTTATACGTTTGCCGTCTCGCTGTCCGCGGCAACGTATCTGTGAAGTCCGCTGAAATCGGATATCAAAATACAGCCTACGGGACAGTTCTTCGCGCACTCCTCGCAGTTGATACATTTATCGTAATCTATACGAGCAAGATTGTCAACTACGGTAATGGCGCCCACAGGGCAATTCTTTTCACATTTCTTACAGCCTATACAGCCGTTGGAGCATTTCTGCCTTACGACAGCGCCCTTTTCGGTATTGTTACAGGTAACGAGAACTCTCTCTACGTCGTCCATAACGGTTATAATCTTCTGCGGGCATTTTTTTTCGCAAAGTCCGCATCCGACGCATTTTCTCGTGTCTATACGAGCTATTCCGTCGCTTATACAGATAGCGTTCTGCGGGCATACCGAAACGCAGTCGCCGAGTCCGATACAGCCGAAACCGCACTTTCCGTCTCCGCCGTAAAGCATTTTAGCCGCCTGACAGCTCTGTATTCCGACGTACTCCATTTTTTTAGAGGTATGATTGCAGTCTCCGTAGCAGTGTATAACCGCAATTTTTTCAACGACGTCCTCGAACTCGACTCCGAGTATCTCCGATATCTGCTTCGCCACCGCGTCGGCACCGGGTATACAAAGATTCGTCTTTATTCCATCTTCTTCGGCAAGAGCCTTGGCGTATCCGTCGCAGCCCGCGTATCCGCAGGCACCGCAGTTAGCGCCCGGAAGGCACTCGCGTATCTTCCCCGCTTTTTCGTCCTCCTCAACTCCGAAGAATTTTGAGGCGACGACGAGCACGACGGCGCACAGAAGTCCGATAGAACAAACTACTATAACGGCAAGTAAAATAGGATTCATCTAGGCACCCCCTTACGCGAACAATCCGCCGACCACGCCCGTAAAGCCGGTGAAGGAAAGCGCGACTATCGATGCGGAAACGAGAGTTATGGGCAAGCCCTTAAAGGCTTCGGGGGGATTGGCGTTTTCAAGCCTTGAACGAACGCCCGCAAAGAGAACCATAGCGAGCAAAAATCCAAGACCGACGCCGAACGAGTTGACCATAGATTCTATAAAATTATAGGAATCGTTGATATTGTTGAGCGTAACTCCGAGCACCGCGCAGTTGGTGGTGATAAGAGGAAGATATATTCCGAGAGCCGCGTGAAGCGCGGGAATATATTTTTTGAGTATTATCTCAACGAGCTGGACGAGAGAAGCGATAACGAGTATAAACACTATCGTCTTCATATATTCAAGATCGTATTTTGCGAGAATAAAGGTATGTATCGGCCACGTAACAGCCGTTGAGAGAAGCATAACGAAGATAACGGCGGTTCCCATTCCCACAGCCTGATTGAGCTTTTTGGATACCCCGAGGAAGGGGCAAATTCCAAGGAATCTCGAAAGAACGTAGTTATTTACGAGAACGGAGGTCATAAGTATAATTAAAAGCGATTTCATCATTTTTCCTCAACCTCCTCAGTTTTCTTGCAGGACGCGCGCTTTCCGCAGACAGCCGCAGACGGACAGCCCTCACATCCGAAATCCTTTTTCTTAACTCCCTTGCCGTGAGTTGCCTTGTTCACTATCGCGATAAGACAGCCGAACACGAAGAAGCCTCCGGGAGCGAGTCTGAAGATAGCTATGGGGTTATCCGAAAGCCACGGTATCTCAAAGCCGAGCCACGAGCCGCTTCCGAGTATCTCTCTTATCGTAGACATAATGAACAGAGCGAGCGTAAAGCCGACTCCCATTCCGAGCGCGTCTATTGCCGAATCTATTACGTTATTTTTGCTTGCGTACATTTCGGCGCGTCCGAGAATTATGCAGTTTACGACTATCAGGGACAGGAATATTCCAAGCGCCTCGTACAAGTCGGGAGCGAAAGCGTGCATAAGCATCTCAACCATAGTTACGAATCCCGCTATAAGAACGATATAGCAAGGTATTCTTACCTTGTCGGGTATGACCTTTCGCAGAGCCGAAATTACCATATTAGAGCAAAGCAGAACTACCGTCGCGGCAACTCCCATTCCGAGCGCGTTTCCGACGGACGAGGTTATCGCAAGAGTGGGACAAGTACCCAGCACGAGAACGAGCACGGGATTTTCTTTAATTATTCCTTTCAGAAAATTCTGAAGCTTCGACATTTACCTTCCCTCCTTTGCGAACTCGTACGCTTCAAAAGCGTCTGCAACAGCTTCTATAAAAGCGCTTGAGGATATCGTTGCTCCCGATATGGCGTCAACTCCTTCAAGCTCTTTATTCGAATTTACAAAAGCGTCAAGGAATGAGGCTTCACTGACCTTAGTTCCTATTCCCGACGTCTCACCGCTGCAGGAGACGACGTGGCATTTCGTAATTTTTCCCTCATTGTCTATTCCAACGGCTATAACCATAGGGTTTGAACTGTCGTATCCTTTTGCGCTGAGCATAACCGCGTATCCGCCGCCCGAAACGTCGGAATAGATTGCGGTAACTGTCTCGGGAAGCTCGCCTTCCTCCGCCTCTACCCGTGTAAAGTCGGTAGCGTCGGGCAGAACGAGGTACAGCGCTTCCTTTTCAGCCTCGGCATTCGCCTCGGCTATCATAGGCGCCGTAACGCTGTTTATCGCGCCCATAAGAGCGGCGGTGACGAGACATATAACGGTTATGACTATTATACTTTTAAGCGAATCTTTTTTCATACAGTCCTCCCGTTATAATCACGCCTTCTTCGGAGCCTTTGATTTCTTGATTGCTCCGAAAGGCTTGCGTCTGGTAAGATTGTTTATATAAGGCGTGAGGATATTCATAAGAAGTATCGCGAAGGAAACGCCCTCGGGATAGCTTCCGAAAACGCGGATAATAACCGTGATAAGTCCACAGCCTATTCCGAAGATAACCTTGCCCCAAGGGGTTTGCGGAGTAGTTGAATAGTCGGTAGCCATAAAGAACGCACCGAGAATCAGACCTCCCGACAAGAGATGATACAGCGGGTTTTCTCCGAGAACCAGGGTAAAGAGTGCCACGGTGGCAAGATATACCACGGGCGTGTGCCAGCTTATAATCCTGCGGGCTATAAGATATACGCCGCCTATAAGCAAGGTAAGAGCGCAGGTCTCTCCAAGGCTTCCGGCGTGATTTCCGAGAAAGAGGTCGAGAAGCGTGGGCATCTCTTCGGTTCCCATAAGCGAGAGCGGGGTCGCGCTGCTTACCGCGTCGGCAACCGAGAACTCCGCCATAGTCCCCGAGAATGAGAGAAGCATAACTATTCTCGCGGTAATCGCGGGATTGGCAAAATTACAGCCGATACCGCCGAAAAGCTGTTTTACCGCTACGATAGCGACTATACTTCCGAAAGCCGCCTGCCAAAGCGGAATGCCCGCGGGAAGATTGAAAGCGAGAAGCATACCCGTAACCACAGCGGAAAGGTCGCCTATCGTTACTTCCCTTTTGCATATCTTTTCAAATCCCCATTCGGAAGCCACGCATACCGCCACGCAAAGCGCGGTAACGGCAAGCGAGCGGAATCCGAAAATAACGGTTGAAGCGATAAGAGTCGGAACGAGAGCGATTATAACGTCGAGCATAATTCTCGTTGAGGTAACCGATGCGCGTATATGAGGCGAAGGAGAAACTATAAGATTTTTATTCATCACTTATTTTCCTCCTTTTTTGAAGCCTGATAATCCCTCAGCATAATTTTTGCCAGCTTGTTTGTCTGAACTATATTTTTCTTTGCGGGACAAGCGTAGCTGCAGCAGCCGCACTCCATACAAAGATTTACCTTGAGCTTTTCAAGCTTCTCGGCGTCCCCCGCCTTGTAAGCCGCCGCGATATCGCAGGGAGAAAGCGAAAGAGGACATTTTGAGACGCATCTTCCGCATCTTATGCAAGCCGTAGACTTGGGAAGCACCGCTTCCTTCTCGCCGAGCGCCAGAACGGCGTTATTTTGCTTCGTGAGAGGCGCGTCAAGACTTACAGCCGCGACTCCCATCATAGGACCTCCGAAAAGTATCTTCCTCGGCTCCTCGGAAAAGCCTCCGCAGAAATCAAAAAGAGCTTTTATAGGCGTTCCTATCGGAGCTATAACGTTCATAGGCTCCTTTACGGAAGAGCCGTCTACCGTTACGCATTTTTCAACGAGAGGCATACCCGTTTTTATATATTTCGCTATTGCCGCGACGGTCGTACAGTTGATGACAACCACGCCTTGACTGAGCGGCAGCTCTCCCTCGGCTATAACTCTGCCGAGCGTGTGATATACGAGTACCTTCTCTCCGCCCTGCGGATATATAGAAGGCAGTGCCTTGACCTCGGCTCCGCCAACCTCGGCGAGCGCTTCTCTCATAGAGCGTATACACTCGGGCTTGTTCTTTTCTATTCCGACTACCACGCGCTCTGCCTCAAGATATTTCATAAGCAGCGAAATACCTTCGGCAACGAGCGCCGCGTCGTCTATCATCGTGCGCGTATCGGAGGTTATGTAAGGCTCGCACTCGGCGCCGTTTACTACTATCGCATCTATCTTGCTTACGTCGGCGGCAAGCTTTACCGAGGTGGGAAAGCCCGCGCCTCCGAGTCCGACGATACCGCTGCGCTTCACCGCCTCGACGAAATCCTCGCGGCTTTCAAGCTTAGGAGGAGCTATGGTCTCGCAAATTTCCTGTTTTCCGTCGGATTCGATAATCACCGTTTTTATCATCGCTCCGCCGACAGACTGCGTATCCTCTATCTTTTTTACCGTTCCCGAAACACTCGAATAAACGGGAGACGAAACGAATCCTCCCGCCTCTCCTATAAGCTGACCTACCTTGACGTATTCCCCGACCTTAACCGTCGGATTGGCGGGCGCTCCTATATGCATAACCATAGGTATCGCCACGTATTCGGGTATAGGTATGCGTTTGGGAGCCATCTCTGCGGTATTTTTGCGGTGCTTTAGATGAACTCCGTGCAATCTGAACAATGACACTCTATCCTCCTCTGATAAATTCCCGCTACCGAGGCTCGATATGCGGTTTTATCTATATAAATTACTTAATTTGCACATTAAATTATACCATATCGGAGCGTAAAATGTCAACAAGATTCAGGGTTCCAATCGGTGTATTTTGAAGATTTTAAGAATTTTTTCAAAAGATAGATATTTGTTTGACAAAGACACAATTTTGTTCACAATTCAAACACATTCGGATAACATTTGCAATCTTTTTAGCGTTATTTTTTTGTCAATTTCCGTGTATTTTATCATTTATTATTTTTTTTGATGACAAACGGAAAAATATGTGTTATAATTTAATACGTTAAATTTTAATCGTCAATTTCCCGAAAGGCAAACTATGAAGTCATATATCTCTGAACGTCCCGCACCACCAAATTCCTCCGTCGCCGCACTCGGCTGCTTTGACGGAGTTCACATCGGACACGCCGCCGTAATTTCAACGGCTGTCAGCATCGCAAAAGAAAAATCGGCTGTATCGGCTGTCTGTACCTTCGACCTCCCTCCGAAGAATTTCTTTGCCGAGGGTTCGGCTCCCGCGATAACCCTTCCCCCCGAAAAAAAGCGCCTCACGGAAAAGCTCGGCGCGGACCTTTTTCTCTCTATTCCGTTTGATGAGTCGATAAGCTCACTGTCTCCCGAGGCTTTCTTTAAAAAATTTCTTATAGACGAGCTGAACGCCGTTCACGTCGTATGCGGCTTCAATTATACCTTTGGAAAGGACGCTTCGGGCAACGTGGACGTACTTTCCGCTCTGTGCAAGGAGGCGGGTATAGGCTTTACCTGTATTCCGCCCGTAGAGCTTGACGGCGTGGCGGTAAGCTCATCTATTATAAGGAAGGAAATAGAAGCGGGAAATATCACACTTGCCGAAAAGTATCTCGGGCACACATTTTCGATAAGCGGAGAGGTCGTAGACGGTAAAAAGCTTGCCCGCAGGCTTGGATTCCCCACTATCAATCAAGCCTTCCCGAAAAGCTCCGTCGTTCCGGCGAGAGGCGTGTACGTTACGCGCGTCGGTATTGACGACGACTGCTATTTCGGAATAACCAACGTTGGCGTACGCCCGACCGTAGGCCGGCGTTCCCTCTCTGCCGAAACGAATATTTTTGATTTCGGCGGCGATCTTTACGGAAAAACGGTACGGGTCGAATTACTGCGTTTTCTGCGTCCCGAGAAAGCATTTCCGTCTGTCGAGGCTCTTTCAAATCAGGTAAATTCCGATATAGAAACGGCTAAAGAAATAATAAAAGAAATAAAATAAAAAACGGTCAGCGGTTCGCAAACGAACCGCTGACCGTTTTTTATTTTATCCGACTCAATCGAAATATCCTTCTTTGTAAAGAAGCTCCGCTATGAGTACGGCGCCTCCCGCCGCTCCTCTGAGCGTATTGTGGGAAAGTCCTACGAACTTGTAGTCGTAGATTATATCCTCGCGCAGACGTCCGACGGTAACACCCATTCCACCGTATATATCACGGTCAAGAGCCGCCTGAGGACGGTTATCCTCCTCAAAATAAGTAACGAACTGCGCGGGCGCGCTGGGAAGTCCAAGCTGCTGGGGCTTGCCGCTGAACTCTGCCCAAGCCTTAAGTATCTCTTCCTTCGTGGGCTTATTTTCAAACTTTACGAAAACTGCCGCGGTATGTCCGTCGGTAACGGGAACTCTGATACACTGAGTCGTAATCTTGGGCGCATCAGCCTTAACTATCTCACCGTTCTCAACGTGTCCCCATACGCGAAGAGGCTCCTGCTCGCTCTTCTCTTCCTCGCCGCCGATATAAGGAATAACATTGTCTATCATCTCGGGCCATTCCTTAAAGGTCTTTCCCGCTCCGGATATAGCCTGATAGGTGGTCGCAACTATCTCGGTGGGCTTATATTTAAGAAGAGGCGTGAGCGCGGGAACGTACGACTGTATAGAGCAGTTCGGCTTTACAGCAATAAAGCCTCTCTTGGTTCCGAGTCTCTTCCTCTGTGCCGCGATAACCTCAAGGTGAGCGTCGTTTATCTCGGGAATTACCATAGGAACGTCAGGCGTCCAGCGGTTTGCCGAGTTGTTCGATACGACGGGAATCTCGTGGCGCGCGTATGCTTCCTCAAGCGCCTTTATCTCGTCCTTCTTCATATCTACCGCGCAGAAAACGAAGCTTACGAGTTCTGCCATTTTATCTATATCGTTAGCGTCTATAACTACCATATCACGATATTTCTCGGGCATAGGATTTTTCAGCTTCCAACGGTCTCCGACCGCCTCCGCATAGGTCTTTCCCGCGGAGCGCGCAGACGCCGCGAGAGCCGTAACCTCAAAATAAGGATGATTTTCAAGTATAGTCAAAAAGCGCTGACCTACCATTCCGGTAGCGCCTACGACACCGACTTTCATTTTTGCCATATTGACCTCCATAACGCTGAAAGCGTATAAAAATTTAATGATTTACAGATGATTATATCACAAATACCGTTCAAAATCAAGATATTTCGAGCACAAATACGCAGAAACTTAACGTATTTGAATACAATATTTTGTGCAGTAAATATAAAAAGCGTCTCTAATCGCGGGTAAAAAGCTTATAAACGTCGTTTTTCGGAAGTCCTCTTTCCCTCGCCGTCCTTTTTACTGCGTCCATCTTGGACATTCCTCCGCGCATATAAAGCTCGACCTGCTCCTCAATACTTACGTCGGATATCTCATCCTTTGCGGAAGGCTCCTCACAGCCCGCCACGACCAGAACGTACTCCCCCCTCGGCTCGCGTTCTTCATAATATGCCTCCGCCTCGGCAAGCGTTACCCGAATTATCTCCTCGTTGAGCTTGGTCAGCTCACGGCAAAGCGCTATTTTCCGATTCTCTCCGAACACCTCCCGCATCGCTCCGAGAGTGTCCTTCAGCTTGTGCGGAGCCTCGTGGAAAAGCATAGTGCGTTCCTCGCGGCAAAGTGCCTCAAGCCTTTTTTTCTTATCCGACTTTTTGGCGGGCAGAAATCCCTCAAAGCAAAACCGAGCGGTAGGGAGAGCCGAAAGCGTCAGCGCGCATATTCCCGCGCAGGCTCCGGGAACCGACGTAACCGATATATTTCTCTCGGAGCAAAGCCTGACTATATCCTCACCTGGATCGGAAATTGCCGGAGTTCCCGCGTCGGTAACAAGAGCGCAGGATTCCCCGCTCTCAAGCCTTGACGCTATCTCCTCGCCTCTCTCAAGCTGATTATGCTCGAAATAAGATATCATAGGCTTTGATATTCCGAAATACGTCAGCATACGCAGAGTATTGCGGGTATCCTCCGCCGCGATAAAATCAACCTCGGAGAGTACCTTAAGCGCCCTTTCGCTCATATCCGAAAGATTGCCTATCGGCGTCGCTACGAGATACAGCGTTCCTCCGACTATTTTATTTTTTTCTTCTGTCCTCATATCCGACATCTCCTCTTATTTTATCACACTCGGAAATTTTTGCGAATATTATATAAATACGACGCAAAATTAATATTTAAAGAAAGGAAAAAGCGATGGCAATAAAAATATACATAGACCAAGGACACAATCCTCAAAACCCAAACGCGGGCGCTGAAGGCAACGGACTTCGCGAGCAGGATATAGTTTACAGAGTGGGAGTTGACCTTGCGGCACTGCTGCGGAGCAATCCCGCCTTTGAAGTACGCCTTTCCCGCCCTACCGCCGAAGCGCAGATAGGAGGCTCAAACTCGGAGAGCCTGCGCCTGCGCGTGAACGACGCAAATTCCTGGGGAGCCGATTATTTTATAAGCCTTCACACCAACGCCTCCGAGCTTGCCTCGGCAAGCGGAAGCGAGGCGTTCGCCTATTCGTCCGCCTCCGCCGCATTCGCGCTCGGAGAGGATATCCTTTATTGGCTGAATCAGACCACGGGGCTTAAAAACAGAGGAATGAAGGTCAGAACCAACCTCTACGTCCTGCGAAGAACTCAAATGCCCGCCGTGCTCGTCGAGCTTGGATTTATCACGAATCCATCCGATGCCTCTCTTATGAACAGCCGTCCCGATTTGTTTGCCGACGGAATATACAGAGGCATAGTCGAATACACGGGCGCATAGATGCCTTGATATTACGATAACATAGCGAGCAGGTCTGCCTCGGATATTATCCGCACACCAAGCTGCTGTGCCTTGGTAAGCTTGCTTCCCGCCGCTTCTCCCGCGACGAGATAATCGGTCTTGCCGGATACTGAGCCGCTGACCTTTCCGCCGTTGGTCTTTATAAGCGCCGACGCCTCGTCGCGCGACATCGTGGGAAGCGTTCCGGTAATAACGAAAGTCAGTCCCTCAAGTCCGCTCGAAGCCTGCTTCGCTACCGCCTTGGTAACGAGCCCCGCCTCACAAAGCCTCGTACAAAGCTCCCTGTTTTGCTCGCTCGCGAAATAATCGACGACGTTTCTCGCGGTTATCTCTCCGAAATCCGAAAGCTCACAAAGCTCCTCAAGCGTCGCGTCAAAGCAATTTTCAAGCGTTCCGAAGCGCTTTGCGAGAGTTGCCGCCGCAACCTCGCCTATATTTCTGATACCGAGCGCGTATATAAGCCTTTCAAGCCCCGCGCTCTTTGAATTTTCGATAGCTTCAATAAGATTTGACGCCGATTTTTTGCCCATTCTGTCAAGCTTTTCAACGTCCTCCGCCTTCAGCGAATACAGGTCCGCGACGTTTCGGATAAGTCCCGCGTCAAGCAGCAAATCTACTATCTGCGGTCCAAGACCATCGATATTCATAGCACCCTTGGAAGCAAAATGCTCTATGCTTCGCGAGAGCTGAGCGGGACAGCTTGAATTGGTACAGCGTACCGCCGCACCGTCTCCGTCGTCTCGGACAACGGGACCTTTACAGGACGGACACACCGTGGGCATATTAAACTCGGTCTCGCTTCCGTCTCTCTTTTCGGACACTGCCCTTACGACCTCGGGAATTATGTCCCCCGCCTTGCGGACTATAACCGTGTCTCCTATTCTAATATCTCTTTCTCTTATAAACTCAATATTGTGAAGCGTCGCGCGGCTTACGGTAGTTCCCGCAAGTCTTACGGGAGACAGCACGGCGGTCGGCGTCAGTACACCCGTTCTTCCGACGGCAATAGTAACGTCCTCAAGCCTCGTCTCCTTCTCCTCGGGAGGAAATTTATAAGCGACCGCCCATTTCGGCGTATTCGTGCCCTCTCCGAGAACGACTCTGTCGGACAGCTTGTTTATCTTTATGACTACCCCGTCAATATCGTAAGAAAGGCTGTCTCTCATCGCGCCGAGCCTCTCGATATGAGCCGTTATCTCGTCAAAGCTTTTCGCGACTATTCTATCCTCCAAAACCTTAAAGCCGAGTGATGAGAGCGTATCGAGCGTTTCGGAATGATATTCCGGACTGCTTCCGTCGGTATAGATATCTCCCTCTTGGAAATTGAAAACGAATATATCGAGCTTTCTTTCAGCCGTTATTTTTGAATCAAGCTGACGCAGAGAGCCTGCCGCGGCGTTTCTCGGATTTGCCATAAGAGCTTGTCCCGCCTGCTCTCTCTTTGCGTTTATATCCTCAAACACTTCCCTCGGCATATACACCTCGCCCCTGACCGTAAGGTTAAGGGGCTTTTTGAGCGAAAGCGGAATAGAATATACCGTTTTCAGATTTTGCGTAACGTCCTCGCCCTCGCTTCCATCTCCTCTCGTAGCGCCCTGAACGAAAATTCCGTTCTCGTAGCGCAGAGAGACCGAAAGACCGTCTATTTTCGGCTCCACCGAAAATTCCGCGTCCTTTACCGTCTGCGAAACTCTTTGCAAAAACTCGTCTATCTCCCCGTATGAAAAAACATCGGAAAGAGAGTTCATTTTTACCGAGTGAGTTACCTTCTCGAATTTATCGAGGGCTTTGCCTCCCACACGCTGAGTCGGAGAATCGGGGGTCGTCAGCTCCGGATGCTCGGTTTCTATGTGAAGAAGGCGCGCGTACATCATATCGTAATCGTAATCCGATATTTCGGGAGAGTCGTACACGTAGTATCTCTCCGCGTGATAGGTCAGCTTGCGGCGAAGCTCCGCCGCCTCCGCGCTCAATTCTTCAATGCTTTTTTTATCTTTATCCATAGCAAAAGGTCCTTTCTTAAGGAGCTTTGATTTTATTTCATATCTTATATTATACCCCTTTTTTCCTTTTCTGTCAATCTAAAGAAAGAGCAAGTACGATTAATTTTACGCTTGTCTTTTCGGAATTAAAAAAGCGCTCTCCTCATAAGGATTACATAGCGGAAAATAATCAAGGAGGCAGATAGTAAATGATAGTTCTGTTTACCATTCTCGTTTTGTCTGTCATTCTGGTAAACGGCTGGACCGACGCGCCAAACGCAATATCCACCTGCGTATCAAGCCGTTCTATGTCTCCCGGCGGCGCGCTGTGTCTTGCCGCGGTATGTAATTTTACGGGAAGCGTGGCTATGGCGCTTATAAATTCAAGAGTGGCAAAAACGATATTCAATATAGTAAACCTCTCTGACAATCCCGACGTAGCGCTATCCTCTCTCTGCGCGGGAATGTGTGCCGTCGTAATATGGGCAATCGCGGCGTGGAGATTCGGTATACCGACGAGCGAGAGCCACGCGCTCATATCGGGCATTACGGGCGCCGCTCTCGCGTCAACTAAAAGCATATCTTCAATCAACCTCGAAGAATGGCGCCTCGTCCTCTGCGGACTTTTCTTTTCAACCCTGCCCGCCTTCATTCTTGCGAGTATTATATATACTCTTATGACACGTATTCTCGGAAGATTTGAGAGGCGCAAAATGATAAAATATTTTATGCGTACACAGCGATGCAGCGCCGCCACAAGTGCCCTTCTTCACGGAGCGCAGGACTCCCAGAAATTTATGGGCGTATTTATGCTCGGTTTTTCGCTTATAAGCCAAAACACGCTGAGCGACACCTTTGAATTACCTCTTTTCGTAATATTCAGCTGCGCGGCAGTAATGACGCTCGGAACCCTTATCGGCGGCGGAAGGATAATAAAAAAAATCGGAATGGATATGGTAAGTCTTGATGCCGCAGGCGGAACCGCCGCTGATATGTCCTCCTCCGCGGTGCTTGCCGTATGCTCCTTCTTCGGTATACCCGTAAGCACCACTCATTCCAAGGCGTGCGCTATGATGGGGGTAGGCGCCAGCCTTGGCAGCGGAGGAACGAACAAGAAAATCGTCTCGCAAATGCTCTGCGCGTGGCTTCTGACCTTTCCGATATGCTTCTGCATAGGTTTTCTTCTCGCTTTTTTTATATCTCCTTAATTCGATTTATATATAACGCAGAAAGGTAGGTTCTTTTATATGGCAAAATACAATTATTTTGAAGCGCTCGAAGAACTGGCGGCCGGTGCCTGTAACGCCGTGAGATCGGTGTGCGGAGAAGGCGCTTCAATCTCAAAAAAAGAATTTACGCAAATACGTTCGGACTGCGCAAAAACGCTATTCTCGCTTGAAAACTCTCTTTTTTCCGAATTTTTGCCGCCTCTTGAGCGGGATAATATCGCGGCTTACGCTCACTGTCTTTCACGACTGATAGATACCGCGGCAGAGCATTTCGCGCTTTCCCGCGCGTTAGGCGGACAGCGAAAAAAAAACGAGGAGGAGAAAATATGCCTTGAGCTTGCGTCCGAAATAAAAAACGGTACCTCTATGCTCCGAAATTTGAAAAAGCCGGGTGAGATACCCGATATACAAAAATTTCGCTCTCTTCTACATTCGGGAATTGAGGCACACAACGCCGAGCTGTCGAAAATAAATTCAGGCGTATTGCCTAAAACTTATGCCCAATCCGTTCTCTCCGCCGGAAGACTCCGTATAGATCTATCAAAATGCTTTGATAAGCTCCTTGAGATTATGTTGAATAATATATAATACATATATAATATGGGGGAGGAGCTTTTTGCAAAAAGCTCCTCCCCTAAAAAATCCACACACAAACTAACTTTTTTGGGAGTGCCTTTTTGCAAAAAGGCACTCCCGCTTACAAACCATTATTTATACTCGGTCAATCGTTATTTGACGCGCCCTTGGCATCAAGATACATAACGACCTTTCTGTTTCCGTCAGAGCCTATAGAGTTAGTCGAAACTCCCTCTATATTCTGAACCTCGGAGTGAATTATTCTTCTCTCATAAGGATTCATAGGCTCGAGCATTACGCTCTTTTTGTATTTAAGAACTCTTGCCGCCATTCTTCTCGCAAGCGCTCTGAGGGTTTCTTCTCTCTTCGCGCGGTAGCCCTCAACGTCAACCGATATCTTAACGTATTCCTGCTTTTCACCGTCAACCTTTTTGTTAGCCGCGAGATTTGCGAGGTGCTGGAGCGCGTCAAGCGTCTCACCGTGATGCCCGATAAGAACCGCGGCGTTTCCGCCCTCAACGACTATCTTTTTCTCTCCCGCTTCTCCGTCGCTCATCTCAATCGAAGCGTCTATTCCCATATTTTCAACGAGCTTCTTAACCAGCTCAAGCGCTTCTGCTTCTCCGCCGAGCTTATATACGGCAGAAATCTTTGCGGGAACCGCTCCTATTCCGAAAAGTCCTTTTTTGGGCTCCTCAAGAACGGTATATTCTATCTTTTCAACGCTGTCCGCGCCAAGCTCCTTGGCCGCCAGCTCAAGTGCCTCGTCAATAGTTTTGGCACTGATAACAACTTCCTTTTTCACAATTATACTCCATTAATGATTAATTTTTATCGTCGTTTTCTTTTTCTGATTTTTCTTTTTTGCTTTTTCTGCGCGGCTTGTCTTCCTTAAGAGGCGCTTGATTTATAAGCTTGTTCGTCTCCTCACTCTTCTCTTCCGCGTCCTTTTTCTCATCGGCTGCCTCCTCGGGCTTATTCTCAGTCTTGGGAGCGGGAACCGCGGGCGACGGAGTTTCGTAGTCTTCGTCGTCTATATGGTGGAGCGAACGCACCTTCTTACCGCTTGAAGCTCTTGCGGGATTTTTGGCTTCCTTAATGCTGTATTCCTTCTCCGCCGCCTTCAGTTCTTCCTCGGTAAATTTGGGCAGAGGCATAGTCAAAGCCAGAACCGCCTGCTTTATAACGCCGAGAATACACTTGAATATCCAGTAAACGCCGAGAGCCGCGGGAACACCGAAAGTAATAAATACGCTCATCAAAGGCATAGCGTAATCCATAACCTTGTTGGAGCAGCCCATAGCGGCGTCGTTCTGCGACGGCTGGTACATAAGCTTTCTGTTTATCTTCATACTGAAGAAGTAAGCCACAAAGGTCAGAACGGGTATAAGCAAAAGCCAGTTAAACACTGTAAACGAGGGGGTATCTGCAAGGTTTATCGCGCCTCCGAACATCGAAAGATTCGGAATGTCGGCAACCGAGCTTATGCTATCCGCAAATCCCTCAACTCCCGAAAACGCCTCTACGCCGTCAGTTTCGATAATTTTCTTCATCGCGGACATAAGGTCTATATTTCGCTCCGCGTTGAAGGTGACGTCAGCGTACTCCGAATACGATTTTACCACAGCCATAATGCCGTTTATAGCATCGGTTGAAAGACGGCAGATATATTTAAGAGGGTTCATTACAATGTTATAAAGTGCTATAATTATAGGAAACTGTATAAGCATAGGCAGGCATCCGCCCATAGGGTTGAAGCCTTCCTTCTGATACATTTCCTGTATTTCGGTGGACATCTTCTGCTTCGTAGCGTTGTCCTCGCGTCCCGCGTATTTCTTGCGGATTGCCATCTCTTTAGGACGCATTTTAGCCTGCTTTATAGAATTTTTCTGCTGTTTGATACCAAACGGGAGCGTCAGCACCTCAACGATAAGCGCAAATATCAAAAGCGCGAAAAGATACTGATTTCCTACCAGATCGTTACAAAATCTGATAACGTAACCCATAGGTATATTGATAATATCCCAAATACTGCTCATAGGTATTTCGTTTTCACGTCCTTAACGTGAAAAATCCTCTCTGTATTTTGCCGTATACGGCATTCGTCATTGTCAAAGTTATTTTTTCTCGTCCGCTTTATCCTTATATTTCGGAATTTTCTTTGGAGGAACGGGATCATATCCTCCCGCGCAAAACGGATTGCAACGCAGTACGCGCCTCACCGTAAGCGCCGTTCCGACGAAAAAGCCTCGTTTCATAAACGCCTCTGCGGCGTAGGCGGAACATGAAGGTGTAAACCTGCACGTAGGATTTCGTTTCAGCGGTGAAAGAAATTTCTGATACAAGCGTATCAGCCATATGCAAACGTATTTCATTTTTCTTCCGTATAACCGAGACCCGGCGGGTTAAACTCGGCAAGGCTAATTAAGCCTTTATCATTTCAAGTTTTTCAAAAGCCTTTGAGAGTTCGGCGTCTATCTCGGAGCTTTTTCTTCCGACGATAGCTCCTCTGGCGCTTATAACGATAAGATAACCCGTACGAAGCTTATCCGAATAAGCCCTGTAAGCCGCCCTGATAATACGCTTTGCTCGGTTTCTGCAAACCGCTCCGCCTATTTTCTTCGTGGCGGTTATACCGAGACGGTTTATATATTCTTTTTGCGGGTTTTCGTTCTTCAATCGTTTTGCCGCCAAATCCTTAAGCACGTATACCGCAACGTACCTTCCCACGAAGCGTTTTCCGCGGGTGTACGTCTTGTTATATAAGTGATTTTCTTTTATAGCGATCTCTTTCATCTTTTGTTCTTCCTCTGCGGGCTGCGCCCACGCTTTTTCGATATAGTAAAAACCCCGATGTCCTCGGAAAACAAAAATTGCTTTCAATGTCATCGGTGGTTTTTATATCAAAAATACAACAGAATCAATAGGTCAGTCTTTTTCTGCCTTTAGCGCGTCTTCTCTTAAGAACGTTTCTGCCGTCAGCGGTTGCCATTCTCTTTCTGAAGCCGTGTTCTTTTTTTCTCTGTCTCTTTTTAGGTTGATATGTTCTGAGCATTCCCTGCACCTCCTTATTATTTACTTATTCCGGACACGGATATCCGGAACTACCCGGAAGCGTGTTGTCTGTTTGCACAGCAAAGCATTCAATGACATTCTATATTAAACCATATTTTTTGTCTTTTGTCAAGACTTTTTTTCACTTTTTAATAAAAAGTTGCGGCAAAGCCTCGCTCACAAGGCTTTGCCGCATAAAAGCGCGCTATTTTTTCCATTCGTCGGGACAAGTTCGTGAAGCTTTGAACCACTCGCTGTCCTTAAGCAGCGTATCGCTCGCACCGCACTCTACCTTTACCTCTCCCGAACCCGATATTACCGAAATATTTCCGTTCATAGACTTGAATTTGTCGTTGTCGTAATCAACGCAAAGCGTCGTAACGTAAACCTTATCGGTATACGGCGCTATCCTGTCTATAAACGCCTGCGTCGGAAACTGATTTTCCTCGGTATCGGTATACTCCGAGCTTCCGCAGCAACAGCAAACGCATACTATCTCGGGCTTTATCACCGAGAGAAGCACGTCGTTAGATGAAGTCTTTGAGCCGTGATGACCCGCCTTGTAGAGAGTTACCTCGGGCAGCTCGTTCATCTCGACAAGCTTTTCCTCTCCCTCTTTTTCAAGGTCTCCAGTAAACAGAAAATGTCTGTCGCCTTGATTTATAATACAGCATACCGAATGATCGTTTTCGGTATCGGAAACGTTGTAATAAAAATAGCTGTCAAGTATCTCAAGCTCGATATCGGAACCGAGGTCGAATACGTTCTTACCCTGCGTCATACATTCCTCGGCAGTATAATGCACCGCTCCCGCCTCTATCTCGGCGTCCCGCTCTCTGATATAATTCTTATACATTTTTTGACTTTCCTTACCCGACGTTATCTGCGAAAAGTCGATTATGACCTCACATTCGTAAAGGTCGAAAATACTGTCCGCGTTCTCATTCGTGGCAAATCCCGCATAATGGTCCTCGTGCGCGTGCGTAACTATAACGTATTCGAGCACACCGTCGGTAACGTTATCCTTAAGGAAAGCGTCTATCGTCGATACGCTCGACGTTTTCGAACCCGCGTCGATAAGTATATCGGTTTCTCCCGCTTTTATGTAGGTACAGTCACCCGTATATTTGTTTCCAAGCTCAAGAAAATTGATAACCAAATCTCCGCTGACGTAAGAATCCGAATCGGTGGGAAGTGTGAGCTTGAAATATCCGTAAAATCCGCCAACCGTTCCCGCGAGAAAGCAAACTACCGCGAGAAAAACGGTAAGTCCTTTTGAGAATTTTTTCTTTTTCTTTGCCATCAGCCTTCTCCTTTAACGCTTATCGTTCTCACCCTTTGAATATTCCCGTATTTCGGAGAATCTACCGTATATATAATGTAGTATTCACCCGGCTCCGAGGTATCGGCGGTATATTTTCCGTCGCCTATCTCGGTGAGATTGGTTTTTATCTTAACGTCTCCCGATATATCCTTGCCGAACTCGATTATCTTAACTCCCTCGTCACCGTAAGTAAGGGGCGTTCCGACCGAAACCGTATAGCTTTTCTCTCCTTTCAGGCGAAAGCAATCGTCTCGGCTTATAAAGGAATACGCGCCTATACCCGCGCCAACTCCCGCCGCGAGGCATAGAAAGCATATCACGAAAGTAAGAGGACTTATTTTCTTCACCTTACTTCTCGCCTTGCTCTTTACCTTGCGCTTAACCTTGTTCTTCGCCTTCTTTTGAACGGAGGCCTTTATTTTTTCACTATCCGCCATAAAAACACCGCCTTTCTGTTTTTTACGTATTTATATTATCACATTTCGTCGATTTATTCAAGAGGAGATTTTTTAAATTCAGCCGTAAATTCACGCAAAAGAGGCAGACCCTATAATCTGCATACCGAATATTCGTAACGTACAAGCACCGAGATGAAATCGATTCCGTACAAAACAAAAAATGCCCTGCCGAAGCAGAGCATTTTTTGAAATTTGACCATAGGCCGAAATTATCTCTTTGAGAACTGAGGAGCACGGCGTGCTGCCTTGAGTCCGTATTTCTTTCTTTCCTTCATACGAGGGTCACGGGTGAGGAGACCTGCTGCCTTAAGAGCGGGCTTGTAGTTCTCGTCCGCCTGAACGAGAGCACGAGCGAGTCCGTGACGGATTGCACCTGCCTGTCCGGAAAGTCCGCCGCCGTTTACACGAGCGATTATATCAAACTTACCAACAGTCTCGGTAGCCGCAAAAGGCTGGTTGACGATGAGCTTGAGAGTCTCAAGTCCGAAATATTCGTCAATATCCTTTTTATTTATGGTGATAACACCGGTTCCCGGAACTATACGAACGCGGGCAACAGATTTTTTTCTTCTTCCCGTGCCGTAGAAATAAGGCTTAGAACTTGTATACATCTGTAAATCCCCCTTTAATTATATCTCGTAAGCTTCGGGCTGCTGTGCCGCGTGCTTATGCTCGGCGCCTGCGTATACCTTGAGTCTGGTAGCCGACTTTGCGCCTATCGTGTTGTGAGGGAGCATACCCTTGACAGCGAGCTCCATAGCAAACTCGGGCTTGTTAGCCATAAGGGTCTTGTACTGTACTTCCTTAAGTCCTCCGATATATCCGGAATGACGGCGGTAATATTTCTGCTCGAGCTTTCTGCCCGTCAGAACTGCTTTATCTGCGTTTACGATTATCACGAACTCACCGCAATCAACGTGAGGGGTGAACTCGGGACGGTGCTTTCCGCGGAGAATGGTAGCGGCTGCGGCTGCAACGCGACCCATAGGCTTGCCTGCAGCGTCTATTACGTACCACTTACGCGAAAGCGTTTCTGCTTTTGCCATATAAGTTGACATAGCTTATTCCTCCAATAAATTTATGTTTTAATTTTTACGCTTGCATATTATATCACGCAATCAAACGCTTGTCAATAGCTTTTTGCAAAAAAATTTAAAGAAATTAATTTAGAGAGTTCAAAGCTCTTTTTTTCTCCCGTTTTCACCCGTTTTCCTCGCAAATCCTAAATTTTGATTTCATTTTTTATTTTTTGCTTTTTTAAGGTCATAGTTTTTTATTCCGCCGCATATGCTTTAACATATGAAAAATACGGAGGTCAAATAAAAAGCTATGATAAATTCATACAAGCCCGAGGGCTATCTTATATCAACTACCGAAAACGCAGAATATTTAAGCTCTGCCGAGGGCTTGGAGCGCGCTATGAAAGAAGGAAAAATACTCGAGGGCACCGTTCTTTTGTGCGACAGCAAGCTGAGGCTTCATCTCGACCTCGGCGGAATACGAGGTATAATGACGCGTGAGGAGGCGGTCTGGTGCCGCGAGGGAGAGACGCTAAAGGATATAGCCGTCATAACGCGGGTAGGCAAACCGATATGCTTCAAGATAAAAAAGATATCCTATGAGAACGGCGTACCCGTAGCGATACTGTCGCGCAGGCTCGCCCAGCTTGAGTGTATAGAAAACTATCTCTCAAAATTAAAATGCGGGGACGTAATTCCCGCCCTCGTAACGCATATGGAAAATTTCGGCGCGTTCGTCGATATAGGCTGCGGCATATCCTCGCTTCTGTCGGTGGATTGTATATCGGTATCGAGAATTTCCCACCCTTCCGACCGTCTCTCCGTGGGAGAACGTATATACACCGTCGTAAAAGCGATAGAAAAGGAAAGCCGGCGCATATTCGTAAGTATGCGCGAGCTTCTCGGAACGTGGGAGGAAAACGCCGCGAGCTTTGAAGCGGGTCAAACCGTTGCGGGAATCGTGCGAAGCGTTGAGAGCTACGGAGTATTCATAGAGCTTGCTCCTAATCTCGCGGGACTTGCCGAAATAAGAGAAAGCACCAAGGACGCGCAGATAGCAGTGGCGGGGCAGTACGTGGCGGTCTACATAAAAAGCATTATCCCCGACAGAATGAAAATAAAGCTCGTAATGATAGACTCGTATAAAGGCGACGTTCCCGCCAAAAAAATAAAATATTTTACCGACGTTCAGAATACGAAGCATATTTCATATTGGAGATATTCCCCGCTTGGAAATCATAAGGTGATAGAAAGTATTTTTGAGTAAGACGTTCAAGTTAGTTTGTTTTTTGGGGAATTATGTTCACTTCTTACTACACGGTAAGAAGTGCTATTTAGGTCTGCTACCTAAATAGCATTTCATTGTCAAAGAACAAGAAATGAACGTAAAAAACCCCAAAAAACAAATTAACTTTTACGGAGTGAAGAACACGAATGTTCTTCATCTCCCACAAGTGAGACAAACCCCTACCGAGTATGGCGGAACCCGAAATAAGCTCTCCGTAGAAAGCAAGACAAAATATCAAAACCATACCCAACGTTTAAAAGTTTTTGAGGTGGGGGGTTAGGGGGAGGGACTTTTTGTAAAAAGTCCCTCCCCCTAAAAAATCATTATTCAAATTATCTCAATATCGTTTGCCGAAGGAAATTCGGGATAATCGTTATCGAGACTATCGGAATACCAATAAGCAACCGAAGAAATATCGTCCTGCAAGGGCAAATAGCGTCTCTCGCTTCTCCAGCCGAGAGCCTGTATGGTTACGCGCAGGTCGTTCTTAAAGTAGATAGGATCCTGAATATGCCAGCGATACATATTAAAGTATCTCTGCGCACGGTAGGTCTGGTCGGTATGGCATACCTTGTGAAGTCCCGAATAAGCGGTGCTGAACTCGGTGTAATTTCCGTCAACGTCAAAGTTGTACGCTCCGCAGAAATAGTCCTCGGTACCCGTACCGCAAACGGTTGGAAAAGCCTTGTCGCCGTCGATGAAGAACTTTATCTCGCCTTCTCCCCACCAGCCGTTCGATTTAACGCCCCAATTCATATAAGTACCGATATATTTTCCCTCGCCCTTTACGTTGTCAAGAATGGTGTAGTCCTCCATATAAGGAAGGGGATTGGTGCGGCGGAACTGCGCGTGGAAATAAAGGCTGTCGGGACTTATCTCCTTCTCCTCGCAGTCTATCTGATAATAAACGTTGCAGGCGGCGGTGCCTCTGTTCTCAAGCTCTATGCGGAAGCTCTTGAAATAAGGCATTTCAAAATAGCAGTTGAGACCTCTCTTGGGATTGACGCATACGAGCAAACTACTGAGCTGACGGTACTCTCTGTAATCGGCGTTGCAGAAGAAATCCGACAACGGAGCCTCAACGGCAGGCTTTTCACATCCGTCAAAATATATGCGAAGAATAAGCAGACGGGGGAGCTTTGCGTTATCGGTTATCCATATATGCTTTACGGCGCCCTGTCCCTTGATATCCGCTAAAACGGAGGTCTCGCCGGGCTGGGAAATTATATACGGATTTACCTTCCAGCCTTGTCCGAGTTCTCTCGCGGCTCTGTCAGCCTCGATACCGTCGGTAGACATTCCGCCCTTACCCTTCTCTCCCGTGAGATTTTCGGGAGACAGAGAGAAAGTGCGGATATTCTTCTTGAGTGTCAAATCATTTAACATTTTTTAATCCTCCTCATAATAAATATAAAATTAGGATATTGTAATTTTATTATAAATGCGATATAATATCAATAACATATGTTGACTTTTATTTAACATTTATTGCGGAGGGATAGTATGAGCATTATAAACGTTCATAAGATAAATCCTTATATAAGAGTAGCGATGAACTCGGTTCTCTCACAAGGACGGGTTATAAACAAGCGGGTTATACTCGACTACGAGCTCGTATACGTCGAGCGCGGAAGATTTTTACTTACCTATGCCGACGAAAGCTTTGAATGTAAGGAAGGCGACTTTATTTTTATACGTCCCGGTATTCCGCATTCATTCGATTGCAGATACGAGGACCTATATCAGCCTCATATTCATTTCGATATGACATACTCGCAGGACAGCCACGCAAGGCAGGTATCCTTTAAAGACCTTCCCGATATGTCGGCGGAAGAAAAAAATTTGATATCGAAGGACTTGTTCGCACCGTATCCGCCTAATCCCCTCATAAAATTTGAAGATAAGGATACTGCCCTTTCACTTTTCTACGAGACGATACCCTCCCACCGAAACAACGCGAGCCTCACTAAAAAGGCGGCTATGCTCGAGCTTATAAATATGATAATAACCGATAACTTTCCAAACTGCTTTTCGGGCGGTGAGGATAATAACGTCGTAAGAATATGCGAGCACGTCAAAAACTATATTGATTCGGGACAAGCTTTGAATATGTCTCTCTCGGATTTTGAAAAACAGTTCTCGTACAATAAATACTACCTCGACAGACTTTTCAAAAAGCAGTATAACGTAGGGCTTATCTCTTACAGAAATAAACAGAAAATGCTTCTTGCCTGCCAGCTTCTTCGTACCGAAAGCGTTACCGCGGTAGCCGAAAAGCTCTATTTCTCGTCAATATATTCCTTCAGCCGAGCCTTTAAAAACGAATTCGGCGTAAGTCCGATACAGTATAAAATTAATAATAAATGATATATGGGGGAGGGACTTTTTGCAAAAAGTCCCTCCCCCATAATATCTATATATTTATATAACTATTTCCCTCTTCCAACGAGAGAAAGATATTCGTCGTAGGTGCAGATGAGCTTGAGGGTTGCGAGAAGGGCGTTAGAAGTCATTCCGGCGGGGAGTTCGAGGGCTTTGGCAATCTCGTCGCGCCGCGCCGCGCTGCGCTCCCCGCCCATAAGTCCGTCGGTATAAAAATCTGCCTTTGAGAGAGGATTTTCCAACGCGGAGACAAACGCCTTTTCGTCCTCGTATGGCTTTAGGATATCGTAGAGTATCTGATTATCAATCCCCTCAACCCCTAGATTTCCCTCGGCGGAATATTCGCTTTTTCTCTTTTCCTTCCCCTTTATCTGCGGGGTATAGAGCTGAATTATCTTATCCTGCGGTATTGCGGAGGTCAGATGAGCGCGTATGAGCTTCCCCGCCCCGTCGCTGTCGGTAAGCACGATTATCGGCAATTTCTCGGCAAGCTTCCGTATCAAAGCGAGCTTCTCGCTCTTTTTAAAAATCCCGAAGCCGTCGGTCGTGATTATCCGAGCATCGCAGATATTCAGAAGCTTCAGCCTGTCGTATTTCCCTTCCACTATTATGGTGTAGGGTATTTTAAGCTTATCCATACGCCGTACCTATCCCGCTATCAGAAAATAAGCTATAACGACCGCGCCGAGAATTATTCTGTAAACACCGAACGCCGAGAAGGTATGACGCTTGACGTAATCCATAAGATATCTTATCGCGGCGAGCGACACGAGAAAGGCGACGAGACAGCCTACCGCGAGTATTATCCATTCATTCATCGTAACGCTAACGCCGCTGAGCGCGAATTTCACGATTTTAAGCAGGCTTGCCCCTGCCATAGTGGGTATCGCCATAAAGAACGAAAATTCGGCGGCGGCGGTTCTCGAAAGCCCGAAAAGCATAGCTCCGAGTATAGTAGACCCCGAACGCGAGGTTCCCGGAATTATAGCGAGGACCTGAAAAGCGCCTATCAGAAGTGCCTCCTTATAGGTTATCTTATCGGCACTGTCAGCCACAGAGGCGACAGGCTTTCTGACCTTCTCTATGAGTATAAAAGCGATACCGTAAACGATAAGAGCTATCGCCACCACGACGTAATTATAAAAATGCTCGTTGAACCAATCGTCAAGCAAAAGACCGACGACGGCAGACGGAACTACCGCAACTATTATCTTGAACCACAGCGACCACGTTCCCCGCTTTTCCGCAACACTCTTTGAGGGCGCGAAGGGATTGAGTCTTGAGAAGAACAGCACCACGACAGCGAGTATCGCGCCAAGCTGTATGACCACCTCGAACATCTCCCAGAACTCGTCTGAAACGTCAAGCCTCAAAAACTCGTTCAGCAGTATCATATGTCCCGTCGAGCTTACGGGAAGCCATTCGGTTATTCCCTCAACGATACCTAGAAGTATCGTCTTTAAAATTTCAATAAACATAAAGTCCGACCTTTCGAAGAATTTTAGTTATCTTCCAGAACGCATAATATCCCCCGCCTTTACGTCAAAAGGAACTCTTACGTAAAAAAGCATCGCGGGATGAGGAGCCGAGCTTATCGGAGCGCCGCTCCCGTCGTACATCTCGCGAACCTCCACGGGCTCGCCCGTTCTGCGGGGAGAGATTATTTCCGCGCAGTCTCCCACGCTCACCTTGTTGCGCTGAATAAATTTGTATAACCTTCCGTTTTCGTTCTCAAGCACGACTTCATCGGGAAGCTCATCGGAATTATATTCCACGGCCGTGGCAAAATATGCCTTATCCCTTATATACCCCGTATTACTCGATATCTGGGCGTTATCCATAGGAGCGTCGAGATAATAGCCCGTGGCGTATTCTCGGTGAGACACGCTTTCAAGCTCTGTCATAAGCCTCTCGTCAAAGACGTATTCCACGGGATTTGCAAGATACGCGTCAATAGCCATACGGTAAGCGTTGGTAACCACCGCCGTATAGTACGCGCTCTTCATTCTTCCCTCTATCTTAAAGGAATCTATTCCCGCCTCTATAAGCTCGGGAACTATCCCGATAGTACACATATCCTTTGAGGACATTATAAACGTTCCCAGTTCACTCTCCTCTATCGGATACGGCTCGTCGGGACGTTTTTCCTCGGTTATCCTGTAATTCCACCTGCAAGGCTGGGTACACGCCCCTCTGTTCGCGTCTCTTCCCGTAAGGCTGTTTGACAGCAGACATCTTCCACTGTAAGAAACGCACATAGAGCCGTGCACGAACGCCTCAAGCTCGACCTCTCCCGGCAGAGCGGCGCGTATCTCTCTTATCTCCGAAAGAGACAACTCTCTCGCGAGCACGAGCCTCTTCGCTCCAAGCTCGGCGTAAGCCAGCGCCGCCGCAGGACTTACTATGCTCGCCTGCGTCGAGACGTGTATCTCTGCGTCGGGAATTATATTTTTTATCTCACGCATAACTCCGAGGTCGGCAACGATAAATGCGTCCATTCCCGCCCCCGATATTTTTTCAAGATAGCTTCTGAGTCTCGGATATTCGGAAGCTCTCGGCATAGTATTTACGGTAAGATACAGCTTTTTTCCCGCCGAGTGAACGTACTCGGACGCCTCAAAAAGCTCCTCGTCGGTAAAATTATCCGCCGCCGAGCGCATACCAAAGCAATTTCCCGCGAGATATACCGCGTCCGCTCCGTAAAGAAGCGCCGCCTTCAGCTTTTCAAAATTCCCTGCGGGAGACAATAATTCGGGCATTTTACACCCTCCCAAAACAAATCGTATTTTCTTAAATATTATAATACATCTCCCGCTTAATGTCAAGTCTAAGAGTCAGACCTGTTGAGTCCCGCCCAAAGCTTGATATTGACGGCAAGCGCTTTATATGTTATAATTAATAAAAACGGGATATAATAAAATCATCAAAACTTTTTGGAGGAAAAACGCCGTGAATTACTGTGCTTCTGATAAAAGATACGATAATATGGAATACGTAAGATGCGGAAAAAGCGGACTTAAGCTGCCAAGGCTCTCGCTCGGTCTTTGGCACAATTTCGGGGACAACGCCGACTATCAGAATATGAAGGCAATGTGCTTTACCGCGTTTGACAGCGGTATAACTCATTTCGACCTTGCGAACAATTACGGACCCGCGGCGGGCGCCGCCGAAAGAAACTTTGGAAAAATCCTTGCGGATTCCCTCTCCCCGTACCGCGACGAGCTTATAATCAGTACCAAGGCGGGATACGATATGTGGGACGGTCCTTACGGAAATTTCGGAAGCCGAAAGCATCTGCTCGCAAGCCTTGACGCCTCTCTTGGCAGAATGGGGCTCGATTACGTCGATATATTTTATCATCACCGCCCCGACCCCGAAACGCCTCTTGAGGAAACTATGGGCGCGCTTGCCCACGCCGTAACCAGCGGAAAAGCGCTGTACGTAGGTCTTTCAAACTACGACGGAGATACTATGGCAAAAGCGGCGAAAATACTTGACACGCTTCACTGTCCGTTCGTTATAAATCAAAACCGATACTCTATGCTCTGCCGCACGATTGAGGAAAATGGGCTGAAGCAAGCCTCCATAAAACACGGAAAGGGCATTATTGCCTTCAGTCCGCTGGCGCAGGGCTTGCTCAGCGGAAAATATCTCACGAGCGTTCCCGAGGACAGCCGTATAAAAACCGACGGAAGATTTCTCAAAGAGAGCAGTATCACGCGGGAATATCTGAAAAAAGCCAAAAAGCTCAACGCTCTTGCCGCCGAACGCGGTCAGACGCTGTCACAGCTTGCTTTGAGCTGGATATTCAGCGACGGAGCTATAACGAGCGCTCTCGTGGGAGCGTCAAGACCGTCGCAGATAATTGAAAACGTAAACGCCCTTTCCTCCCCCGCGCTGTCGTCGGAGGAGCTTGAAAGTATAGAACACGATATACAAGATAAATAACACGCCCAAAAAGCGCGCAAGCCGTCCTTATGGCTTGCGCGCTTTTTGAAAACGAATATAAATTTATCATCAAACAAGTCGTTTTTTTGAAATTTTGATTAAAAATCAGAGCTTTTATATATAAAAAGCCAAAAAAAGCTATTGAATGTTGCTCTCTTTAATGCTACAATAAATACAGGAAGGGAGGCACGGATATGAAGCTTGAAGATTTCTTTATGCCCGACGATATTCAATATTCGTATTTTCTCTCCGAAAGGGACGAGATGTTATTCTCTCACGTCCACCCGAAATTCGAAACCTATTTCTGTCCGGGAAAAAGAAAACAGCGTTCGGTCATAAACGGCAAGGAATATATCTACGATTTTCCCTGCGTCATCATATCCTCACCGTATACGATACACTCAATGTCAAGCATAGAGGACGGTCAATACGAGCGAATGGTGGTATATTTCGGAGACAGAACACTTTCCGAATTCGGCGAAAGAATTGTCCCCATAGATTTTCTGCGCCAAAGCCCGGGGTATCTTATAGAGCTTTCCGATAGCGAAGCTGATGAGCTTGCCGATATATTGAGACCCGCTATGACCCGCTCCCCCGAGCTTTCCGAAAACGAAAAAGAGCTTGTATTTTTGCTTTTTCTCAACAGACTTACCGATATATGTGAAAAGGACAAAATAACTCCGATAGGAGACACCGACCTTTATATCCAAAAGGTACTTAAATATATGACCGAGAACTTTGACGCGGGAATGACGGTAGACTCTATATGCGCAAAATTTGCCGTCAGCCGTTCAAAGCTTGACAGAGATTTCAAAGCCTTTTCGGACAGCACCGCTCACGATTTTCTTGACAGCTGCCGTCTTAACAGAGCAAAAAATCTTCTCCTGCGGGACAGAGCCTCGAATATACGCGAGGTAGCGGAGCTTTGCGGCTTTCAAAGCGAAACTTATTTCTACTCTTTTTTCAAAAAATATACGGGGATATCCCCGAGAGAATACAGAAAAACGAACAAAAACGTTATTTAGAAAGGAAAAAACTATGGGAAAGATTACGTTTATGGGTGCGGGAAGCACCGTATTCGCCAAAAACGTGATAGGCGACTCTATGATGCAGGAGTCTATGCACGACTTTGAGTTCTCCCTTTACGACATTGACGGAGAGAGGCTTGAAGAGTCGTTTATTATGGTAAACGCACTCAACGAGAACGTGAACGGAGGAAGAGCGAAAGTAACGAAGCATCTTGGAGTCGAGAACAGAAAGGAGGCTCTGCGCGGAGCCGATTTCGTCGTAAACGCCATACAGGTCGGCGGCTACGAGCCCTGCACGGTAACCGATTTTGAAATACCGAAAAAGTACGGTCTGCGTCAGACCATTGCCGATACGCTGGGTATAGGCGGTATATTCCGCTCTCTGCGAACTATCCCCGTGCTTGAGGATTTTGCGAGAGATATGGCAGAGGTATGCCCCGACGCGTATTTCCTGAACTATACCAATCCTATGGCGGCTCTTACGGGCTTTATGCTGAGATATACCCCCATAAAGACGGTGGGGCTTTGCCACAGCGTTCAGGTCTGCACGAAGGAGCTTCTGACGGGGCTTGGAATGTACGATACGGTAAAGAAACCGCTTAAAGAAAAAATCGCGGGTATAAACCATATGGCGTGGCTCCTTGAGCTTAAAGACGCCGACGGTGCCGACCTTCTGCCCGAGGTACGCCGACGCGCCTGCGGAATACTTGAAAATCCCCCCGAGGATTTCCGAGACCTCGTGCGTATGGAATATATAAGAAGGCTCGGATATTACTGCACCGAGTCAAGCGAGCACAACGCGGAGTACAACGCATTTTTTATCAAATCAAAATATCCCGAGATCATCGGCAAATACCGTATACCTCTTGACGAATATCCGAGAAGATGCGTAAACCAGATAAACGGCTGGAAAACGGCTAAAGAAAAATATCTCTCGGGAGATATCACTCATACGCTCTCAAGAGAATACGCTTCTCATATTATGAACGCAATAATTACCGATACGCCTTACAGAATAGGCGGAAACGTAATAAACAACGGGCTTATTACCAATCTGCCTGACGAGGCGTGCGTTGAGGTTCCCTGCCTCGTTGAAAAATCGGGAATACACCCCACCTACGTGGGTAAGCTCCCAACTCAGCTCGCCGCGATGAATATGCTCAATATAAACACACAGCTCCTCACTATCGAGGCGGCGGTAACCAAGAAAAAAGAGTGTATCTATCAGGCGGCTATGCTCGACCCGCATACTTCCGCTGAACTCTCAATAGACGATATTGTCGCGCTCTGCGACGACCTCATCGAAGCTCACGGCGATTGGCTGCCTAAATATAATTAAATAAAGTATGTTATATAAGGGGGAGGGACTTTTGCAAAAGTCCCTCCCCCTAAACCCCCTCTTCAAAAATCTTTAAGCTTGGGTATGATATAATTTTATACTTTGCTTTCTATGGATTTCAAGAAGAAAGCAAAGTAAGAAATTTAAGCTAAACCCAATACGTTTAAGTTTTTTGCGGTGGGGGTGTGGGGGAGGAGCTTTTTGCAAAAGTCTCTCCCCCTAAACCCCCTCTTCAAAAATCTTTAAACTTGGGTATGATATAATTTTATACTTTGCTGTCTATGGATTTCTAGCAGAAAGCATAGTCAGAAATTTAAGCTAAACCCAATAGG
>JAFTZH010000009.1 GCA_017464565.1 Clostridia bacterium
CGCTTGACGGCTTTCCGACCGTTAAATCCTTATTCATTATCCTCAGCCCTTTCGATACTCGATTCAGGCGCGCCCGAACCTTTCCTGCGGTTTTTTATTATAGCATAAATCTTATTTGTTGTAAATAGTGAAACCGCATAATATTAATTTCATTTGCATTTCAACAGGGTAAGTTTTACTGACAGCAGGGCTTGAGATTTGGTTTTGATCTTTTCACGCTCCTTTCGGGTGGTAAATACATTATACCGAAAGAGGACGGAAACGCAAGAAAAGATTTTGAAAATTATTTGTTGAGTTTATTATAACATAAAAACAGTATTTTACCAATGAAGCGTTTGCTTCGCAAACATGAAGCGGCAACTTTGTTGCCATGAAGCACTCACTTCGTTCGTATGAAGCGAAGCGCACACAAACCTATCCGTGAGCCGAAGGCTCGCTTCATAGGGCGAAGCCCTGCTTCATTTTTCATGCACCGGCGGTGCGCTTCATTGAAAAAAGCACATCTGTAAACAGATGTGCTTTTTTCTGGCTGGGGCACTAGGATTCGAACCTAGGTAATGACGGAGTCAGAGTCCGTTGCCTTACCGCTTGGCGATGCCCCAATAGCAAATGGTATTATAACAGAAATATTTCCCTTTGTCAAGAGTTTTTTCCAAAATATATTTTTTCGGATATTTTCCTCTAAAATACCTCGTTTTGCTTTTATTTTATGTGCTTTTTGTCTTTTCGGAAATCAGTATTCCCCGCTTTCCGTAGTCGTATACGAAAAATATTTTTTTACAGGGCGCACACCAGCCGCTCGATAGCAGCGTAGCCTTGGGGTGAGAGTTTCAGCGCAAGATCCGCCTCCGAGCAGAGCGTTATCGCTCTTTTCAGCTTCTTTTCCGATTTTCCCGCCGCGCTCGCCGCGTATATCTTTACCTTATACTCGTTCATTTTAAGAGACGCCGCTATCTCCGAGGGTGCCCGTCCCTCCGAGAGCATAGATTTTACCGCCGTAAGATCGCATATAACCCTCGACACCTCCGAAAGTATCATAACCGGCTCTACTCTGCGGAATTTCATAACCGAAAGAGCATCGAGCGCACTGTCATATTTTCCCTCGAGTATCGAGTTCGCCAGCGCGAAGGAATCCGCGTTTATCTCGGCTATCGAGACGTATCTAACGTCCTCTTCGGCAACGGTATTCTTTCCGTTCCAAGCCGCGTAGTAAGCGAGCTTCGCGGTCTCCGAAGCGAGCGTGAACATAGACGCGCCGCAGTAATCTATCATAAAAGAGCAGACCTCGTCAGACGCGCCGATACCATAATGCGCGAAATGCTTTCTCACCCACGACACGAGCCTTGACGGGCTAACCGCCTCAAACCTTACGGGAGTAAGATACTTTGAAAGCCTCGTAAGGAGCGCCGACGGACGCTTTGGCAAATTTCCCTCGTCGATAGCTCCCGACGGCACCGAAATTATCAGCACGTTGTAATCATACTCGGAAAGAGCCTCAAGCGCGTCGCAAAGATCGTCTATCTCCGACGGCTTCATCGCGTCGGGACATATCCCGTTTACCGTAACTATCTTCTGCTCGCTCATCATAGGAAAAGGCATAAGTGCGTCAAGAAGCGCCTGCGCGCTGTAATCAAGCGCGTCTATCCTGATGTCGTTGAATATCTCAAAATCGCGCTCGGTGCACACTGTCTCCCTTGCCGATTTGACGGAAAAGGCCTTGAGATAATCCTCGTCTCCGAAGAAAAGATATCCGCCAGAAAGCCCGTTTTTAAGCTGTTTTCTGAATCCGTCTTCTTTTAATATATCCATCTCTCTCCTCCTTTTCCTCTGCCGTCGTATTCCTTATTTTTTGAGCGCGGTCATCGCTATGCGCTCGCACAGCTCGTCGTAATCTATACCCACAGCCTTTGCTTCCTGCGGAAAAAGGCTGGTAGGGGTCATTCCCGGCAAAGTATTTGCCTCAAGACACCAAAATTCTCCGTCGGAATCCATAATATAGTCGAATCTCGCGTATCCCGAAAGCTTCAGCGCTTCAAACGCCTTCCCCGTAGCGAGGGATATCCTTTCAAGCTGAATTTCATCTATTTCCGCGGGGCATATCTCAACGGTCGCGCCCGCCTGATATTTGTTTTTATAATCGTAAAAGCCCTGCTTTGGAATTATTTCCACGGGAGGCAGCACCCTTCCTTCAAGAATACCGCAGGTAAATTCCCTGCCCTCTATCTTTTTCTCCACCATTAAGCTCTCACCGTACGGTTTTGCCAGCTCAAACGCTTTCATCAGCTCGTTTTCGGTATTTACGATAGATATACCAACGCTCGAACCGCTTGATATCGGCTTCACGACGCAAGGCAATCCTATCTCAGACAATATTCTTTGGGTATCGCAGAAGGCTGAATCGCAAAGTATCCACGAAGGAGTCCTGACGCCCGCCTCCGAAAGTATCTTTTTGGCTATATCCTTATCCATAGCGAGCAGGCTTCCGATATATCCAGAACCCGTATATTTTATTCCGAACACGTCAAAGACCGCCTGAAGCTGTCCGTTTTCTCCCATATCTCCGTGGAGCGCCACGTAAACGAGGTCGGCTGTTTTGCAAAGCTCAAGCACTCCGCTTCCGATAAGCTCTCGCCTGTTTCCGTTGCGTCTTTTTATCTCGTCAAGATCGGGAACCTCCCGCGACACCGTATAAGCCTCACACGGCTCGGACGTAAACATATCGTAAGGATTGTCTTTATCTATCGCCACACCCTCGTAAACGTCTGCCATAAGAACCTTATGTCCCCGTCTTTTCAGCGCTGCCGATATCAAGCTTCCCGAGGAAAGCGAAACGTTTCGTTCGGGAGAAAGACCTCCCGCAAGAACAACAATATTCAATGTAACATCTCCGTTCTGCGTATTTTATCAAGCATATTATATGAAAGACTTACAAGAACCGATACTTAAAAGCAAAAAATTATCTGAAAAGACGCGCTACCCTGTCGTTTTCACCGTAATCCTTGAATATCTCGCACTTATATCCGTTCTCACGCGCTATCTCCGATACCGCGTCAGCCTGATCGTAGCCTATCTCAAAGAGCATACCGCCCCCGTCTCTCAGATATTTTCCGTATTCGGATATTATCTTACGGTAAAAATCAAGTCCGTCAGCCCCTCCGTCAAGTGCCGCTCTCGGCTCGTAAAAAAGCTCCTCCTCAAGCAAATCTATCTTTCCCGTTTCTATATAAGGAGGATTTGATACGATACAGTCAAAAGTACCGAGTTCTTCCATAAAGGAAGGCTCCATAACGTCGGCAACAAGGAGTCCAAGCCTGTCTCCGACCCCGTTCTGCTCGGCGTTCTCTCCCGCAATATCCACCGTTTCGGGAAAAAGATCTACCGCGACCGCCCGACAGTCGGGGCGCGCCGCGAGAGTTGAGACAGCCACGCATCCGCTTCCCGTACAGAGATCGATAAACCTCGCCCTTTCGGGAAGCAGAGATACCGCCTTCTCAACGAGTATCTCTGTATCCTGCCGCGGAATAAGCGTATGCTCGTTTACGCGGTAGCTCTCGCGGCAAAACTCCCATATTCCCAAAATATACTGCAAGGGATAGTGCGAACACCTCTTTATCACTGCCGCATCAAGCTCCTCGGATGAGAAATCCTCGGTCGAGCGTTTGAAAAGCTCCACCCGACTTATGTTGCAGAACCGGCATATGAGCATAGCCGCCTCCGCTCTGTTATTTTCTACGCCTGCTTCAGAAAGCAGATTGCAAATCTCGTTATACGTCATAAAAACCTCTTCGTTTGATGCGATTATTAATATTATAGCAGATTCGGACGTCGAAATAAAGGACTTTATGAAATATTTTAATTTATTTTTGAAAATTTCAGAAACAAAAAACGCTTACGGCAAATACCATAAGCGTTTTAATTTTATTTAAAATCAAGCCTGTGCCGCTTCAGCCTTTACGAAAAGGTATCCGTTGTCTGCGGCGTACTGCGCTGCCGCGGAATTCTCGTCGGCAACTATCGTAAATTCAGCGTGTCCCGCGTTGAATATATGTTTTCCGAGAGTTACGGTTTTCGAAGAAAGGGTAGCCTTTTGCAGAAGCGTGTCGCCGTAGAACGCAACGTCCTCTATCTCAATTACCGACTCGGGAATTACTACCTCTTTAAGAGAGGTGCAAAGCATAAACGCTCCGCTCTCTATCTTGGTAACCGACGAGGGTATGGTTATCTCCTCAAGAGCCTCGCAGTTAAGGAAGGTACACTCGGTTATAGTAGTGAGCGACGCCGAGAGCTTTACCGTCTTGAGAGACGAGCAGTTGTTGAACACGCAGGCACCCATTTCCTCCACGGAATCGGGAATGGAAACGGTGGTGAGATATTCACAGTTCCAGAAAGCAAGATCGCCTATATAGGTAACCGAATCGGGAATTACCACCTCGGTTATCTGGTTGTTAGCCTTGAACGCGCTGGCAGCGATTCCGCTGACCTCTACGTTGTCTATCTTAGCGGGAATCTCAATCTTGTGAGGAGTATTGTTTTTTGAGGAAAAGCTGATTATCTCATATTTACCGTCGTCGTTTACGTCGTATGTAAATTTATCTCCGCTTTCTTCGTCGGTATAAACGTCCTCGTTCTTTGCCTCATTCTTACCGGTTGATTCGGTTTCTTCTTCTCCCTTTCCGCAGGAAACGACCGCGAAAAGCATAATAACGGCAAGGAGTATTGCCAAAATCTTCTTCATAGAGTAACCTCCAAAAAATGTGTTTACCGTATTATTATACAACACTATCTTTCACTTGTCAATACAAAAAAACGCTTACTTTGTAAACATTTTTATACATTTTTAATATTTTTGTTATTTTTTACCTCAAAAACCTTTTTCTTGACACTGCGTTCTCGCAAGTGTATAATTTATTTATACGATATCAGAAAGGAGAGCTTCCTATGCCGCTCGACACGAAAACCGATATAAAGTCCCTGTACGGAGTGGGACCCGCAAAAGCCCGCGCATACGCAAGGCTCGGAATATCAACCGTCGGCGATCTTCTGTGCCATTATCCCCGAAGATACGAGAACCGAGGGGACGTAAGACTGCTTTGCGACGCGGAGCCTTGTGAAAAGTGCGCGGTACTTCTCACCGTCGCGACCGAGCCGAAGGTGTCCGTCCTCAAAGGACGGCTCTCGCTTCTCAAATTCCGCGCTTACGACGACAGCGGTATCTGCGAGATAATATATTTCAATCAAAATTTTTTAAAATCGGTATTCACCCCCGGAACTCAGTTCAGGTTTTTCGGCAAGATAGAGAAAAAGGGCAAAAATTACTCTATGTCCTCCCCCGTATACGAGGCCTATTTCGAGGGAACCGAGCTTCCCCCTCTCGTCCCCGTATATCCTCTTGCCGAGGGGCTTTCGCAAAAACAGCTTGCAAAGGATATGGCTACCGTGTTCGGCGCTGCGGACCCGCGGGATATCGGAGACCCCCTGCCGGAGAACATACGCCGCGCAAATTCCTTATGTACGCTTTCCTACGCGGTAAAGAATATACACCGTCCCGATGATTTCGTCTCGCTCGCGAAGGCTAAAAAAAGGCTGATATTCGACGAATTCTTCACTTTCGCGCTTGGACTTTCCCTCTCAAAATCTCAAAACTCACTTTCAAAAGCCTATCCCTGTCCCGACACCGACGTGTCTCCTCTGCTCTCGCTTCTGCCCTACGAGATAACGAACGCGCAGAGACGGACGATAGACGACGTGCGCGCGGATATGGCAAAGGAGACGGCTATGAGCAGGATAATCGTCGGGGACGTAGGCTGCGGAAAAACCGTCTGCGCCGCCGCGGCGATATATATGGCCGTGAAGAACGGAAAGCAGGCGGCTCTTATGGTTCCTACCGAGATACTTGCGATACAGCATTACAACGATTTGAGCGCGCTTCTCTCAAAGCTCGGCATACGCTGTGAACTTCTTACGTCATCGGTGAAAAAGGCAAAAAAATCCGAAATATACGCCTCTCTCGCGTCGAGCGATAAGAGTGCGCGGACCGACGTGGTAATAGGCACGCAAGCCCTGCTTACCGATGGGGTATCTTTCTCGGAGCTCGGTCTCATCGTAACGGACGAACAGCACCGCTTCGGTGTAAATCAGCGCGCTCTGCTTTCCGAGAGAAACCGAACGTCCCACGTTCTCGTAATGAGCGCGACCCCGATTCCGCGCTCTATGGCGCTCGCGCTGTACGGAGACCTCGCGCTCTCTCTTATCGACGAGATGCCGAGCGGGCGCGATAGGGTGGATACCTTCGTCGTAAACGAGAGCTACCGAGACAGGCTCAACGAGTTTATCCGCAAGCAGATAAACGGCGGCGGTCAGGTATACGTCGTATGCCCCGCCGTAACGGCGAGCGAGGAGGACGACGAGGGAGACCTTGAGCTTTCGGACGTAGACGACGACGGGAACGTAAGCAAAAAAGCTCCTATGAAAGCCACGATACAATTTTCGGAGGTAATAGCCAAAACTTTTTCGGAATTCAGAGTGGAATATCTTCACGGAAAAATGAAGCCCGCGGAAAAGGAAGCCGTAATGCTGAAATTTGCGCGCGGAGATATAGATATATTGGTATCGACTACCGTAATAGAGGTAGGAGTCAACGTACCCAACGCCTCACTTATGATAGTGGAGAACGCCGAACGCTTCGGTCTGTCCCAGCTTCATCAGCTCAGGGGAAGAGTCGGCAGAGGAAGCAGGAAATCCTTCTGCGTACTCGTCTCTGAAGCCGACGGTTCATCTGCCTCCGAAAGACTGCGTATTATGAAAACCACCTACGACGGATACGAGATAGCCGAAAAGGACCTTGAGATGAGGGGTCCCGGTGATTTTCTGCGCGCGAGCGAATCGGAGGATATAAGACAGAGCGGGGGCGTCCGCTTCAAGCTTGCTCAGCTATGCGACGACACGGGGCTTTTGAATACGGCGTTTGCCGAAGCGAACTCTCTTATAGCCTCCGACCCGAAGCTCTCTCTCCACCCCGAGCTTCGCAGCTCGGTTACTAAAATGTTCTCTCCCGACAGAAGCGTTTTGAATTGACGGCGCGGAATATAGCCCGTGTTTTTGGTATAATATATATTGTAATATAATGAAAAGGATTGACCTTTCGGGTCGGTAATCACAATGTATAACTATATCAAATATTCAAGGCGCTTCGTTGAAAGCGGAAACGAAATATTGAGATTTTCGGCATATTATCCCGCATCGGACGAATTTCCCGAAATATCCTCGTTTTACGAGGCTCTCGCTAAAAGCTGTGAGACGTGGTGCGAAACAAAAAAATTCCCCGAGCTTTGCGAAACTCGCGGCGTATTAACCCCCGTCAAACGCCTCTCTTATCTCTTTGAGGCGGCGGTAACCTATTCGTCGGATAGTATGGTGTGCGTCCGAACCGACGTCTCGCTCCGTCAAGGAAAAAGACTCGTTTTGTCAAGCTTTACCGACGCGCAGATATGGCAGCTCCCCGCGCAGACCATCCTTCCTCCGAAAAGCGCCGTCAGGCTCTTATACGAGAAACGCGGGTCTGAAAAACGCAGACTCCCGCCCGATACACGCGCTTTTATGACTGACGGAGCCGAAGAATACGCACTTATATCAAACGAATGGATAAAAATGGAAGAAAATCCGCAAAAAAGCACAAAATATTATTCAAAGTCCTTGAAAAATATGTAAAACTATGATATCATAATATATGATTTTTGAAAAACGTCTTTAGACGGATTTGAAAGGCGGTGAGATTTTGTCAAAAGAAACTATTTTAAAGATAAAGGAAGCGGAAGAACAGGCGGACGGTATCCGCAACGCGGCTTCCGCAGAGGCAAAACGGCGCGTAAGCGCAACCGAGGCAAAAGGCAAAAAGCTTTGCGAGGAAACCGAGCTGCGCGTAACGGACGAAAACAAAAAGAAGCTCGAGCTTATACGCAAAAAAGCAGACGATATGATACTTCACACGAAAGAGACGGCGGAAGAAGAAGCACGCGAGTCCTCGAACGCCGCAGGACTTCATCTTCGTGAAGCCGTAAGATATATAATCGGAGGAATAATGGAAGAATGTCAGTAAGCGTTATGAAAAAGCTGACTGTGTTCGCCTATACCGACGATTCGGACGCGATAATCCACAAGCTTATGTCTCTCAAATGCGTTCATATGGAGAGCGTAGACCTCTCCGACGCAAAAGAGAATCTCTCCGTCTCCGCGATAAGCTGCGACGGCAGACGCGCGGAGCTTGAGGGAAATATCGCGAAAATAAACGAGGCTATCGTCGTCCTTGACAAATACGCCCATCGGAAAAAGGGATTTTTCGCCTCAAAAACCAAGGTCGTAAAGGACAAGTTCGTTTCGGACGGATACGCCGATAAGGCTCGTTTTACGGTAAACGCGGCAAACGACGCAGTCGCGCGTCAAAATGAAATAAAAAATGAAATTAATCAGATCTCGGCTGCAATAAGCTCGGCAAGCCCTTGGATAAGCTACGATCTCCCTCTCGGAATGAGCGGAACGCGCCGCGCCGATATCGTGCTCGGCTCCTTCCCCGCCGGCACCGACCTCAACGTTGCGGGAAAAGAGCTCTACTCCGCGGGAGCGGTCGCCGAGCTCGTATCCTCGGACGAGAGCGGAATGTACGCCGCGCTCGTGTTCTTCAAGCCCGATTCGGAGGAGGTACTCAGGGTACTTTCGAAATACGGCTTCGTCCGCATCTCGTTTGGAGAAATAAACGAAACGGCAGACGAATATATCTCTGAGCTTAACAAAAAAATTGACGCTCTTGAACAGGAAAGCGAGGCATTGAAGTGCAAACTGAAGGGTCTTGCCGATAATATCACGGCAGTCGAGGTACTTTACGACGTCGAGCAGACGGCTCTTAACGCAGTAATAAACAAACAGAAATTCGTCTCGACCTCACAAACGGCAATAATTCAGGGCTGGGTGCCGGAAGGATCCGCGGAGCGCGTATGCGAGAAGCTCGACAAATTCGAGTGCGCCTACGAGCTTGAATCTCCCTCGGCTGACGACAACCCCCCCATTCTTCTGCAAAACAACGCATTCGCAAAGAACTTCGAGTGGGTACTCGGAATGTATGCCTATCCAACGTACGGCAGGTTTGACCCGACCTTTGTTATGAGTATTTTCTACTTTATAATATTCGGAGTTATGTTTGCCGACGCGGGATACGGACTCGTACTCTCGCTCACCTGCTTCTTAGCGGTGAAATTTCTTCACCCGTCGGAAAGTATGAAGCGGTTTTTGCTTATGTTCGGCTACTGCGGTATCTCCTGTATTATAGGAGGAGTACTGTTCGGAGCGTATTTCGGGGATTTTCCTCTCGCCTTTATGAGAAATATTCTCGGAATGGCGGAGACGGACCTCCCCAACCTCGCGCTTCTAGGAGCGAACGCGGCAAACGTAGCGCTTCTATTCGACCCCATACAAAACCCCGTAGGCTTCTTGCTGTTATCCCTCGGTGTCGGAGCGGTGCATCTCATAGCGGGAATGGCGGTAAAATTCTATATTCTCTGCAAGGACGGAAAACCTCTCGACGCTATACTCGATATCGGCTCGTATTGGCTTCTGTTTGCGGGTCTCGGACTGCTTTTCCTTGTTCCCTCGGCAGGAAAATGGGTGTGTATCGCGGCGGTCGCCGTTATAGTGCTGACGCACGGACGTAAAGAGAAGAACGTCGTGATGAAGCTGGCAAAAGGGCTTCTCGGACTTTACGACTTGATAAGCTACGCCTCCGACCTTCTCTCCTATTCGCGCATACTCGCGCTCGGACTCGCGTCGGCAGTCATCGCGCAGGTAGTAAATATACTCGGAACTATCGGAGGTCCCTCGGTCGGCGGCTTTATCGTTCTCGTTATAGCCTTTATCATCGGACACCTGCTCAATATAGTTCTCAATGTACTCGGAACCTTCGTACACACGTCGCGTCTGCAGTATATCGAATTTTTCAATAAATTTTACGAGGACGGAGGCAGACCTTTCGAGCCTGCCGTACCCTCGGATAAATACACGAATGAATAATTAATTTTTAAGGAGAAAAAACAATGACTTTCGGTGAACTTATTAATTTGATTTTTACTGGTAACAACATCGCTATTCTCGGAGCGGTTCTTGCCGCAGTCTTTGCGGGAATGGGAAGCGCAAAGGGAGTTGGACTCGTGGGCGAGGCGGCTTCGGGTATGCTTTCGGAGGACCCCTCTATGTTCGGTAAGGCGCTCATTCTTCAGGCACTCCCCGGCACACAGGGCATCTACGGTCTTATCACGGCTTTCCTTATTATCTACAAAATGGGCATACTTTCCGGAACCCCCGTGGAGCTTACCATAGCTCAAGGCGCTTATTTCCTTATGGCTGCTCTTCCCATAACCATCGTCGGATACTACTCTGCTATAAAGCAGGGCAAGGTTGCGGCGGCAGGTATATCCTTTATAGCCAAGAGACCCAAAGAGGTTGGTAAGGCTATTACCTCCGCGGCTCTCGTCGAGACCTACGCTATATTCGCGGTTCTCATCTCTCTCCTTCTCGTTCTCCTTTACTGATAAAGGAATTAAAATCACGCCGCAGAAGCGGCATTGGAGGAACTAATGACAGGCTTAAGCAAAATAACCGACAAAATAATAGCAGAGGCGAACAAGGACGCGCAGGAAATTCTCGCGTCGGCGGACGCCGAATGTAAAAGAATAGCCGAAGAATACAAGCTCAAAGCGCAAAAGATAAAGGCGGATATCGAAGATAAGACCGAGCGCGAGGCGGCGGCAGTTATATCTAGGGCAAAATCCTCTGCCGCAATGGAGCAAAGAAACGCCGCGCTCTCGGCAAAGAGTGATCTTATCGACAAGGCGTTCAATCAGGCAAGGAACGAGCTTCGTTCTCTTCCCGAGGACAAATATCTCGACTTTCTCACCTCTATGCTGGTCTCTATCCTCTTAAAACAGCTCGAGGACGAAAAAACGAGCCGAGAGCTTTACGGCGATGAGGACGCGCCCGTTATCGACAGATACGAGGTATTTCTGTCCGAAAGAGACCTCGCGAGATGCGGTTCCAAGCTCATAGAAAGTCTGCGCCGCCGTCTCGTCGGAAAAAGTCAGGCGGATATCGTATCGAAAGTATACCTCTCTCCCGTTCCGGCGCAGATTGACGGAGGTCTTATTCTCAGATGCGGAAGCGTCGAGATAAACGGCTCTCTTTCTATGCTTTTTGAACAGCTCCGTCCCTCTCTTGAGGTGCGTGTGAGCCGTATCTTATTTGATAATCAATAACGAAAGGTGTTTACGCGATGGCGGTAAAATACAAAGATACCGATTTTATGTATAGCTCCGCAAGAGTCCGCGCGCTTGAAAACTCGCTTATCGGAAAGGAAAAGTTAGAGCATATGCTCGACTCGAGAAACGCGTCCGATATCATCGACTCCCTCTCCGACTTCGGATTTGAAACGGTAAAAGCGGAGAACGGTACGGATATCAAGCGCGAGGACACCCTGCTTTCCGTTCTGAAAAAAGCGTATACCGACGTGTCGGGAATGTGCGGAGAGCTTCCCGTATTGAATTTTCTTCGGTATCAGTACGACTGTAACAACGTAAAGGCAGTGATAAAATGCAACAGCCGAGGCGTTGACCCCTCGGATATGCTCTTCGAGCTTGGGACCGTTCCCGCAAAGCGCGTATCCGAAATAATAAGAGACAAAAAATACTCCGAGCTTCCCCCGCATATGTCGGAAGCCGCGGAACGCGCCGCGGAAGCACTCGCTTCGACGGCAAATCCACAGCAAGTGGACCTTATACTCGACAAGGCGTGCTTTGCCGATATGCTTGACTCGGCAAAAGAAACGTGCGTTGATTATATCACGGACCTTGTAAAAACGAAAATAGACCTTATAAATATTATGACCTGTATAAGAATAATCGGAATGAAGCTGTACTTTGCCGCGGAGCCTCTTATGAGAGAGGCGTATATTGACGGCGGTTCATTTGAGGTCGATTTTTTCATATCGGGTCTTGAATACGGACTTAAAAAGCTTTTAGAGGTGCTTGAATATACTCCGTACGCTCCTCTTTTGAGGGAGACAGACGAGTCCTCTCCTCTTTATCTTATAGAGAAGGCGGCGGATAATCTGTGGCTTGAAAAGGCAAAGACGGCAAAATATGTTCCGTTCGGAGCTCCCGTTCTCGTGGGATATATGATAGCCCTCGAATACGAGGTAAAAAATATACGCATAATTTTGGCGGGAAAGGACGCAGGTCTTTCAAGCGCGACTATAAAGGAAAGGCTGAGGGGCTCATATGTATAAAATAGGAATTATCGGCGAGCGCGACAGCGTTCTCGGATTTATGGCTCTCGGATTTTCCGTCCACGAGGCGCAAAACGCTTCCGAGGCGGAGAATATCCTTCACTCGCTCGTAAAAAGCGGAGAGTACGCGGTTATCTACGTAGTGGAAAATTACGCCTCCGAGCTTGAGGATGAAATAGCCAAATACAAAGACCTCCCGCTTCCCGCTATTACCGTTATTCCCGGGGTTATGGGAAGCAGCGGTTACGGAATGGCAAATATCAAGACTGCGGTAGAACGGGCAGTCGGCGCAGATATAATTTTCAAAGATAATTAACGAAATGCAGGGAAAGAATATGATTCAAGGAAAAATTCTTAAGGTTTCGGGCCCGCTCGTAATAGCGGAGGGTATGCGCGAAGCCAATATGTTCGACGTGGTCAGAGTCGGTGAAAAGCATCTGATCGGAGAAATCATAGAAATGCACGGAGACCGCGCCTCTATCCAAGTATACGAGGAGACCGCGGGCATAGGACGCGGAGACGTGGTCGTATCCACGGGAGCGCCTCTGTCGGTAGAGCTCGGTCCGGGTCTTCTTTCAAACATATACGACGGAATACAGCGTCCGCTTGAGGCTATGAGGCAAAAATGCGGCTCTAATATCATCAAGGGAATAGACGTCCCCTCGCTCGACAGAGACAAGCTGTGGCATTTTGAGGCAAGCGTCGCTTTCGGAGATACCGTCAGAGGCGGAGACGTTTACGGAACGGTTATGGAGACCGAGGTAATTCAGCACAAGATACTCGTTCCTCCCGGAAAGAAAGGTACCGTTATAGAAATCCGCTCGGGTGAGTTCAGAGTTACCGACAGAATAGGAAAAATAAAATTTGACGACGGCTCCGTTGAGGAGATAACCCTTATGCAGAAGTGGCCCGTCCGCGTGGCGCGTCCATACGCGCATAAGCTTCCCCCCGTCGAGCCTATGATATCGGGACAGCGCGTTATAGATTCTCTCTTTCCGATAGCAAAGGGCGGCACGGCGTGCGTCCCCGGTCCTTTCGGTTCGGGAAAAACCGTCGTTCAGCACCAGCTCGCAAAGTGGAGCGACGTTGATCTCGTAGTTTATATCGGCTGCGGCGAGCGCGGAAACGAGATGACCGACGTTCTGCGCGAGTTCCCCGAGCTGCGCGACCCGAGAACCGGAAAATCTCTTATGATGAGAACCGTTCTTATTGCAAACACCTCGGATATGCCCGTTGCGGCACGCGAGGCTTCCATATACACGGGAATAACGATAGCCGAGTATTACAGAGATATGGGCTACTCGGTAGCTGTAATAGCAGACTCGACATCCCGTTGGGCAGAGGCTCTCCGAGAGATGTCGGGAAGACTTGAGGAAATGCCCGGCGAGGAAGGCTACCCCGCGTACCTCACCAGCCGTCTCGCTCAATTCTACGAAAGAGCGGGAAAGGTAATATGCCTCGGTTCCGACGGACGCGAGGGCGCGCTCTCGGCAATAGGAGCGGTATCCCCGCAGGGCGGAGATATATCCGAGCCGGTTACACAGGCGACTCTGCGTATAGTCAAGGTATTCTGGGGACTTGATTCCTCTCTCGCCTACAAGAGACACTTCCCCGCTATAAACTGGCTCAATTCCTATTCGCTGTACCGCGACAGGCTCAACGGCTGGTTCTCCGAAAATATATCAAAAGACTGGATGGACAACACGGGCAAGCTTCTCAAGATACTTCAAAGTGAAAACGAGCTTCAGGAAATAGTCAAGCTCGTCGGTGTTGACGCGCTTTCCGCCGACGACAGAATGACGCTTGAGGTAGCTCAGTCTATAAGAGAGGATTTCCTCCAGCAGAACGCTTTTGAGGAGGACGACAGCTATACTCCTCTCGATAAGCAGAACGCTCTCATCGAGCTTATATTCTCGTTTGAAGCGAAGGCTCGCAAAGCGATTGCCGCGGGCGCCGACGTTCAAAGCATCTCCGAGCTTCCCGTCCGCGAAAAGCTCGGACGCGCGAAGGCAGTTCCTTACGACAGATATAAGACCGAATACGCAAAAATAGACGCGGAGATGACCGAACAGCTCGATTTTCTCGTCGCCAACAAGAGCGAATAAGCTCTGCTGATTTTTACGGAAGGATTAATTGCTATGATCAAAGAATACAGAACGATAGAAGAAGTAGCCGGTCCTCTTATGCTCGTAAAGCAGGTCGAGGGCGTCAAATACGACGAGCTTGGAGAAATAGAGCTTCCGAACGGAGACGTCCGCCGCTGCAGAGTGCTTGAGGTGAACGGAAGAAACGTCCTCGTTCAGCTTTTCGAATCGAGCGCGGGACTTAATCTTGCCGAGAGCAAGGTGAGATTTACGGGACACGGCGTAGAGCTTGCCGTATCCGACAATATGCTCGGAAGAGTTTTTAACGGAATGGGCGAGCCGATAGACGGCGGCGCTAAAATAATCCCCGATAAAACGCTTGACATAAACGGAACGCCGATAAATCCCGCCGCGAGATTTTATCCGTCGGAATTTATACAGACGGGTATTTCAACGATAGACGGTCTCAACACCCTCGTAAGAGGACAGAAGCTGCCTATATTCTCGGGCTCGGGACTTCCCCACGCGAATCTCGCGGCGCAGATAGCGCGTCAGGCCAAGGTTCGCGGCTCCGACTCCAAATTCGCCGTAGTTTTCGCAGCTGTCGGAATAACCTTTGAGGAAGCGGATTTCTTCATATCCGACTTCAAGAAAACGGGAGCTATCGACAGAACGGTTCTCTTCGTCAATCTTGCCTCCGACCCTGCGATAGAAAGAATATCCACTCCGCGAATGGCGCTTACCGCCGCGGAATATCTCGCGTTCGAGCGCGATATGCACGTTCTCGTAATAATGACCGACATCACCAACTACGCGGAAGCTCTGCGAGAGGTATCGGCGGCGCGCAAGGAGGTTCCCGGCAGACGAGGATATCCCGGATATCTTTACACCGACCTTGCGACTATGTACGAAAGAGCGGGAAGAAAAATGGGCTCCGAGGGTTCTATAACGATGATACCCATTCTCTCTATGCCCGAGGACGACAAAACCCACCCTATCCCCGACCTTACGGGATATATCACCGAGGGACAGATAATACTGTCCCGAGAAATGTACCGTAAGGGATATATGCCTCCCGTTGACGTTCTCCCCTCCCTGTCGAGACTGAAAGACAAGGGTATCGGCGTGGGCAAGACGAGAGAGGACCACGCGGGAACTATGAACCAGCTCTTTTCAAGCTACGCCAGAGGCAAGGAAGCCAAGGAGCTTATGGTTGTGCTTGGCGAGGCGGCTCTCACACCGATAGACAGGCTTTACGCGAAATTTGCGGACGCCTTTGAGGAAAGCTATATCAATCAGGGCTTTTACGAGAACAGAACTATTGAAGAAACGCTTGACCTCGGCTGGAAGCTTCTCGCTCTTCTTCCCAAGAGCGAAATGAAGCGTATAAAACCCGAAATGGTTGAAAAATATTGGCCTAAAAGCTGATAGATAGTTACAGCCAAGATACTCAAGGCTAACGATTTCGGAGAAAGGAAACTACGATAAATATGGCTGAAATCAGGGTAAATCCGACGAGAATGGAACTGAAAAAGCTGCAAGCGAGATATACTACCGCGCGGCGCGGTCATAAGCTTCTCAAGGATAAGCGAGACGAGCTTATGAAAAGGTTTCTTGACGTAGTGCGTGAGGATAAACTCCTTCGTGAGCGCGTTGAGGTCTCGCTCGGTCGAGTATATAAGAGCTTCTCGGTCGCGGGTGCCGTCGGAAGTCCTAAAATGCTTCAAGAAGCGCTGATATGCCCCAAAAAAGAGGGCAGTCTTGACGTTACCTATAAAAATCTTATGAGCGTAACCGTTCCAGAATTTAAAATGGAAATTGTCGGAGACAACGTAGCGGAGGGCTTTAATTACGGTCTGGCGTTCACTTCGGGAGAGCTTGACGCCTCCCTGCGTGAGCTTAATTCCCTGCTTGAAGATATGATTCGTATGGCAGAGCTTGAAAAGACCGCTCAGCTTCTCGCGGAGGAAATAGAGAAAACGCGCCGCCGCGTAAACGCTCTCGAATATATTATGATGCCTCAATACCTCGCGGCTATAAAAACGATAAAAATGAAACTCGACGAAAACGACAGAGGCAACACCACCCGTCTGATGAAGGTCAAGGATATGATGCTTAAAGCTCAGCTTGAACAAAAGCAGTATACAGACGAGGAAGAATAAAAAGAATATTTATAAGTTATAAGGGGAGAAACTTTTGAAAAAGTTTCTCCCCTTACCCCCTCTTCAAAAACCTTAAATATTGAGTACGGTATTAAATTTTTGCCTTATTTCCTACAGAAAGCTAGACAAAGCAAAAAAACAAACCCAACGTTTAAAGTTTTTTGAAGAGGGGGCTTTTGGGGGAGTGCCTTTTTGCAAAAAGGCACTCCCCCCACTAAAAAATCTCCTAAACAAACCTCAATTCATACGTCTGACCGGCTTGTTATGCGAACGCTTGTTTAGATAGCAATCTATAATATAATCGACCTCTGATGGTGATTCGTCCGAGAAAATGAAATGACGCATAGAAACGTTAGCTCTTTCAAGCTCCGATTGCCTGTCAGCCATAAACACAGGCAAGGAATTAAATATAATACTTCTGTGCTTCCATTCTCTGAACACGGGAAACGAAACGTTCTTTCTGTCAACGAGAGCGATCTTTCCGTCGGCGCAGGACTTACAATCCGAAATTTCCTTACCGACGCATTTCTCGGTTACCATAAGCGATATTCTTCCGTAAACCACCGCAAGACTTCGCCCGCCTATATCACGGATACGCGGCAAGGTAAGCTCGGGAGAAAGAATCACATCCTCAAAGCCAAGCCTCTCACACTCCCGCATACTGTAATTGTTGCTCACGTTCAGCCTAAAATCACCGTGAGGAATGAGTCCCGCTTCAATAACGAGGTCAATATGCCCTACGTTGCCTGCCAAAGCGTGCTTGGCTCCCCTTTCTTTAGCGGCTTTGAGCATTGAGCGTACCTCGTCATATTCCGAATCGAACACTACCGCAGGGAGAAATACCCCCTCCGCCGAGCCGTCGTATGCGTCAAGCGGAAGGTAGATTATATCAAAAAAGTCCCGTGCCTTGCGAGTTACAGCCTTTGCGTTATAAAATACCGCGGTTTTCAAGGACTCTCTTTTTCCCGCAGGAAACTCCGCGCCCGCGTTTACGATATCGTCAAGCGAGCGCTTTTTTTCATTAGACGCTTCTATCGCCTCTATGGCAGACCGCCTGAGCGCGTTGAGCTTTGACAGCGGAACGATAAGCCCCGCGTCAATCGCTATATCTATACCCTTAAGCTCGTAAGAGGTTCCTCCGAGCTTTGAAAGCTTTTCCTTTACCGTATCCGCGTCAAGCGGCGCGTTGACAGCCCTCTCGGGAATGTCCCCAAACACCGTTATATCGTGCGGAAGAACGGTCAGAGAGATAGGCTTCCCCTCTCGTATCTCGGCTTTAAATTCAAGAGGGAGCCTGCGCGTTATTCCGCCGAAAGCGTCAAGCCTCTTGCTTTCATTCTTGTCCTTCTCCGAGCGCACTCCCATCATCTTTCCGTTTACCGAGCCCGCGTAATAGCCGTCGGTAAAGCCTCCGCGGGAGAATATCCGCGCAAGCTCCGATATTTCGTCGGGTGTCGCGTCGCGTTTCTCGTCAAGCAAACGCCGCCATATTCTCGTAACGTCTCTGACGTATTCCGGAGATTTCATTCTTCCCTCTATCTTGAAGGAGGCTACGCCCATATCGATAAGCTCCCTTACGTGTCCCGCAAGGCAAAGATCCTTCAGCGAAAGAGGATATCGATTTTTTCCCGCCGCGGAGTGATACGGCAGACGGCAGGGCTGTCCGCACTCCCCTCTGTTACCGCTTCTCTGTCCTACGAGAGACGAAAAAAGGCACTGACCCGAATGGCACACGCAAAGCGCCCCGTGAACGAACACCTCAGCCTCAATAGGTGAGTTTTCGATAAACGTCTTTAAATCCTCTCCCGACATCTCTCTTGCGCATACCATACGGCTAAAGCCCGCCTCGGCAAGCCGCTTCGCCGCCGCGGCGTTATGCCCCGAAAGCTGAGTGCTCGCGTGAAGCTCAATCTCGGGAATACGCCTTTTTATCATAGAGGCGGCTCCCATATCCGCAACTATCAGAGCGTCGGCACCGAAGATATACGCCTGCTCCGCGATTCTCGCGTATTCGTCAAGCTCTCGGTCGAACACGAGAGTATTCGCCGCGATATATACCTTTATCCCGTAAGAATGGGCGCGCGATATTGCGTCCCGCATCTCGTCGGGGGTGAAATTTTTCGCGTTTATTCTCGCGTTAAAGGAGGAGCTTCCTATATATATCGCGTCCGCCCCCGCCTCTATCGCGGCGTCAAAAGCGGCAGGGGAACCTGCGGGGCAAAGCAACTCGGGCTTGCGCGCCTCGTTATAACGATTCCTTCCTGCCGCATTTGAAAAAGCCGTGCTTTTATCAGGCTGCATCAGTTAGTACCCTTGATAAGCTCCAACTCACGCTTGAGAGCCTCGTTCTCCGCCTCAAGATCCTCTACCGCCGCCTCGGTAAGAGCCAGCTTTGACTCAAGCGCCTTGAGCTTTCTCTGCACCTTGATTTTCTCTGAGCAGTAATCAAGGGCGCAAAGGAGAGCCGCCTCGCTCTTTGAGCAGCGCTTGCTCATAAGGCTTATCTCTCTCATCTTTCTGTCAACGATGCCCACGAGCGCCTCGACGGCCTCCGCGGACTCGTCGCTTATAACGTTCATCTCGATATCAGCAACCGTAATAGTATATTTTTGTTTCATCAGAGCGTCCTCCAATTTAAATTTGTACTTGAAATAAATAAAAAAATGGTGTATAATGATTTATCATCTCTATTATAATACACTTTTTGATTTTTTTAAAGAGTTTTTCCAAAAATTTAACAGAAAGATTTAAAAAATTATGGCTTATTTAAGAGATTGCCGCAGGATTGTGGTAAAAGTAGGAACCTCAACCCTTACTCACGCGACGGGACACCTCAATCTGAGAAGAATTCAATCGCTCGTAAAGGTTATATCCGATATGAAAAATTCGGGAATAGAAATGGTGCTCGTCTCCTCGGGCGCCGTAAGCGCGGGAGTAGCCAAGGTAGGATACGGACGTATTCCCTCCACCCCCGAGGAAAAGCAGGCAATGTCGTCAATTGGGCAGAGCGAGCTTATGAAGCTCTACGACAAATTCTTTTCGGATTACGGTCATACCGTAGCACAGATACTTATGACTAAGGACGTCCTTGAAAATCCCGTAAGACGGCTGGCGGCTGAAAACACCTTCAACAGGTTGCTGGCTATGCACTGCATACCGATAGTAAACGAAAACGACGCGATATCCACCGACGAGCTGACAAAATTCGGCGGAAACGATATCCTCTCTGCTCACATAGCAAAGGTCTGCCACGCCGACTTGCTCATAAATATGTCCGACGTCGACGGACTTTATGACTCCGACCCGCGTAAGAATCCGAACGCGCAGCTCATCACAAAGGTTGAGAAGATAGACGACGAGCTTCTTAACATCGCCGGCGGCGCGGGAACCGACAGAGGAACGGGCGGTATGATAGCAAAGCTGAACGCCGCGAAGATTGTAAACGACTGCGGAATACCTATGTTCATAATCAACGGTCAAGACCCCGAAATACTTTACGTTCTCCTCGACGGCGGTCATATAGGTACTTATTTCAAGGCTGACAAGAGCCTGCGGGAAAAGAAAGATGAATAAAAAGCAGAAAAAAGAACGCGCGCAAAAGGTAGCCGAGGCTCTGCGTGTTATATATCCCGAATCGGTCTGCGCTCTTGAATACGAGGGCGAGCCGTGGAAGCTTATGGTTATGGCAAGGCTGTCGGCGCAGTGTACCGACGCGAGAGTAAATATAGTCTCACGCTCCCTTTTTGAACGCTTTCCCACGCTTGACGCTATGGCTGACGGAGAGCTTTCGGAAATTGAGGAACTCGTCCGCCCCTGCGGTCTTTACCGCACGAAAGCCGAAAGCATAAAGACGGCTTGTATAATAGTAAGAGATAAATTCGGCGGAAGAATCCCCGATAATATGGACGACCTTCTCTCGCTCCCCGGGGTGGGACGAAAAATAGCCAACCTTCTGCTTGGAGATATATACGGCAAGGGCGGTATCGTTGCCGACACGCATTGTATCAGGATATGCGGTCGCCTCGGAATGTATCCCGCGGAGCAAAAAGACCCTCTCAAAACAGAAAAAATAATGTCGGAGCTTATCGACGTCTCCGAGCAATCGGATTTTTGCCACAGAATAGTTCAATTCGGCAGGGACGTCTGCACCGCGCGCTCACCAAAATGCTCCGAATGTCCGATAAGCCAGCTTTGCGAATATTCACTCTCGGCTAAAACACCTAAAAACAAATGATATTTTTGTCGGTTTCGCTAAAAATTCAAAAGAGCTATTGACAAATGCGCTTTAGCGTGATAAAATCCACTTATAATATAAGTCATTAAAGGCTGTGATCGAAAAAGAGTAGAGCTTTGCAGGGCCTCCAGAGAGTCGTCGGACGGTGCGAGACGACGGTACCGATTGCTTGAATACCTTTCGGGAGCCGCGCGCCGAATTCAAAGTAGGACGCGACGGGTTCGACCGTAATATCGAAGGACGTTTTTAACGCCCGCAAAGGTCTCTTCCGCAAGGAAGCGATAAAGCAGAGTGGTAACGCGAATCTATTCGTCTCTGTATCGGTCAGATACAGAGACTTTCGTTTTTTAATCGTATCATACGAATATTTGCTTATTCGTTGATAATACATTTTAATTTTTTAAGGAGATTTTTATTATGAAAAAGATTTTGGCATTGGTTATGGCAGTTCTTCTCATTTGCTCCTGCACGGCGCTCGCGTCCTGTAAAAAGACGGCAAAGTACACGGTGGGTATCTGCCAGCTCGTTCAGCACGACGCGCTCGACGCCGCTACTAAAGGCTTTAAGGACGCGCTGACCGAGATACTCGGCGACGACGTTGCGTTTGACGAGCAGAACGCAGCAAACTCGACCGATACCTGCGCTACCATCGTCAGCACTTTCGTTACCAAGAAGGTAGACTTGATAATGGCAAACGCAACCCCCGCTCTCCAGGCGGCTCGCAACGCTACTACCGAGATACCGATACTCGGTACCTCTATCACCGAATACGGAGTTGCTCTTGAAATAGACAACTTCAACGGAACCGTAGGCGGAAACATCTCGGGAACTTCCGACCTCGCTCCCCTTGACAAGCAGGCTCAGATGATACTCGACCTCGTTCCCGACGCCAAAACCGTTGGTCTTCTCTACTGCTCCGCAGAACCCAACTCGGCTTATCAGGTAAAGGTTGTAAAAGACTATCTTGAGGATAAGGGCGTAACCTGCAAGGATTACAAGTTCTCCGACGCTAACGACGTTCAGCTCATATCCACGAATGCCGCTTCCGAATGCGACGCTATCTACGTTCCCACCGATAACACTGCCGCATCCTGCGCGGAAGCTATCTGGGGCGCTACCTCCGAACTCAAGACTCCTATTATCGCGGGCGAGAGCGGAATATGCACTGGCTGCGGTATAGCTACTCTTTCGATAGACTATTACGACCTCGGCTACAAGACGGGCGAGATGGCGGCAAAGATACTCAAGGGCGAGGCTGATATCAGCACTATGGCTATCGAGTACACCCCCGAGGAAAAGCTCACCAAGCTCTACAACAAAGAGATATGCGAGGCTCTCGGATTTGACACCGCCGCTCTTGAGGCAAAAGGCTTCAAGGCTATCGAGAAATAATCTCTTAATCGAATAATCGTAAATAACTAAAAATCACGGCAAGGAAAGTGTCGGAACTCTCCGATACTTTCCCTGTCGCATTATTATTTAAAAGCAAAGAAAGGTACTCTTCCTTATGATCAACTATCTCTCCTCCCTTCCCGCGGCTTGCACACAGGGAATAATTTGGGGAATTATGGCGATAGGCGTATACATAACCTACAAAATACTCGATATCGCCGACTTGACCGTTGACGGCTCTATATGTACGGGTGCTGCGGTCTGCGCTATGATGGTAATAAACGGACAGCCTATGTGGCTCGCTCTCATCGCCTCGGTTATCGCGGGTATGCTGACCGGTCTCGTTACGGGTATTTTTCATACCTTTATGGGAATCCCCGCTATTTTGTCGGGTATTCTTACACAGCTCATTCTTTGGTCGGTAAACCTCAAAATTATGGGCGCGGCGAACCAATCTCTCTCCGCGACCAAATATAACCTGCTGATATCGAGACTTAATCTCGACCGTTCTATAATTATTCTTCAGCTTTTGGCGATTGCGCTCATAATCGTATTGTACTGGTTCTTCGGAACCGAATTCGGTTCCTCGGTACGCTCGACGGGAGCAAACCTCAATATGAGCCGCGCGCAAGGTATAAACACGAGCTTCACCAAAATAATAGGACTGGTAATATCAAACGGCATAGTCGCTCTCTCGGGTGCGCTTCTCGCGCAATATCAGGGAAACGCGGACATCAATATGGGTAAGGGAGCTATCGTTATAGGACTTGCCGCGGTAATAATCGGAGAGGCTCTCTTCGGCTGGCTTTGCAGAAATAATTTCGCGCTGAAGCTTATAGTAGTCGTTTTGGGAGGAATAGTATACTATATCGTCTATACGACGGTCATCTACATAGGCCTTGACGCAGACCTTCTCAAAATGCTCTCCGCGCTTCTCGTCGCTCTCTTCCTCGCGGTTCCGTATTGGAAAGGAAAATATTTTTCAGGCGTCAAGAACGTCGAAAAAAGAGCCTTGAAGCAGGAAAAGAAAGCGGCCAAAAAAGCTGCCCGCAAGAACAAAAAGGAGGTGGCTTGATATGCTGGAGCTTAAAGACGTAAGAAAAACCTTCAATCCCGGCACGATAAACGCCAAAAAAGCCCTTCAAGGCGTTGATCTCCATCTTAACGCGGGAGATTTCGTTACCATAATCGGCGGAAACGGAGCGGGAAAATCCACCGTGATGAACGCAATAGCGGGTCTTTGGCCCATAGACAGCGGAACAATTAAGATAAACGGCAAGGACGTCGCGGGGCTTCCCGAGCACAAGCGCGCCAAATATCTCGGAAGAGTTTTTCAGGATCCTATGATGGGCACCGCCGCGACTATGGAAATACAGGAAAATCTGGCTATCGCAGCAAGGCGCGGCAATCACAGAACTCTGCGCTGGGGAATATCCTCGAAGGAAAAGAAAATGTTCCGCGAAATGCTTGCGGTTCTCGGTCTCGGTCTTGAAGATCGTATGACCGCCAAGGTAGGACTTCTCTCGGGAGGACAGCGTCAGGCGCTGACTTTGCTTATGGCGACGCTTAAAGAGCCGAAGCTTCTTCTGCTTGACGAGCACACGGCGGCGCTTGACCCCAAAACCGCCGCAAAGGTACTTGAGTTGACGGATAATATAATCAGCGAGAAAAAGCTGACCGCAATGATGGTAACCCACAATATGAGAGACGCTATCGCTCACGGCAACAGACTTATTATGATGCACGAGGGACGTATAATTTTCGACGTTTCGGGCGAGGAAAAGAAGGCTCTTACCGTAGACGCGCTTCTTGAAAAATTCTCTCAGTCGAGCGGTCAGGAATTTTCAAACGACCGCGCGCTTCTATCCTAAAGGACTCAAAGCCGCAACGGAAAAATCCGTTGCGGCTTGAATTGTTTTATAAGCTCACGCATATTATTTATTAAAAGGACAAGATATAAAACATCGGGAGATAATATGCGTACTATAAAGATTTTATTTTTGAGCGTTATGCTTTCAGCCGCCGCACTCCTTCTGCCCTCCTGCGTAAGCCTTACTCTTCCATACGGGGAAACCGAGCAAAGCACCGCGAAAACAGAACAGCCGGTGTCAGAGCCAATATATTCCATAAAATTCGAGGGGAACCGATTTATCTTTACGGGAGAGGCGTCGGCACTCTCGGCGGACGGCACGACGCTTACTATAACCGAGGGCGGAACCTACGAGCTTTCGGGATATCTTTCAGAAGGTAATATCGTGATAGACGTGGGAGAGGACGAAGATATACGCATAATTTTGGACAGCGGATTTTCCCTCTCATCCTCCGACACGCCTCCGATATACGTAAAAAGCGCCGCAAGCGCGTCGATAGAGATAAAGAAAGACGAAACCGGAATATCATTTGAGGGTCTTTCCGAAAATTCGTAAATTTTTTATTATAACCTTGTATTGACGGAATTTTGTGATATAATAAAAAACGAGAGTGTCGCTACAGCTTGAACCATAAGAAAAAATTATGGAAAATATTATGCAAAGCAAAGCGGTATGTAAAGCGAAAGACTTTGTCAAATCGCTCGGTGATATCAGATTAAAAAAGGACTATTCACTTTCTATCAGCGTATACAACGCAAACGATACCGATTCGGAAAAATGCGCCCATACCTTCAAGGGCTCTTCCGACCACGGACTCGTTAAGATGATGGCGGCGGCAGGCGTCGCTTCGGTGTTTGCGTCTGCGGTATGCGCTCTATGCTCTCTTATGCACCGCAAATAAAAATCTGCGATAAGCGTAATGCGTTTATTGCAGAGCCGAGACTCAAGATTTGAGTCTCGGCTAACCGTTATAAAAGGAAAAATAAAATGACCGAAATACTTTTTGAAGACGATTTTATTTTGATATGTAAAAAGAGTGCGGGTACTCTGTCGGAAAGCTCGGACAATTCCGAAAGCCTTCCGCGCATAATAGAAAACGAATATAAGACACAAGGCAAGTCCATAACTCTTTATACGGTACATAGACTTGACCGCGAGGTGAGCGGCGTCATAGTATACGCCAAAGACTCGGAAACTGCTAAAAAGCTCTCCGATATGATGGCCTCAAGAAGCTTTAACAAGGAATATCTTGCCGTCGTCGAAGGAAAACTTGCGGATACCTCGGGTACGTTGTCCGACCTGCTTTTCAGAGACGCGCGAAAGAATAAATCCTACGTGGTTGACAGAAAAAGAAAGGGCGTCAAGGAAGCTCTGCTCGAATATACCGTACTCGACAGCCGTAACGATACTACTCTCGTGAAAATAAAGCTTCACACGGGCAGAACTCATCAGATACGGGTACAATTCGCCTCAAGAGGACATTCGATTCTCGGAGACCGCAAATATGGCTCTGAAATCAAATCAAAGCAAATCGCGCTTTGCTCCCATAAAATTGAATTTATCCACCCCGTAACGCGCGAAAATATCTCGGTATCATATTCCCCGCCCGCCATTGACCTTTGGAGCAATTACGAAGATGCTCTAAAAAGATAATTTAGGGTTCCAAAAAGCGCCGACAAAAGAAAAAAAGCACTTGACAACACCGAATCAATATGATAAAATATATTGGTGTGAAATTGAAAGGACTTTTCGTGCATTTCGAGCGTAAGCTTGGAAAGCGCTCGTCGTATGCGAAAACCGCATAGTTGTTCTTTCTAAAAATTCATTTTCGGGGTGTGGCTCAGCTTGGTAGTGAACAGCCTCGCCGCTGCCGGTGGCAGATGCAGGCGAGGGTGTGAAGCGATGAAACAAAGAGTCGTGCCTCGAGATAACGAGAGGACACGACGACTATGTTTCGAGCGTAAGCTTGGAAAGCGCTCGAAATTCACAAAATTGGGGTTGCCGTTTCTTTCTTAAAAATTTATTTTCGGGGTGTGGCTCAGCTTGGTAGAGCGCTTGGTTCGGGACCAAGAGGCCGGGTGTTCGAATCACCTCACTCCGACCATTTTTGGTGCTATATGCACAAAAAATCAGTCCATTTCGCAAGATTTGGACTGATTTTTTATTTATTTTTCACAAGTCGGCGTTGCTTCAATTTTGCCTGATTCTTATCACAGCGCAAGTTCCCTGAACAAGTGTCCGATTAAGGCTTTTTGTGCCATTTTAACCTTTTTTCAAAACCGCTTTTCTTTGCTTACTGCGATGCAAATTTTGAGGGCTGACGATTGATTTCGTCAGCCCCTCGTGTATTAATTAGCGTAAAAATACATTGAGTAATCTCCAAGGTTGATAGGTAACGTTGGTGTTTCACTA
>JAFTZH010000010.1 GCA_017464565.1 Clostridia bacterium
AAAAACAAACTAACCTTAAATACTTTAACGAAAATCAAAGCAGATTCCGACGGCGATGCCGTCGCCCTGCGGGTTCGACTACGCTTCGCTTGCGCTCCGCTTCGCTCAGACGGAGTGAAGAACACGATTGGTCTTCATCTCTCGGTAGGAGCTTTTTGCAAAAAGCTCCTACCGCTTTTCTGTTCTATAATTTCTATAGATTTTACGGTTATCTTCACTTTTTCTTCAAAAAAATTACAGTAAAGGAAGATAAAATATGCTTGAACGGAAAAAACAAGTCAGGAAGTGAAGGTTTTGATATCCAACGTATATATATTCCGCCGAATTGAAAAGAAATACGTTATTTCGGAAGAGCAGTATCTCGCGCTGCTCGGAATTATCGGAGAGAGACTTATCGGAGACGCGCACGGGAGGAGTACGGTAAATTCGTTGTATCTCGGCACGCCCGATTACAGACTTATCCGAGCCTCCATAGAAACGAAGAATGGGGGGAGCGTATACAAGGAAAAGCTTCGCGTGCGAAGCTATGGGATATCCTCCGACGACAGCGGAGTTTTTTTCGAGATAAAGAAAAAATACGCGGGCGTCGTATATAAAAGGCGAGTGCTTATGAAGCTTTCGGAATGTATGGAATATATCGCCTGCGGTAAAAAGCCTTTTGAATCGCAGATAATGAACGAGATAGATTACGCTATGACGTTTTACGGAAACCCGACGCCGAGGACGCTCCTCTCTTACGAGCGAGAGGCGTATTTAGCGAGAGAAGCGCCCGATTTGCGTATTACCTTCGACCGAGCGGTACGGTATCGCTTCGACGGTTCCGCCGTATATATAAAATGCGCAGATAAGGTATTTATAACCTTGGCGGAGAATACCGAAAACCTTATCTCCGACGGAAGCTCTTACGAAATCTCTGACGGGGATACCACGCTTGACGCCGCTCTTTGCGGCAAGGACTGCGTTAAGATAGGCGGAGGAAATATAACGCTTACCGCGGGAAGCGACGGCTCCTCTCTCGGAGGACGCCCAGGACAGGGAAGCTTTACCTCAAGCAACGGAAGTATAGTTATCAGCGGAGAAAGCACGCTGAAAACTATAGAGATGATCTCTCTCGTATATTCGTCGTCGGGCTCTGGCGTAATGGGAAGATAAAATCGGTGCTCGGCGCGAAAAGGTTTGCGGAACCTTTTCGCGCCGAACATAATATTATAATAATGTTATAAACGATAATGCTTTTTTGCCGTAGTATAAGAGATTTCGGCGGTAAAAAAATAAAATAAAAAAATTTCAAAAAAGGCTTGACATACTAAAAAAGTTATGATATAATGTCAAAGTCGCCGCAAGGAGAACACGTGGGAGCATAGCTCAGCTGGGAGAGCATCTGCCTTACAAGCAGAGGGTCATAGGTTCGAGCCCTATTGTTCCCACCATAAGGCCCGGTAGTTCAGTTGGTTAGAACGCTAGCCTGTCACGCTAGAGGTCGTGGGTTCGAGTCCCATCCGGGTCGCCATAATAAATACCTTGCTGTATGCCTCTGTAGCTCAGTTGGTAGAGCAGGGGACTGAAAATCCCCGTGTCGTTGGTTCGATTCCGACCGGAGGCACCACAGAGAATGATTTTCGTTCTCTGTAAAATGCGGAATTAGCTCATCTGGTAGAGCGCCACCTTGCCAAGGTGGAGGTAGCGAGTTCGAGCCTCGTATTCCGCTCCATAGTTCGTCGGGGAAATATTCTCGGCGTGTTAGAAATCCTAAGACTTTG
>JAFTZH010000011.1 GCA_017464565.1 Clostridia bacterium
TGAATATTTAATAGGGTATAAATCAATAATCTTAACGTAAATTCCGCGCGTTCTATTTATACGCTACCTTACATTATACCACTTGTTCGGTATATTGTAAACAGCTTTGTCGAAAAATATTGCTTTGCAATATGAGGAATACGAGCATTATCCGCCTTTAAAAAACAAATGTTGCATTTTTTGGAGAATTGTGTTATAATAAAAATTAAGAATGTTTTCATATCGTGTGTTAATGATAAAAAATCTTTTACGGAGGCTGTATGCTTAATAAAAAAGAGAGTGGGGCTCTTGAAACGAAAAAAGTAAAAAGAAAAAGAACTCCCGCGGAGATATTTGCGATATTGATGGCGTCAAGCTTCACGGTATATATTCTTTTTTATATTTTCTACGGTCAGGCGAGCTTCGTGGACGTATTTATGCTTCGCACGCAGGATCTCTTTATGGATTTCTTCAATTCGGTCAGAGACGCGTCTCAAGGAGCGGAAGTATATACCGACCGCCACGTTATATATCCGCCGATGGCAAATCTCATATATCTGATATGCTCAAGATTTATTCCGTCGGCATACAATCACTCCGAGTGGGTGAACAGACTTGATTGGATAAAATATACCGAGGCGATATTTTTTATCGTTCTGTTTACTCTGTTTTTCGTCATTATCCTTTACTCGCTTTTCCGCGAGTTTATCGCGGGCGGAAAAAAATCGAAGCTTGCATTTGCTTTTTTCGCCGTGTTCAACGTTCCCGTGCTTTATATGCTGGAGCGCGGAAATATGATACTTTTCTGCTTTATTTCGCTGATGATATACGCGTTTACCTACAACAGTGAAAACAAGGTGTACAGAGAGATAGGTCTTATCGCGCTTGCGTTTGCCTTTTCCATTAAGCTGTATCCGGTTATTTTCGGCTGGTTCCTGCTCGTTGACAAGCGCTTCAAGGAAGCGATAAGATGCGCGGTGTACGGCGTGCTTATGCTCATCATTCCGTCGTTTTTCTTCGGAGGTCCCGCCTGCTTCGTTGAGATATTCAAAAATATAACCTCGTTTTCGTCGGGAAGCTCGGTAAATTCTATATCGGTTATAGCGGGATATTCGGGTATACCCTACGCTGTATGGAACGCGCTCGCGTACGTCTGGTGCTTCGTATGTATCGCCTGCTTTGCGGCGGCTCCGTTTATTCACAAAGAAAAATGGAAGCTGTGGATGCTCGGAATTATCGTGATATTGGTTGTTCCGTCTCTTACGTCTATTTACGTTTGGGCGTTTATGCTGATACCGATAATACTGCTGTCAAATTCAGGCAATCTTAAGAAAAAGGATTGGTTTTTCTTTGCGGTAATGGCGTCGCTGTTCGTATTCACCATACTTCGCTTTAATTTCTTTTTGACCTTTAACTCCTTGCTTCTGTATCCCGTTGCCGCGATACTTTCGATAACGGCGGTTTCCGATACGGTTATAAGCGGAGTGAGAAAATATAAAGCCTTTGCCAAAGCTAAAAAAGAAGCGGTATAAGCAAGGACTTAATGATGATAGTGTAATGTGTTTTGGGGATGTGAGATTTCGGAAATTTACGCAATTTCGGCATCCCCGAACGTCTGTAAATACGGGACGGGAGGTACAGCTTTGCGGTTTGAGAGAGAAATAATGCTTATCGGGGACGAGGCGGCAGAGAGGCTTCGCGCGTCCCGCGTGGCCCTGTTCGGTGTCGGAGGCGTCGGAGGCGCCGCCGCCGAGGCGCTGGCGCGCGGAGGCGTGGGAAATATTGACCTGATAGATAACGATACGGTAAGCGTTACGAATATAAACAGACAGCTCTGCGCGCTTGAATCGACCGTGGGCTTGCCGAAAGCTCGGGTGGTCGCCGACAGGCTTCGGGATATAAATCCCGATATATCGGTTTGCGCGCTCGAGATATTTTTTATGCCCGATACCGAGCTTGATTTTTCTCGGTACGACTACGTAATAGATGCGGTGGATACCGTTACGGCGAAGATAGAGATTGCGGTACGCGCGGCTGCGGCGGGAGTACCCGTGATAAGTTGTATGGGAACGGGAAATAAGCTTGACCCTTCGGCGTTCGTTGTCGAGGACCTCGCGGGGACCTCGGTATGTCCGCTGGCGAGGGTTATGAGGCGCGAGCTGAAGCAGAGAGGGATAGAGCATATGAAGGTGGTCTATTCCAAGGAGGAGCCTATAAAGCCGTCTGCGGTGTCTGACGGAAGAAAGGCCGTTCCGGCAAGTATATCCTTCGTTCCTCCCGTGGCGGGATTTATAGCGGCGGGCGAGGCGATAAGAGATATTATAGGAATTAAAAGACGCTGATTTTCGTCGGAGGATATTATGGGAAAGATAAAATGGCGCGGAGGAGCGCTTACGGCGCCCGTACCGCCCGTTATGGTAAGCTGCGGTACGATGGATAAGCCGAATATTATCACTGTGGCGTGGACGGGAATAACCAATACCGTGCCTCCGAAGACGTATATTTCGGTAAGACCGAGCAGATATTCGTATGATATTATAAAGCAGAGCGGGGAATTCGCTATAAATCTGACGACCGCCGAGCTTATAAAAAAAGCCGATTATTGCGGTATTTATACGGGGGCTAAGGTTGACAAGTTTGCAAAATGCGGATTTGAGCGCGAGGAGGCGAGCGAGATCTCCTGTCCGCTTATCGCGCAGTCACCGCTTTCTCTTGAATGTAAGGTTACGCAGATAATAGAGCTTGGCTCTCATCATATGTTTTTAGCGGATATCGTGGCGGTAGACGTAGACGAGTCGCTTGTTGACGGAGCGGGAAAGCTTCATCTTGAGCGGGCGGGGCTTGCGGCTTTCGCTCACGGGGAATATTTCGAGCTTGGCAAAAAGATAGGATATTTTGGCTTTTCCGCGGCGAAAAAAGGAAAAAAACGCAATAAATCGCGCGGAAGATAAAAAATGTTTACAAATAAGTGTTGTATTGATAATAATAATTGATTATTATATATTTAAGGTTCGCTTCGGCTTTGGGGAGGAAACGCTATGTTCGGATATGTAAAAACCTATACGCCCGAGCTGAAGGTGTCTGAATACGAGTACTACCGCGCGGCGTACTGCGGACTTTGCCGTTCTATGGGAAAATGCACGGGACAGTGCTCGCGAATGACCTTGAGCTATGATTTCGCTTTCTTGGCGTTGCTTCGTATCTCGCTCGCGAAAGAGAAAACGGCTCTTTCGAGGCGGCGCTGTATGGCGCATCCGCTTCGGAAAAAGGCGATGATGGAGAGAAACGGTCAGCTTGATTACTGCGCCTATGCGGCGGCTCTGCTTACCTATCACAAGCTCTCCGACGATATTTCCGACGAAAAGGGAAAGAAAAAAGCGGCGGCGGTGCTTGCCCGCCCGCTTGCGAAAAAAATGCGGCGGCGAGCTATAAAGAAGGGCGGTTTGTCGGCTCTTGACGAAACGATAGCGGCAAGGCTTTCGGAGCTGTCGGCTTTTGAAAGGTCGGGAGACGCAAGCGTTGATATTCCCGCCGATGCCTTCGGCAAGCTTCTCGCAAGTATTACCGAGTACGGACTTGAAGGCTCGGAGGCAAAAATAGCGCGGAATATAGGCTATCACGTGGGAAAATGGATTTATATTACCGACGCGCTCGACGATTTTTCGGAGGACGCGGAGCGGGGAAGGTACAATCCGTTTATCTCTATATACGGCGGCGAAATGAGCGAGCGCGACAAGGCGGTTGTCTCCGACGCGCTGAAAAACGAGCTCTGCGACGCGGAGTGCGCATTTGATTTGATAGAATTCGGAGATGATCCGATTTTAAAAAATATAATATATAACGTCTTTTATCTCGGAATGCCTCGTACCGTTGAGTCGGTAGTATCGGGAAGGTTTGAGGGCGAGAATAAAGGCAAATGTAACAGAAAGGACAGTCTGAATACCGATGAACGATCCGTATAAGGTGTTGGGCGTTTCTTCAAACGCAACCGACGAGGAAATAAAAAAGGCATACAGAGAGCTTGCCCGCAAATATCACCCCGACAAATACCGCGACAGCGATCTTGCCGATCTCGCAAGCGAGAAAATGAAGGAGATAAACGCCGCGTACGAGGAGATACAAAAAATGCGCGCGGGAGGCTCTTCCGGAAGAACCAATAATTCGGGTTCGTACAATACGCGCTCGTCGACGGGCAATCCAAAATATTCGCAGATACGCAGAATGATAAACAGCGGTCATTTTGACGAGGCTGACAGGATACTCAACGAGGTAGACGAGGCAAGCAGAGACGCGGAATGGAACTTCCTTAAGGGCTGTATATTGCTTAAACGCGGACATTACGTTGACGCGCAAAGATTTTTTGATATTGCTTGCTCAATGGATCCTTACAATCAGGAGTATTCCGCGGCGCAGCAGGAGCTTGCGAGACGTGCCAACGGATACGGCGGAGGATACACCACCACGCGCGGCGGAGGCTGCTCGGGCTGTGATATCTGCTCGGGACTTTTGTGCGCGGATTGCTGCTGTGAGTGCTGCGGCGGAGACCTTATATCCTGCTGCTGATTCGGGGTAGTGAATTATGAAGATGAATGACAGAAGTGAGAGAACGCGCAGACTTGCCATTTGCGCTATGATGTGTGCTCTCGGAGTGGTCGTGTTGTATTTGGGTGCGCTTGTAGACGTTCTTGATATATCAATGGCTGTTATCGCGTCTTTGTTCGTCATTTTTACGGTCATTGAGTACGGAGACGCGGCGGCGTGGACGGTGTTTGCCGTTACGGGAATACTTTCTCTTATCTTGCTTCCGCAGAAGCTTCCCGCAGCTATGTATCTTTTGTTTTTCGGATTTTATCCAATAATAAAAGAGAAGATAGAAAAGGCAAAACGCAGGTGGCTTCAGTGGCTTATAAAGGAAATCGTGTTTAACGTGTGCCTCGTGATACTTATGCTTCTCGTCAAGTATTTCGTGTATCTTGACGGACACGGGCTTTTCGTCTTTGAGGTCATATTCTTCTTGCTCGCTAACGGTACATTCGTTATATACGATATAGCTCTGACACGCCTCATTTCCTTGTATGTGTTCAGATTGCGGAAAAAATTCAGATTTAAATGATATAATGTGGGGGAGTGCCTTTTTGCAAAAAAGGCACTCCCCCACATTAAAGTTAGTTTATGTATAGATTTTTCGGGGAGAAACTTTTGCAAAAGTTTCTCCCCGAACCCCTCTTCAAAAACTTTAAACATTGGGTATGGTTTTGCGTTTTTATCTTGCTTCCTACAGAGAGCTTAATTTAGGTATTCATCATACTCGGTAGGGGAGGGGCTTGCTCCTCCCGCGAGGTGAAAACCAATCGTGTTCTTCACTCCGTAGAGTGTCATTCTGAGCGAAGCGGAGCGCAAGCGAAGCGTAGTCGAACCCGCAGGGCGACGGCATCGCCGTCGGAATCTGCTTTGATTTTCGTTAA
>JAFTZH010000012.1 GCA_017464565.1 Clostridia bacterium
ATGGGGAGATATATTCTTTGAATTAAAGTATAGCTTATGGGGAGAAACAAAAGAAACAAACAGCCCTCGGAGCCTCGTTTTGCTCCGAGGGCGTTTCTTTTAATTAAGCGTTATTCCGCGGCGCGTCTTAAAAACGCGCCGCGATTGCGGGGTTCCAAGAGCACTCCCTTGGTTTCTTTCATTTAGACCGCAGACCTAAATAGAATTTCATTATCGTGTAATAAGAAATGGCATAAACCCATAAAGCAAAGAATCTTTACGGAGTGAAGAACACGAATGGTCTTCATTTCCCACGAACAAGTACCTCCCCCTACCGAATGAAAAACCAAATTAAGCTCTCCATAGGAAGCAAGACAAAATATCAAAACCATACCCAACGTTTAAAGATTTTTGAAGAGGGGGCTTGGGGGAGGGACTTTTTGCAAAAAGTCTCTCCCCCAATAAAACAAACACAAAAATTTCAAGGGGAGAAACTTTTGCAAAAGTTTCTCCCCTTGAATACTTTTTAGGTGAGTGCCTTTTTGTAAAAAGGCACTCACCCCCATAAAACAATACAAAAGTCTTTCTCCTTAAAAAACTCTAACACATATCTTCATACGTATCGGCAAGGCGTCTTGCGGCGTCTGCCATTTTCTTCATACCTTCAAATACGGTTTCCTCGGTATACCGCTTCAGATATTGGTCTGCCTCCAAAGTAAAATATCCGTCGTATCCGATATCCGCGAGCGCACGTATTATCTCATCAAAATCAATATCCATAGAAAACGGTATCTGATGCGAGTCGTGCCATTTGTCGTTATCGTGAAGGTGAAGCGCGCAAAGCCTGTCTCCGAGCGCCCTTATCATCTCCGCGGCAGAGGTATCCGACCCCTTCATTTCCGCGTGCCCTATATCAAGGCAAGCGACGAAATACGGGTCCCCGATTATATCTATATGCTCGCAAAAGCTTTTTGGCGTAGCGCAGGCGGCGAAACGGGAGCAGTCCTTTTCTCTATCCCAATTCCACATATTTTCGGTAGCTATCCTTACACCGCATTCCTTGGCAAAAGGAAGAAGCTCTGAAAACATCTCCGCATTCTCCTCCGCTCCCTTGTTGTTGTCGGGATGTATCACGCATATATCTCCGCCCGCTTCAGCCGTACACTCGATAGCTCGTTTAAGGTACGAGCGTATCTCCCTGCACCTGACGGGAAACGGGGCGTGCGATTGATTGCAAACGATACCGTTGTCAAGCCCGATTTTCTTCAGCCGTCTCGCGAAGGCTAAATATCGATCGCTTGCCAGCGGGTGATCGTTATCAAAAATACTGTTGTTTGCCCTATCGTATCTGCACATAGCGAACATTGAAAAATCCCAAGCGTCAAAACCCGCCTTGGCAAAATATTCGATTGCTCTTTCCTCTCCTATGATTTCAGCCGCGGAGGCTATTTCGGTCGAGGTTTTCATACGTTTTTTCATGCGGTTATTCTCCTTGTTTTTCCGTTACGAAAACAAAAATTATCTGAATTACGAGCCGTACAATACACGCCGGCGCGTGATGAGATACAGCCCGAAGGGCTGATAATATGCACCGCACTTCGCGCGGTGCTGTATTGCTCCCGATGGTAGCAATGATGCGATGTTTGCCATAAAATGCGGCGAAGCCACGTTTCATAGCCGAAGGCTGCTTCATTAGCGAAGCGTCTTAATGCGCCGCAGACGCGCTTCATTCAAAAAACGCACCTTTGTCAATAGACAAAAGTGCGTTTTTTGTTGGTGGGGGATGGTGGATTCGGACCACCGAAGTCAGTGACAACAGATTTACAGTCTGCCCCCTTTGGCCGCTCGGGAAATCCCCCAAAAATCAGGCTACGCTTTTGCATAACCTTGGAGCTGGTGATCGGAGTCGAACCAACAACCTGCTGATTACAAATCAGCTGCTCTGCCATTGAGCCACACCAGCACACCAGTCGTTCTTTACGGAACGTTATAGATTATAACATATTATTTTTATTTTGTCAATAACTATTTTAAAAAAGTTTTTATCGATTTTTCTTTACTTTTTATCAATTTTATTATAAAATATATACAAATACTATACACGAGGTCATTATGAACAAGAAAAAGCTTTTAACGGGCGTCCTCTGCGGAGCGCTTCTCGTCATCGCAATCATATTATTCGCGGTAAGGATATTTGATATTCATTTTAATTTTATTACCTATCATTCCTTTGAGCAGGACGGATATTCGTTTGAGTTCAAAGGCTCGTCCGATACGGTACGTAAAGTCAAGGTCAAGCTGAACGGAAAAAAGCTGTGTTCTCTGCCCTTTGACTCATCCTCAGAGATATTTTCAAACGAGTTCGGATACTCGGCGAAATTCGAGGATATAAACTTTGACGGAATTGACGATTTGCTTCTTCCCTGCGCCGTAGACGCCGACGGAGATATTCATTCAAGCGTATTTTTGGCAAACGAGGACGGAGCGTTTGATTACGACGAGGCGCTTGCCTCTCTCTCAAATCTTTCGTCCGACGCGGATATTTCCGAGCTATACACCGAAGAAACCTCAAAGGAGATTCTTGCCGAGGGTACCGAGAGCAGTCCCGAGTTTTACGTTATCACACACAAGATATCAAGGCACTCATTTATCGAAGGTAAACTCGTTACTCTTGAGGAGCGCTCTATAGTATACTATTCAGAAAACGACTATTACTGTTACTCGGTATACGAGTACGACGAGGAATACGGCGAGCTTAAATACGTTGATGATAAATGGTTTGAGCCGAACGAGCTTGAAAAATACGAGCTTACCTGGGACTGACCCGCGGCATTTCTATAACCGAAAGCATAGTTCCACGCTCGCCTCTGCCGTATCTGTGTGAAAAATAGCGGTCGGGATTACAGCAGCCGCACTCCCCCGAGACGTCTATATTTTCGGGCAAAGCTCCCGCAAGGCAAAGAAAATATCGGTTCATCTCCGCAAGGTCGGCGTGCCACACGCCGGCCTTTTGCTCGTCGGGAATTATAAATTTATCAAAGACTTCCTTATCGAGCAGCTTGCCAACGGCATCTACGAAATCTTCCTTGACAGAAAAGCATTTTCCGCATATCGACGGACCTATGGCGATACGCACTCTCTCGGGTGAGCCTGCCATATCCTTCACCATATTGAAGCAAGACGCGGCTATACCGCTCACCGTACCCCGCCAGCCCGCGTGAGCGGCGCCTACGGCGCGCACTCCTCCGTCAGAGCCGCAGCCTTCCATAATTATAGGGACACAATCCGCAGTTTTAACACCGAGAACGATACCCGAAACGTCGGTAACGTAACCGTCGCAGGAAAAGGTATCTTCCTTAAAATATCCGTAACCCGCAAAAGAGGCATCTATATATCTCACATCCGCAGAATGTACCTGCCGAACGCTCACCGTTTTTTCGGCGTCAAAGCCCACGGCGTCCGCAAAAAGTCTTAAATTTTCGAGCACGGTCTCTTTGTCGTCCCCTCTTCCAAAGGCGAGATTGAGGGACGACGTATGCGGAAGTGTACTTACTCCGCCCTTTCTCGTTGAAAACCCGTGCTTTGAGCTTATTTTATCCGAGCGCAGATATTCCACGCCGTTTTCGTGTCTTACCGTATTCATATAAACCTTACCCATTTTATTAAAAAGGCTGTCTCAACAACAAGCTATTGAGACAGCCTTTTTTCATCAAATAACTCTTACTCTCAAAACGCCTTCAACGGCCGAAAGCTTCGATACGGTATCCTCCGCAACGCCGCCCGTAACGTCTACTACGGTGTACGCGTTATCTCCCTTGGATTTGTTGGTCATATTTTCTATATTGACTCCCGTATCCGAAAGGATAGTCGTTATCTGCGAGAGAATAGTGGGAACGTTTGCGTGAAGTACGCAAACTCTCTTGTCTCCGCTCATAGCCATAGAAACGTTCGGGAAATTTACGCTGTTCTTTATATTTCCGCAGCGTATATAATCGTCAAGCTCGATAGCCGCCATAACCGCGCAGTTGTCCTCCGACTCCGCGGTGGAAGCTCCGAGATGAGGAATCGTAACCGCTCCCTCAACGCCTATCATATCGTCGGTCGGGAAATCGGTAACGTAAGCCGCTACCTTACCGGAAGCTAACGCCGCCTTCATATCCGCCGCGTTTACGAGATCCGCACGCGAGAGGTTGATTATCCTTACGCCGTCCTTCATCGTAGCGATTGTCTCGGCGTTTATCATATTCTTTGTGGAGGGCGTTGCGGGAACGTGAAGCGAGATATAATCGGCATTCTTGAATATCTCCTCAAAGGAAGCCGCCTTATTTACGCGGTGGTTGATATTCCATGCCGCGTCAACGCTGAGGTAGGGGTCACATCCGAGAACACTCATACCGAGATGAACGGCGGTATTAGCCACCATACCTCCGATAGCGCCAAGACCGATAACTCCAAGCGTCTTTCCAAGCACCTCAACACCCGCAAACTTGGACTTGCCAGCCTCAACAGCCTTTGCAACTCCTTCAGTTCCGATAAGAGTATCCACCCACTTTATTCCGCCTATGACATTACGTGAAGCGAGCATAAGCGCGCAAACGGCAAGCTCTTTAACTCCGTTAGCGTTAGCACCGGGGGTATTGAATACGACGATTCCCTCCTTTGAGCAACGGTCTATCGGAATGTTATTGACACCTGCGCCCGCTCTCGCTATGGCAAGAAGCTTTTTGTCAAACTCCATATCGTGCATAGCGGCAGAACGAACCATAATAGCGTCGGGATCTGCAACATCTGTTCCTACATTGTATACTGCCTTGTCGAGCTTATCCGTTCCGACTGCGGCTATCTTGTTCAAGCAAAGTATGTTTTTCATTTTCTCTGTTCCTTTTACGATTATTTCTTGGGATTTTCTTCGGCGAATTTCTTCATAAACGCTACGAGAGCTTCAACGCCCGCGTGAGGCATTGCATTATAGATTGAAGCTCTCATTCCGCCAACCGAGCGGTGTCCCTTAAGGTTTTTAAGTCCTGCCTTCGCAGCCTCGGAAGCGAACTTCTTATCGAGATCTGCATCGCCCGTTACGAAAGTAACGTTCATCATAGAACGGCTTCCCGCCTTTACGGGCGCTATATAATAATTCTGACTGTCGAGATAATCGTAAAGAACTGCGGCTTTAGCCTCGTTTCTCTTCTTCATCTCGTCAAGACCGCCAATAGAAAGTATCCACTCGTATACGAGCTTAGCCATATAAATGGCATAGCAAGGAGGAGTGTTATACATAGAGCCGTTCTCCGCCATAGTCTTCCACTCAAGCATAGTGGGCATCTTTTCCTCCGCGTAATCGAGAAGGTCGTCGCGGACGATAACGAGAGTAAGACCTGCGGGAGCCATATTTTTCTGCGCGCCCGCGTAGATAACACCAAACTTGGTTACGTCAACGGGCTCTGAAATTATACAGGAGGACATATCGGCAACGAGCGGGATATCGCCCGTTTCGGGAATATAACCGTACTTTGTTCCGTAAATTGTGTTATTGAAACAGATATGTACGTATGACGCGTCGGGTCTTATCATATCCTTGGTAACGGTGGGAATATGGTCAAAATTATCCTCTTTGGTGGTAGCTATGCACTTTACGTCATAACCGAGCTTCTGCGCTTCCTTGAACGCCTTGCCCGAGAACTGACCCGAAACGACGTAATCGGCCTTGCCCGTTCTCTTGATAAGGTTGAGCGGAACTGCCGCAAACTGCGTGGACGCGCCGCCCTGAAGGAAAAGCACCTTGTAATTGTCGGGAATATTCATAAGCTTGCGAAGCATTGCTTCAGCGTCGGCTATGATTGCTTCATAATCCGGAGATCGATGGGACATCTCCATTACCGACATTCCTGACTCTCCATAGCAGACCAATTCTGATGCTGCTTTTTCAAGAACCTCTAAAGGAAGCATGGAAGGGCCCGCCGAAAAATTGTAAACTCTGTTCATTATTTGAACCTCCGTAAATTATTGAAACTCACGCAAAAAAGCGTGTATGAAATATATTATAGCTTCATTTTAGATATCCGTCAAGATGTTTTTGTTAATTTTTTGTCTTTTTTTTGCTCAAAATTCGTTAAAATTTATAACTGAAAAGTTAGTTATATTTTTTAAGTTAAAAAAGTCGTTGATGCAAGGCGGATATTCGTTTTGCAAGATGTTGAGATAAATTTTTGCGTTATTGAAAAGAAGTTTTTACAGGTTTTAAAAAATGACAATATTTGTCTTGTTTATGTAAAATTAAGAGCAATAAAATGAAGCGTCGTTACTATACAATATTTATTTTCTTTTCTGAATATTTATGTACTTTTTTAAGTTTATTATTTTTATCTTTTATTATTTTTATCTGCCGACAGATGAGCGAGACAATCCCGTCCCCATACATAGTATGGTGAAAAAACGAAATAATCTTTCCGTAGGAAGCAAGATAAAAATTCAAGATTAAGCCCAATGCGTTTAAAGTTTTTGAAGAGGGGTTTAAGGGGAGAAACTTTTGAAAAAGTTTCTCCCCTTAAAAACTCATACACAAACTAACTATTATCCCTTAATCATTATCAATTCTTTAGCATACGGAAGCTCCGCTATCCAATCGCTCATTGCGTGCCATTCAGCAAGCTTATGCGTTTTGCGGGCGTAATAGATATTGATAAGGTTCTCGTAATTCATCGTAACCGTTCTCATCTGATTGTAGCTTGACGGCAAAAGCTGTATCATATTGTGCCAAGGCTGCCTGTTTCCCTTGTCCTCACAGAAAAGCTTTCTCTGCTCCTCAAGATAGGAAATAAGCGAATCAAGCGCCGAAAGTCCGCCCTCGTCGAGTCTGTCGCAGGAAAAATCCGAACGCTCGAACGGCTTTGAATGTATCTTGTGCATAGTAGAGGTGGAATTTGCAACGGTTCCCACCTTGTAGGTGTCAAATTCCTTCCACCAATAAAGAGGCGCCGTTATATCAACCGAAACGAATATCTGACGCAAAAATTTTCTGTGGTCGCTTCCCGCAGACGCAAGACGCTGAGCCAATCCCAAATCGTTCTCACCCAAAACGTAATTTCCGTTTTCATCGTAACCGCTGTCCATTCTGTCCCAGCTGTTCATCGGATTTCTCGCGCCTCTCACGGCGTTTTCAAAATTCATTACCGAAGTTCTTTCAAGCTTTATCATTTCTCTGCCCCCTCGTTACATATCGTAGTCAAGAACCACTCTCGACTCAATAACCTTTCTGACGTAGGTCGATACCTTGACGTGCTCGGGATTTACCGCGTAAGCCTTCATATCGGCAATGCTCTCAAACTCGGTAAGAAGTACCATATCCATAGACATATCGGTATGCGATATATCGGCTCCTATTTCCATCTTTTTTATCTCGTCTATTTTTCCGACGAGCGCGTAAAGGCTGTCTCTGACCAAAGATATATTCTCTTCCTTGCTCTTGCCCTCCGCAAAATCCTTGAATTTCCACATAACGATATGCTTTACCATAATTTATACCCTCTTTTTCATTTAGAAATCTAACGAATACTTATAATATTATTTTAATAATATCATAAAATACTCTAAAAGTCAATTGACATTTGAGCTTTTCTGTGATATCATTATTTAATAAATATTCGGATATAAATTCCGTGAAAAGCTTTAGCCGAGACCCGATAGATTAAACTCGGTTACGGAGGACAAATTATGGAATATAAATTTTCAGACAAGCTCGCTTCGCTGAAGCCCTCGGCGATACGCGAGATATTCAAAAGCCTCACAGACCCAACGATAATATCTTTCGCCGCGGGAAATCCCGCACCCGAATCCTTCCCCGTCCGCGAGCTTGAAAAAATAGGAGCGGATATATTCGCGAATTCCCCAACGGCAGCTCTGCAGTACAGCATAACCGAGGGATATCCGCAGCTGCGCGAAGCGGTCGCGGACAGACTGAAAAACAAATTTTCAATCGGAAGCGATAACGACGTAACCATCATAACCTCGGGCGGTCAGCAAGGTATTGAGCTTGCCTGCAAGGTACTCTGCAGCGAGGGAGACGCGGTAATATGTGAAAATCCAAGCTTTATCGGCGCGCTCAACGCCTTCCGCTCAAACGGAGCGGTTACCGTCGGCGTTCCGCTCGACGATGACGGTATAAACGCAGACGCGCTTGAGGAAACGATAAAAAATACGCCGAAGGCGAAAATGCTCTACCTTATCCCCACCTTCCAGAACCCGTCGGGAATAACGATGAGCGAGGAAAAGCGCCGCGCGGTATATCGGCTCGCGCTGAAATACGGTCTTATCATCTTTGAGGACAATCCTTACGGAGAGCTAAGGTTTTCGGGCAAGGATATTCCGACGATAAAAAGTATGGATACCGAAGGAATCGTTATCTACTGCTCCTCCTTCTCAAAGATACTTTCGGCGGGTATGAGAGTGGGATACGTGTGCGCTCCCGAACCTATAATATCCAAAATGGTGGTAGCCAAGCAATCGGAGGACGTTCACACGAATATCTTTTTCCAGATGCTCTGCTGCCGCTATATCACCGAATACGACCTTGACGCGCATATCGACGGAATAAGAAAGCTTTACGCGGATAAATGCGCGCTTATGCTCGGCTGTATAGATAAAGAGATACCCGCGGACAAGGTAAGCTTTACCCGTTCCGACGGCGGTTTGTTCATCTGGGGAACGCTGAAATGCGCCGACGACTGCTCGCCCCTCGTAAAAGCGGCGATAGAAAAAAAGGTAGCGGTAGTACCCGGAGCAACCTTCAACTGCGACACCTCTCTTCCCTCTCCCTCGTTCAGACTTAACTATTCCACCCCCTCCGACGAGCAGATAACCGAGGGCATAAAACGCCTCGGAGAAGCCGTCAGAGAGCTATATAAATAAACCCGAAAGGATATCAAATATGTTCAACGACACACCCGTTTCATTTTCGGGCGTACAGCCCAGCGGAAATCTCACCATAGGAAACTACCTTGGAGCTATCAAAAACTTCTCCCTGTTTTCCGAAAAATACAAATGCTTCTATTGCGTGGTTGACCAGCACGCGATAACCGTGCGTCAGGTTCCCGCAGATCTCCGCCGCAGAACCTACGAGACGCTCGCGCTCTATATGGCATGCGGTCTTGACCCCGAAAAGAACACTCTTTACGTTCAGTCTCACGTTCACGAGCACACCGAGCTTGCCTGGATGCTCAACTGCTTCACTATGTTCGGCGAGCTTTCGAGAATGACGCAGTTCAAGGACAAGAGCGCAAAGCACTCGGACAATATAAACGCGGGACTTTTCACCTATCCCACGCTTATGGCGGCAGATATACTTCTCTATCAGACCGACGTGGTTCCGATAGGTATCGACCAGAAGCAGCACGTCGAGCTGTGCAGAAATATTGCCGAGAGATTCAATCAAATATACCCCGACACCTTCACCGTTCCCGAGCCGGTCATTCCAAAGAGCGGTATGAAGATAATGTCTCTCTCGGACCCGACCAAGAAGATGTCGAAGTCGGACGAGAACGTAAACGCCGTCGTTTATATTCTTGACGACCGCGACACCATAATCAGAAAATTCAAGCGCGCCGTAACCGACTCGGACACGGCGGTAAGAATCGGCGAGGGCAAGCACGGCATCAACAACCTCATCGGTATTTATTCCTGCTTTACAGGCAAGACCTCTGACGAGGTAGAGCGCGAATTTGAGGGCAAGGGTTACGGCGACTTCAAGCTTGCCGTGGGGGAGGTATGCGCCGACGCTCTGTCTCCCATACAGCAGAAATTCAACGAGTATCTCTCCGACAAGGCGATGCTTGAGGAGCAGATGCGCAAGGGCGCCGAGGAAGCTTCCTATTACGCTCGCAGAACCGTATCGAAGGTAAAGAAAAAGCTTGGATTCGTGAAAATATAAAAATAACGGCGAAGCGTAACGCTTCGCCGTTATTTTCCTCATCATTTCTGCGGATCAAGATATTTCCAATAGGACGCTATGTAATTTATTCCCGACCACAAGGTCATAACCACGGTAAACAGCATCGAGAGCCAAGTGAGCGGATATACTCCGTGGATAATATTGTTCGACGCTCCGCCTACGATAAGCTCTACCACGTATTCGACTACGGGTTCAAGAAAGACCGTACAGATAAATACAATCTGCGAAACCGTCTTTATCTTTCCGAGACTGTTCGCTGCGATAACTATTCCCTCTCCCGTCGATACCACAAGACGCATAGAGGTAACCGCAAGCTCCCTGAACACTATAACTATAAGCACGAATATCATCGCAACTCTCAGTTTTTCAAATTTATAAAGTATAACGAAAAGAGCGCCTATTACCATAAATTTATCGGCTACGGGATCGAGAAATTTTCCGAAATCGGTGATAAGTCCGTGCTTGCGGGCTATCTTTCCGTCAAACATATCGGTAAGCGCCGTTCCTATAAAGAGCACCGCGCAGATAACGCAGGATACGTAAAACGGTATGACCGTGTCGGGAAGCATACCTATGACGATAAATATAGGCACGAGAATAAGCCTGAGCACTGTAAGTTTATTCGGCAAATTAAGCTTCATTTTATAAAAAACCTCTTTAAAAATATTTATTGTTCTTTCGTAACTACTCTTCCGATAAGGTCGTAATCAAGCACGTCCCTTATCTTGACCTTGACGAAGCTTCCGGGAGCTATTCTCGTATCCGAGCGGAAATATACCTTTCCGTCTATCTCGGGAGCGTCAGCCTCGCTTCTTCCGAAATGAACGTCGCTCACGGGATCAAAATTCTCGCAAAGCACCGTAACCGTTTTGCCTATCATCGCGCGGTTTCTTGCCTCGTTTATTTCAAGCTGCTCGCGCATAAGCATATCCATTCTGTCCTGCTTTACCTGCTCGTCTATCTGACCGTCAAAATCGTAGGCGGGCGTGTCCTCTTCTCTCGAATAGGTAAATCCCCCTGCCCTCTCAAATTTCGTCTCCTTGACGAATTCACAAAGCTCCTCAAAATCAGCCTCGGTCTCTCCCGGAAAGCCGACGATAAAGGTGGTGCGTATAACTATATCGGGTATCTCGCTCCTGAGCTTTGATACCACGCTCTTTATCATCGCGCTGTCTCCGTGGCGGTTCATCGCAGAGAGCATATTGTCGCTGATGTGCTGAATCGGCAGATCAATATATTTGAGTATTCTCGGATTATCTCTTATTTCCGCGACAAGAGAATCGGTTATTTTATCGGGATAGCAATAAAGTATGCGTATCCACGGTATTTTAGTCTCGTCGGTAATCTTACGCAAAAGCTCGGCAAGCCGATACTCGCCGTAAATATCCTTGCCGTATCTCGTCGTATCCTGAGCTACTACAACGAGCTCCTTTACCCCCAGAGCGTCAAGCTGCTTTGCCTCGGCAACGATATCCTCTTCGGCGCGGCTTCTGAAGCGTCCTCTTATCGAGGGTATGGCGCAGTAGGCGCACCTGTTATCACAGCCCTCCGCTATTTTCAAATACGCGGTATATTCGGGAGTGGTAAGAATTCTATCTCCTCCGAGCTTTATCTCCTCTTTGTCCTCAAAGGAGGAGTATTTGCAGGAGCGTTTCTTTTTGCCGTCGGTTACCGCCGCGACCGCCTCAACGATATTATGTATGCTTCCGACACCAAGAACGGCGTCAACCTCGGGAAACTCGTCGAATATGCTCTCTCTGTATCTCTCGGCAAGACAGCCCGTAACTATAAGCGCTTTGAGAGAGCGGTGCTTTTTAAGCCAAGCGATATCAAG
>JAFTZH010000013.1 GCA_017464565.1 Clostridia bacterium
ATAGAGCAACTGCCTTCTAAGCAGTAGGTCGGGGGTTCGAATCCCTTAAGGCACGCCATACGGAGGGATTAGCGCAGTTGGTTAGCGCGTCAGGTTGTGGCCCTGAAGGCCGTGGGTTCGAATCCCATATCTCTCCCCAGATAAAAACACACCCTATCGCTTTGCGGTAGGGTGTGTTTTTATCTGCGAGCGCTACGATGAAGAACCCCGAAAAAAACGCTTGCGGATTTTTCTATATTCGTGCTTCGCAAATTTTGCTTTAATGTGTTTTGAGGCACGAATAGGGGTTCCGAATCTCATATCTCTTTCACTTAAAGTAAGGCTCCGCAAGGATTTATCCTCGCGGAGCCTTTATCTATCTCAAACGGCAGTGCCGTTTCTATGCTTTAATGGTTCTATATCAAAATATATATCAACCCCATTGGGAGCAAAACGATAGCTTTTATTTTGCGTAATCAACAGCCCTACTTTCTCTGATTATGTTTATCTTAATCTGTCCGGGATACTTGACTTCTTCCTGAATCTTAGCCGCCATTTCGCGCGCTATTACCTTCATACCGTCGTCGTTGACCTCTTCGGGCTTAACCATAACGCGTATCTCGCGTCCTGCCTGAACCGCGAACGCCTTGTCTACGCCGCCGAATCCCTTTGCGATCTCCTCAATCTTTTCAAGACGCTTGATATAGTTTTCGAGATCCTCGCGTCTCGCTCCGGGTCTTGCCGCCGATATAGCGTCTGCCGCCTGAACGATGACTGCCGTAATAGTTCTCGCCTCCACGTCTCCGTGGTGCGCCTCGATAGCGTGTACGACGTCCTTGCTCTCCTTGTATCTCTTTACAAGGTTTACGCCAAGCTCAACGTGCGAGCCTTCCATCTCGTGCGTCTGCGCCTTTCCTATGTCGTGCAGAAGTCCCGCTCTCTTGGCAACTGCGCTGTCTACGCCAAGCTCGTCCGCTATCATACCGGCGATAAGCGAAACCTCAATAGAGTGTTTAAGTACGTTCTGACCGTAGCTCGTACGGAATTTAAGTCTTCCGAGCATTTTCACAAGCTCGGGATTGATGCCGTGAATACCAACGTCGAAAGTAGCTCTCTCTCCCGCCTGCTTTATTTCAGCCTCAACCTCTCTTGAAGCCCTCTCAACCGTTTCCTCGATTCTCGACGGATGTATTCTTCCGTCCGAAATGAGCTTTTCAAGAGTTATTCTCGCTGTCTCTCTTCTTATCGGATCAAAACCCGAAAGCGTGATAGCCTCTGGGGTATCGTCAATAATAAGCTCCACTCCCGTCAGCTTCTCTATCATCTGAATATTTCTTCCCTCGCGTCCGATTATACGGCCCTTCATATCCTCGTTGGGAAGAGAGACCACCGAAATAGTCGTCTCGGCAACGTGATCCGCCGCGCAGCGCTGAATCGCAAGAGAAATAATGTTTTTGGCCTTGGTGTCAGCCTCCTCCTTGAATTGCTCCTCAAGCTCGGAAAGTCTCTGCGCCAGCTCGTGCTTGACCTCGGACTCTACCCTGCTGATAAGCTCCTCCTTCGCTTCATCCGCTGAAATTCCGGATATCTCCTCAAGGATAGCCTCTTCCTTTTTGAGCAGAGCGTTTATCTGTTCTCTGACTGCGTCGTTCTCTTTGATTTTTTTGTCAAGCAACTCGTTTTTACGTTCAAGTCCCTCCATCTTTTTGTCGAGATTTTCCTCTTTTTGAGTAATTCTTCTCTCCATTCTGGTAACTTCCGAACGTCTTTCCTTGAGTTCTTTTTCAGATTCGTTTCTCTGACGAAGAATATCTTCTTTAGCGCTTATAAGAGCTTCCTTCTTCATAGATTCAGCTTCTTTAACCGCATCTTCTTTGATCTTTTTTGCTTCGTTCTCGGCAGAGCCTATCTTTCTTTCGCTGATTTTCTTACGTACCGCGATACCTACCGCAAGACCTATAAGTATACCAACGACCGCCGCTGCCGCCGCAAGCAAAATTACAACCCATAATTCCATATAGCACCTCCTTGTTTTTTATTTTTGAAATTTCTGAGCAATACCGAGATGCCCCTCTGTAAAAAACAGACAGATTAAAGCTCGTTCCTCGGATTTTAATGATCAATCTATATATCATTCAATAACGCAAAAACACTTTCGCATCTTATGACACATATAAATATATTTTACACGATTTTATACCGTTTGTCAAGTGGTTTCTTCTTTAATATATATTATTATTGCGGGGGAGGAGCTTTTTATAAAAAGCTCCTCCCCCGCACCCCCACCGCAAAAATTTTTAATATTGGATATAGCTTTAACATTTTGTTCTATCCCCTGCCAAGTATGACAAAAATCCAAAATCAAACCCAGCGTTTAAAGTTTTTGAAGAGGGGGGTTTAAGGGGGAGGGACTTTTGCAAAAGTTTCTACCCTAAAAAATCCATACATAAACTAACTTTTACGGAGCGAAGAACAGAAATACTCTTTCGCTACGTGCGGGAGGAGCAAGCCTCTCCCCTACCGAGTATGGCGGAATCCGAATTAAGCTCTCCGTAGGAAGCAAAACAAAAATCCAAAATCAAACCCAGCGTTTAAAGTTTTTGAAGAGGGGGTTTAAGGGGGAGGGACTTTTGCAAAAGTCCCTCCCCCTTTATTTATCAGCTCATTCTTTCATCAGCTTAACGAGCGCGCTCGTGCCGAGACGGTCGGCACCAAGAGCGATAAAGCGTTCGGCGTCCTCAAAAGAGCGTATACCGCCCGCCGCTTTTATTTTAAGCCCGCGGGAAACATTATCGGCAAACAGCTTTATATCGTCGAAGGTCGCGCCCCCACCCGCAAAGCCCGTAGATGTCTTGATAAAATCGGCGTTCGAGCTTGATACTATTCCGCACATTTTTATCTTTTCCGAATCGGTCAGCGCACAGGTCTCTATAATCACCTTAAGAAGCTTTCCGCCGCCCGCCGCCTTAACGAGGTTTATCTCGCGGAGAAGCTCGTCGTATCTCCCGTCCTTAAGGTATCCTATATTTATGACCATATCTATCTCGTCAGCCCCGTCGGATACCGCCTGCTCCGCTTCGGCGCATTTTATCTCGGTTGTGTTATAGCCGTTCGGAAATCCGATAACGGTGCATACCGCAGCTCTGCCGCCGAGATACTCCGCCGCGTCCTTTACATAGCAAGGAGGTATACAGACCGATGCCGTACCGTACCTCACCGCGTCGTCGCATACGGTCTTTATTTGCTCCCACGTTGCCGCTCTGTCAAGAAGCGTGTGGTCTACCATAGAAAGAATCTTATTTTTATCCATATCTTTCCCTATTAACTCCAAATCGTTATTCGGTCTTTTCTTTTTCCGACCAAGAAACCATTTGCTTTATCTTTTCGATATCGGTATCGGTATATTTAACCGTAACTATATCTCCTACCTTAATAAGCATTACGCTTTCGTCAGCCGAAACGCTCTGCTTGTAAAGAACGCCGTCCGCGTCGGTTATATAGAGTACCGACGTTCCGTCAAGCGTAACCGTTCTTATCTCGGATACGGTAACGTCCTTTTCTATGACGCTGTTCTCGTCGGGAAGCGGAGCTTCCTCCTCTTTGAGTATACCGTTTTCAAGAAGAAGCTTAACGTAAGCCTCCTTTGCCTCGGTCTGATTCGTTCCAGTGGCGACTATACTGTAATTCTCGACGTTTACGAGCGCGCAGAGCTTAACTATTCCTCCGCTGTCCTTGAGCACCATAATATAGGTAGCCTCGCCCGATACGTTAATGAGCGACGGGAAGGAAGCGACGTATCCCTTTTCCTGAACCTCACCCTCTGCCGCCTGCATAGCGGAATATTCCTCGGCTCCTATGACAGAGTAGAACTTATATTCGCCCGTCCGCGCGTTGCTGATGATAAATCCGATATTACTCTCGTCGGCACTGACGGAGGTAACGCCCGTAAAATACCATACGTCGTCCCCGATTATGATATATCCGAAATCGTCGGTGGTAACCTTACAATCCTTGTTTCCGATAACACTGTTCCAGAAGCCGTTGCCGAGCATTCCGTACCAATCGTACTTTTGCGAGGCGAGATATCCCGTAAAGACGTTGTCTACCCAAGAGGGCGTATCGGAGACGGAATAAAGCTCCGACGTACCGTCAACGGGATTGAATATTATAACCTCGTTTACGTCCATAGCTCCGAAAAGGGCTATCCTCGGAGACATACAGGAGACGATATAATAAGGATTTCCGTTTTCGTCTATTTCAAAAGTTACCTCGTCGAATATCTTCGTAGGATACTCAAAGCGAAGCTTTCTTTGCAAATCGTCCCCGAAATACGCGCTTTCAACGTACTTCATAGGAGCGGAAAACTTGATATACTCGGCATCGCTGTTTACGGGATCGACCTTTATATATCCCGGTATTCCCGTATCCTTGTTATTCATCCATTTAAAGAAATCCACGTACTCGAGATTGGTTACCTTTGCGGGCGCGCCACCGTAATTTATCTGCGAATAGGTATATCCCGCCTCAAACTGCGATACGACGTCGGAGAGTGCTCCGAGTGTTCTGTTTCCTATAACGGTAGCGGAATCGGTATCCATAAGCGCGATATTGGTAACGGTATCGGTCTCGGGCATATCCTCCTCAAAGACCGCCTCCTTCACCTCGATTATCTCGGAATACGCCTCGGCGTTAAAGAAGGTAGACGATATAAGGTTGCCTATAAGCAGTACCGCTACGGGAACCGCGGCGGCTATAACTACCCATTTTATATCGCTGCCCTTAAGCTCGGAAAGCGAAAACTTGGATTTTTTCTTTCCTATCACCTTTGCCTCGCCTTTAGCTCCAAGCAGCGCGTAAGCTACTCCCCATATTGCTATGAGAAATAATACGCATATCCAGAATTCCTGTGAATAGGGGTTGAGCGCGGGCAATACGAAATAAAAACCGACGGCGGCTATCAGAAGCGTGATAACCGACGCTATTATAATTCTCGTTGATTTTTTCATAATTCCTCCCTCCGCTATTGCGGATATATTAATTTTCAGCCGTATTTACTCGTTGTATATCGTTGAAATCAAAGACGCATTTTCCGTTTTCCAAACGCAGAAAAGCGTCAAAAAGCGTTCCCTTGCGGGACGTAAAGCCTTTTATCTTTGAGGTTCTTCCCTCGGCAAGCAAAAGCTTCATATTTGAGACCGAAACGGCTCTGCTGCAGATATAAGCGTTTACCGAGAACTTACAGCCCTCTTTGTACGCGCTGCAGCCGTATCCGTATCTGTTTCTCACGACGTCGGCGCGGCACAGTGGGCATTTTCCCACCACGTCTCCGAAGAAGCCGGTATCGGTATCCTCCTCAATCGGCGCGTCCGCCCTCTTAAAGCACCGCGCTATCTCGAGCTTCGCAAGCTCCACCGCGTCCGATATTTCCGATTCTCCGCGATAGACCTTTTTCAGCTCCCTGCCCATCTCGGAGGTTTTGAATTTATCCATAACTATCTTCATTCGCTCAAGCGATTCTATAAGAAATATCCCGTTCGGCATTATGGTATATACGTCTTTTTTCAGATTTATATACTCGCTTTTGCGCGCGTTGTCGATAATTCCCGTTCTCGTCGCCTCGGTGCCAAGCTCAACGCCCTCAAGCATAGCCTTATATTCCGCCGCGTCGTCGGCACCCACGCTGTCGTCGATAGCCGCCTTTTCATCTCGGAACGGATTTTTAAGATAATTGTTAAGCGTCTCTATCGTATAATGCTTTGGCGGAGAGGTCTCCTTCTCGGCGGGAGCAAAGCGTATATTGACCTTGTCTCCCTTTGCGAGAGGCGGCAGAACCTTGTCCTTCTGCGTGCTGTCGTCGTACTTGGTCCAGCCCTTCTCAAGAATTGTAAGCCCTTTGAGCGTGAACTCCTCAAGCTCTCCCACCTTGACCGTCATCTCAACACGCCTTGCCACACACTCCTCCGCGCAGAAAACCGCTACGAAACGGCGTATAACGGTCGAATAGACCTGCATCTGCTTCTCGGTAAGCCTGTTTTTATCGGGTATCTTATAGGTCGGCGTTATAGCCGAGTGGGACTCTATCTTCGAGTCGTCGAAAATCGTTTTTTTGTCCTTAAAAACCACGGGATATCCGATATTCGCGCATATCCCGACTATCTTCTTTATCTTGTCCTTTTCCGCCGTGGCAAGATACTCGGAATTCGTTCGGGGATAGGTCAGATACCCTTCCTCGTAAAGCTTCTGTATAATATCAAGGCTTTCCGCCATAGACATCTTGTATTTCTTTCCGAGTACGTTCTGGAGCTTTGAGAGAGAATACAGCTTGCCGGGAGATATGGTATCCTTCTTGCTTTTTACGTTTTCAACGTAAGCATCGCAGGCGTTATACTCCTCGCACGTTCTTTCCGCCATCGCGTATTCGTTAAATTTAAATTTCTTTTTGGAATTAAGCTCTACCTTACAGCCGTTCGTCTCCTCCGCACTGCTTATAGAGTAGTATTTTTCGGGAACGAAATTCTTTATCGCCATATCCCTGTCGTAAACCGCCTTGACGATAGGCACGATAACTCTCCCTACCCTGAGCAGCGCTCCCGTCCTCAGCGTCGCGTAACGGGTAAGATTTACTCCGTAAAGCCAATCTATATATGTCCTCGCAAAGCCCTCGCTCGCGAGATTGTCGTATTCCGCGTCATCTTTCATATCGGAAAGCGCCGCCGCGACGGTCTCGGGCGTCTGGTCCGGAAGCCAAAGACGCTTTATAATCTTTTCGGAATGGAGAGCGTTTGAGATACACAGCCTCACTATTATCTCTCCCTCTCGGTCAGCGTCCCCCGCGTTGACTATCGTATCTACGTCCTCTCTGTTACAGAGCGTTTCCAATATTTTGAACTGCTTGTATACTCCGCCGTCAACCTGCTTGGAGCTATCCTTTCTCAATTCAAAAAGAAATTTTTCGGGAAAGCAAGGCAGATTGTCCATACTCCACCCCGTCTTTCCCGCAGGCGGCGGAGAGTATGCCTCTATATCGGCAAGCGAAAACAAATGCCCGAACGCCCAGGATACGATATATCCACCGCCTTCAAGATATCCGTCCCGTCTGCTCATATTTCCGATTCCCGCGGCAATATTTCTGCCAAGGCTGGGCTTCTCGGCTATTATAAGCGTCATATCTCCTCCACCGCTTCAGAATTTAATAATGGGCAGCTTCATTCGCGAAACTGCCCTTTTAAGATTTTTTTAAATGTATTTCTTAACGACGTCGGATGCGTCCTCAGCGGGCATCGAAGCCGTCGTAACGATATTGACGCCTATCTTTTCGGCAATTCCCGCTATCTCCTCCAAGAACTTGTCAAAAGCGGCATAGTCGTTATTGCATATCTTGAGAGATGAGTCAATGAACAAATCGGTAACGTCGTGGTTGCTTGCGAGTATGCCCGCAACGAAGCCGTAAAGCGACTGCGCGTCGTCAACAAAATACTCGTTTACATCTATAAGTCTCGCGCGGTATTTGATGTCAAAACGAAGCTTAACTCCTTTTTCGATACATACAACGTCTCCGTGAGACTTTTCAACAGCCTCGTTGACGAGACTGATAAGGGACTTGGTTTTTCCCGTGCCTTTTACGCCGATAATTAACTTTAACATTACGGACCTCCAATATAAATATTGAACATTTTATATGTCCATTTATATTATAACTCATACAGGGAATTTTTTCAAGAGTAAATTTCAGATTTTTGAAATTATTTTAATCTTGCCTCAAGCTCTTCCCTCTGTGCCTCGTACCCCGGCTTTCCGAGAAGCGCAAACATATTCTTTTTGTACGCCTCGACACCGGGCTGATTGAAGGGATTTACTCCGAGAACGTAGCCCGAAACTCCGCACGCGAACTCAAAGAAATAAAGCAGGTATCCGACCGAATACGCGCTTCTGTCGTCAAGCTCTATGAGCATATTGGGCGTACCGCCGTCTATGTGAGCGAGAATAGTTCCCTTCATCGCCGTCTTGTTAACCTCGTCAAGCTCAACGCCCGCGAGGAAATTGAGACCGTCAACGTTGGATTCGTCGTAGGGTATTGGGAAGCTCTTGTCGCAAGCCTTGACGGATACGACAGTCTCGAAAAGATTTCTGTTTCCGTCCTGTATAAACTGACCGAGAGAATGGAGGTCGGTAGAGAATATAACCGACGCGGGGAAAAGTCCCTTTCCGTCCTTGCCCTCACTCTCGCCGTAAAGCTGCTTCCACCACTCGTTGAGCATTGCCGAGTAAGGCTCGTAGCTGACGAGTATCTCGGTCGATTTTCCGCCGCGGTACATAAGATTTCTGTAAGCGACGTATTTCATACAATCGCTCTCGTCTATCTTATCGGTGGATTTATAAGCGTCCGACGCGTCGGACGCTCCCTGCATAAGAGCGTCTATATCTATACCCGATACGGCAATCGGAAGAAGTCCTACCGCCGTGAGAACCGAAAATCTTCCGCCGACGTCGTCGGGAACGACGAAGGTCTCGTAGCCCGCCTCGTCAGAGAACTGCTTAAGAGTACCGCGCGCTTTGTCGGTCGTAACGAATATTCTTTCCCTTGCGCCCTCGGTACCGTACTTCTTTTCAAGCATAGCGCGGAATACTCTGAACGCGACGGCAGGCTCGGTAGTCGTTCCCGATTTGGAGATGACGTTTATGCAAACGTCCTTTCCCTCGCATATCGAAAGAAGCTCGCTGAGCGCTCCCGCGCTTATGTTACATCCCGCGAAATATATATCGGGAGTATCTTTTTTAAGATTATTATACATAGGAGATTTAAGGAACTCGATAACCGCGCGCGCGCCGAGATACGAGCCTCCTATTCCTATAACCACGAATACGCCGCAGCTCTTCTTTATCTTCTCCGCCGCCTTCTTTATTCTCGCAAATTCTTCCTTGTCGTAATTCTTGGGAAGGTCTACCCAGCCGAGAAAATCACTGCCCTCTCCGCTTCCGTCAAGCAGCTTCTTATGCGCCGCCGATATCTCGGTCTGAAGCGCCTCTATACTGCCCTCCTCGGTAAAGCTCTTAATGTATTTGTCGTTCAACGTCAATCCCATTTTTTGATACCACCTTGACTTAAAATTTATATTTTAGGACTATATTATATAATACTCCTAAAAGCAAAATAAGAACAAATTGTGAACTTTTTATAACTTTTTATTGTACACCGTTCAACACATTGAAATTCTGGAAAGTATTCGCCAAAAAACGCCCCAAAAATCAATTTTATCAACCGTTTCGTCAGAGGTTATATCACTGCTTCCTATCTCCTCTTCCCCAAGCTTATAAACGACTCTTCCCACCTTGTCTCCAACCTTCACGGGAGCCGCCGCGCTCTCGTCAAGCTCGACCTCAAACGTTATCCTCGATATATCCGATTTGCTCGCGACGTAAGAAAATTCAGGGTAAGATACCGAGCACTCGGAGCGCACTCCCCCGACTACCTTTATGGGATCAAGCGTCTTTGCCTCGTTTTTGTATACGCCGTAATTGGCGAAGCCGTAATCAAGCAATGACACCGCCGCCGCGTTGCGTATATCCCGCGTGGGAGCCGCCATAATCACGCAGATAAGCGACACTCCGCCTCTCTCGGCGGTAGCCGTTACGCAGAATTTGGCTTTAGCCGTAGAGCCGGTTTTAAGTCCCGTCGCACCCTTATAGAATCGAACGAGCCTGTTAGTATTTGTAAGACCGAATTCTCCCCCTCTTATCGTGTCCATCCATATAGAGCTGTATTCGGTTATCTTTTCGTGCTTGATAAGCTCTCGGGACATTACCGCGATATCTCGTGCCGTACTGACGTGATTCGCAACCGTATCGTCAAGTCCGTTGGTATTTTCAAAATTAGTTCCCGTAAGTCCAAGCTCCGCGGCTTTCTTGTTCATCGCCTCGACGAAGGCCTCCTCGGTTCCCGCAACGTACTCCGCAAGAGCTACCGCCGCGTCGTTGGCGGACGCTATAACCACGCTTTTCAGCATATCCTCAACGCTCATCTGCTCGCCTTCCTCAAGATATATCTGCGAGCCGCCCATAGAGCAAGCGTGGGCGCTTGCCGTTACCATATCGTCAAGTGTTATTTTTCCGCTGTCGATAGCCTCCATAACCAGCAAAAGCGTCATTACCTTGGTTACCGACGCGGGAGGAAGAGACTCGTCGGCGTTCATCTCGTAAAGCACCTTGCCGGTAGACGCCTCCATAAGTATCGCGGAACGGCAGTCAAGCTCGAACTGCGGCGCGTCGGCGGATTCCGACTCCTCTGCCCCCGCCGAAAAGGAAAAAGCCGATACGGCGATACATATTATTAAAATTACCGCCGTTATTTTCTTGATTTTCATATATCATCACCTCGCAACATTATATGTTTTACACGCCGAGGATATGTTTCCGCGTTCCAAAAGCACCGTAACGGCACCTTCTTCTGAAAATTTTCCAAAAATATATCGGCAATACCTTGACAGGCGAGGTACTTCACTGTATAATATACACATAATCAAATCAAAAGATAAATTGACAGCGATTTTTTAACGCTTTTAAAGAAAGGAGAAATATATGTCAATAGCGGCAGACCTTATAAGAGGTCATACCGACGCGATAATTTTGGCTCAGCTTATAGCGGAGGACAGCTACGGATACAAAATCAACAACACGATAAAGGAAGCTACCGACAACAGATACGAGCTTAAGGAAGCAACGCTTTATACGGCGTTCAGACGGCTTGAGCAATCGGGCTGTATATCTTCCTATTGGGGCGACGGAGAGGGCGGCGCGCGCAGGCGTTATTATTCGATAACCAAACGCGGAACCGAGACCTATCTCAATCTGGTAAACGAATGGAAGCAGGCAAACGAAATTATAAACAAGCTTATTTACAGCGAGCGCGCGGAGGAAACTGACAAATGAAAGACAAACTGAAAAAATACGTCGATACTCTATTTGAAAACGCTGACGAAAATCAACGAAACAACGACCTGAAAGAAGAACTGCTTGGAAATCTTTACGATAAATACGACTCCTTTATCGCCCGCGGTATGAGCGAGAGCGAGGCTTATCAAAGCTCGATAGCGGGTATCGGAGATATAAGCGAGCTGTTTGAGAAGAGCGAGCGTAAAGAATCGGAGGAGAGCGTCCGCACGGACGGCACCGAAAAATCAAAAGAAAATCCCAACGAGAGCGAATGGATACCCCTTTACAGCCGTGAGGAGACGGACCGAAAGAAAAAAATATATCCTATATATCACACGGTAGCGATAGTATTGTATATTCTCTGCGTCCTCCCTGCGGCTATAGGGAATTCGGACGCCGCGGCGGCGCTTATGTTCCTTATGATAGCGGCGGCGACCGCCATATTCGTATACACCGCGCACACGAAACCTATGTCGGTAAGCCGCGATACGAGCGAGGAAGAAAGAGCACAGATAGCCAAAAACAGACGTATGGCGGGAATATTCAGAGCATCGTCGGTAGGACTTTACATCATATGCGTAACTCCTATGATGATAATTGATTCTGAATTTTCCATAATTTTCTTTTTCCTGTTTATCGCCGCGGCGACCGCTATAATGATTTTAACTCCGTCGCTCTTCCCTGTCGGCTCAAAGCTAAAGGAGGACGAAAGCAAAAGCGAAAGCGGTAGTATAAGCTCAAAGCCGACGAAGCTTTCTCCTTTACAAGTCGTATTAAAGGTCATAAGCAGTATAATATGGATATGCGTGATAGCCTTCTATCTCGTTATCAGCTTTGAGACGGGACGCTGGCTAATAACCTGGATAATATTCCCGATAGCAGGCTTTATCAGCGGTATAGTCAGCGGAATATTCAATCTCGCCTCCGCAAGAAAGATACCCTCGTCAATAGTAAAAATATCTCTCTGCACCGTATTTTTGTGTATTTTTATTCCTATATTCATTCTGGGAATGAGAAGCGACGGAATCGGATTCAGCGGACTTTCCTTCTTCTCGGTTGACAGCTCTTTTTACGCGAATGACACCGAGCAGTATTATACCGAAAACAACGCCGTGATAGATACGAAGATATCCTCCGTTGACGTGTCGTGGATAGAGGGAAGCGTTACGATAGAGCCTTGGGAAAAGGATTTTATAGGAATTTCCGAGACAGGCCGCGGAGAACTTGACGAGGACGAAAAATTCCGTTGGCGGGTAACGCACGACGGAAGACTGATAATCAAATATTCGGAAGCGAAAAAGCTCGGCTTCATAACGGTAGGTATCGAAAGCGACGAAGCGAAGGATCTGAAAATATCGGTTCCCTCCTCGCTTTACTGCTCGTCAATAGAAATTGAGGCTGTAAGCGCGGAAATATATATAAGCGGTCTTGAGGGCGACGAGCTTGACCTATCGACCGTAAGCGGAAACGTAAATCTCGATAATCTTTCATTCAAAAACCTTGAAGCCGAAATGGTAAGCGGAGATATCAAATTGTCGGGCAATTTCGACACCGCCGATTTTTCTATGGTATCGGGTAAGATATACGCGACTATACTTAACGTACCGCGTGATTTCTCGCTTGAAAGCGTAAGCGGAAACATAGAGCTTACGCTTCCCGAAAATATCAGCGGATTTACCGTTATATCGGATTCTCTTTCCGAGGACGTAACCATATACCGCGACGTAACCGAGCAAAACGACCGCTTCGTATTCGGAGACGGAAGCTTTGAAATATCGGTTGAAACGGTAAGTGGAAAAGTAATTGTTAGGTAAATATATAGTATTATGGGGGATGGGCTTGCCCCTACCTACCGAGTATGGTGGAACCCGAATTAAACTCTCCATAGGAAGCAAGATAAAAATCTAAAATCAAACCCAACGTTTAAAGCTTTTTGAAGAGGGGGGGTATGGGGGGAGTGCCTTTTTGCAAAAAGGCACTCCCCCCATAAAACAAACACAAAAAACTCAAGGGGAGAAACTTTTGCAAAAGTTTCTCCCCTTAAAATTCATACACAAACTAACTTTAAGCGTCTGCGGGAATATACTTCTCGTAATCCTTAAGCTTCGTTTTGGTAAATATAGCGGGACAATAATAAGTTGCCTTTACCTTTGAAAGCTCTTTGCTCGTAAGCGTCGCGTTCTGATTGAATACTATCGGAATTATAGGCATATCCTCAACCATAATCTCCTCTGCCTCGTGGAGAAGAGCAGCTATAGTCTCGGCATCGGATGCCTCGTATACCTCTTCCATCTTAGCGTTGTATTTTTCGCTGTCGTAGCCCGAAATATGAGGGGTAAGCTTGTAGTCGGTTACCATCATATCCATTCCCTGACCCGAGAACGACTTTGCGAGTCTCGAGAGCGTTGAGTAAGCAGTTGCGGAATAGGAAGCGTAATCAATAGCTATAACGTCAAACGCTTTAGCGCAGTAAGCCTCAACGAAAACGTTGTCCTTGATATCCTTAGGAGTTTCGGCGGTAAGCGGGTTCTCGTCGTCGTTGGTTATTACGTTAACCGCGTTTACAGCAACGTGGAATCCAAGCTCCTCCCAAGCCTTCTGTACCATCTCGGCAATCAGCATATGAACGTCGTCGTAAGCCGCAACCGTTATAGAGAACATAAACTTCGAGGGGTCAACGCCTGCCTCGGCAAGAGCCGCCTTCGCAGCCGCCATATCGGCGGACTCGGAAATAAGCGTTCCTCCAACCTCTCTGAAGGATTGTTTAGCGGAATCAGCATTAAAGACACCGTAAGGAACGAGTCCCGTTGCCGCCTGTGCGAATACCACCGCTTCGGCAATGGCATTTCTGTCAAGAGCAAGCGAGAGTGCTTTTCTTACGCCCGATTTGGCAAATATCTTCTCGCCGTCAACACCGTTTACCAGCGACGAATCCGCTACGAGGCTTGACTTGTTATTTGCTATCGTGTATACCGCTTTGTTCAGAGTCTCCGTGTTAAACTTAGACTCATCGTAATATCTTACAACCGCGTCGTGATTAAGAATATAAGTATGCGTGCTGAGCGCGTCGGTTATCTCGGCAACGTCCTTATAAGAGCCGCGTACCGATACGGGAATATCTCCGACGTAGAAGAGCTTGCCGTCGTTGTAAGCCTGCATAATCTCTTCATCGGTCATTGAATAATCAACGATTATCTTGTAAGGAGTAACCGATTTGTCAAGATCGTCCTTTTCTATATCACGATAGTAATAAACGTTTCTCTCAAGCTCTATACGAGCGTCCTCTTCATCATAGGAAACAGTGCCGAGACGGAACGGACCGCTTGAAACCATAGACGCAGATTTCTTTGCCCAGTCGTCGTATCTGGTAACTATTTCCTCGCGCAGAGGCACGAGAGCGTAGCTGGTGATATTTATAAGGAACTGATCGTAGTCTATCTTACCCTCAAACTCTATCTCTACCGTAGTCTCGTTAAGAGCGTATACGCCTACGTCGTCAGGGCTTGCCTCTCCCTCTTTAGCGGCGCGCGCATTCTTTATATCGTAAAGAAGAGATGCCGACTCGTAAGAGCCCTCAACGTCGAGAACTCGCTTCCAAGCAAAGACCACGTCGTTAGCCGTAATCGCTATACCGTCGGTCCAGCAGGTATCGTTGAGCTCTATGAGCATCTTATACTCGCCAGCTTGCTCGTTCTCCTGTATTTTGTAGTTTTTAGCAAGCGATTTCTTTACCTTGCCGTTTTCGTCGAGAACGAACAGGTTATCGTAAATCAAACTGATAATTCTCAAATTGGATTCATTTTCGTAAGCGCGCGCGGGATCAAGGTCGTAGACCATATCCGTCAGATACATATATATGTACGCGCCTTTATCGTTTTCGTCCTTCTGCGCGCAGCCCGCGAGCGCGGATACGAGCATAATAAGACAGAGCACCAATGACAGAACTCTTTTTGCCATTTTTAAAAAACCTCCCTGTTTACAGAGCCAAAGCGACTCTTTGGATACTACTCTACACATTATACCATTAATCAAAAATAAAATCAATCTCAATAATGCGAAGAAAAAAATATTCGGATATCTGCACAATTAATCCCAAAACTTGTTGTGCAAAATAAACATAGTTTTTTAATTATAATAACCGCGTATGGATATTACGGTAAACTAACGTTAAGAATATAAGCGTTAGATTATAAAAATTCCAAGGAGATTATTATGAACGACCGTATATATTCAGACCTTGCCCTTGAAAGCTCCGCTTTGATGAATTCAAAAGCTCAAAGCGCTTCGGAATACAGCGAGCAATCAGTGGGAGACCTTAAGGTGTGTACGCTGGACATAAGCACATCCGAGCTTGAAAAAAAGTACGGCAGAAAGCAAGGCACGTATATCACCATAGTGTGCGGAAAAATACATCTTTTTTCAGAAGAACAATTCGAATCATCGGCAGATATCATAGGAAAAGAATTGCGAAAAATGATATCCGGCGTTTGCCGAAAAGAAATGAGTGAAAGCTTTTCCGCACTCGTCGCGGGTCTCGGCAACGCCGAGATAACACCAGATTCGATAGGACCTCTCACCGTGTCTCACCTTACCGTTACCAGACATATAGGAAGCATAAGCCGGGAGATATTCGGTAAGATAGGTCAATGCTCGGTAGCCGCAGTAGCCCCGGGAGTACTCGCGCAGACGGGAATAGAAACGCTTGAGCTTATACGCGGAATTTCCGAAAGAATAAAGCCGGACGTCATAATTGCCGTAGACGCCCTTGCGGCAAGAAGCTGTGAGCGTCTTGCCGCCACCGTTCAGATATCAGACTGCGGAATAAGCCCCGGCTCGGGCATAGGAAATATCAGAAAAGCGATAAACCGAGAAAATCTCGGTTTGCCCGTAATAGCGCTCGGCGTTCCGACTGTTGTGGATTCCGCCACACTCGTTTACGACGCGCTTGAGAAAGCCGGAATAACCGAAATAGGCGACCGCCTGAAAGGCGTTTTGGACAACGAGCGCGGATTTTTCGTCTCTCCGAAGGAAAGCGACGTCATCACCGACAGTATAGGACTTCTGCTTGCCCGCTCACTTGACGCAGCCTTCTGCCTCGTATGACATATCCCTCCTTTTTCTTGAATATATTTAAATGAATAGCCGAGGATTAAAACCCCTGCTAAATATTCAAAAAGGAGTGATTAATATGACAGGAAGAAAAAAAGAGTTAAATCCACCGCAGGATATCCCTGCCCTGAATCCTAAAAAAATAAAGCAAGCGGAAGCCGAAAATAAGAAAAAAATAAACCGTTGGTACAATATCTACCTTGCGACCACGGTATGCGTCGTCATACTCACGGTCATCTTTTTGATAATCGGGTTTGGTGAAAAGAGCTTTTCTTCCTCCGCCGGCGGCTCTTTTTTTGAGAACGCCGCCGCTTCGCTTCTTGACGGCGAGTTTATGGACCTTTCGGGCGGGTATCCCTCCTACAATCAAAACGAAGTAAAGGATAATTATAACAACGTTTTCGATATAGTAAACGGTATTCTTATACCTTCAAACGACCCCGACGACACAGACAGCGTGGTAATTCCCGACGACGATGCGCCGCAGTCCCCTTCCTCTATCTATGATTTCGACTATTCAAAAATCCCCGACGGAGAGACCGCCATAGTTCCTATGGACCTCTCTCTTTCCTCCTACGGAAGCTCCTATATATACAATTCAACGGGATACACACCCGACACCGAGGCGCTGCTCGCCGCCGACTTCACGAGCGCCAACAATCCGTCTTATATATCGAACATCTCCTCACCTCTGGTTCTTATAGTTCATACCCACGGAACCGAAAGCTATCTTGAGGATAAAGCTATATCGTACCTTGACGGAGGCGGTGAGTTGGCGCGCTCGGAGAACACCTCGGAGAACGTGGTATCGGTGGGAGCCGTTATGAGTAAGATACTGAACGAAAACGGAATACCGACGCTTCACTGTACGGTTATGCACGATCAGATACAATATAAGGATTCATACGCCAGAGCCGAAGAGACGATAAAACAGTATCTCGCTAAATACCCGTCCATAAAGCTCGTTATCGACCTGCACCGCGACGCTATCATAAAAAGCAACGGAGACGTCGTCCGACCCGTAACCACGGTAAATTCCGAGGCGACGGCTCAGGTTATGTGCGTCATCGGAAGCGATTGGGGCGGAGAAAGCTGTCCGAATTGGAAAAACAATTTGTCTCTCGCGCTGAAGCTCCGCGATTCCCTAAACTCAAAATATGAAAATATTTGCCGCCCGACCTATCTTCGTTCCTCTACTTACAATCAGGAATTGGCGCCCTATTCTTTGCTTTTGGAGATAGGCGCGTGCGGAAACAGCGTTGAGGAAGCGCAAAGAGCCGCCGCGCTCGTTGCCGCGGAATTGGTCCCTCTTGTCAAAAAAATGTAAAATTAATACCGTTTTTGGAAAAATATTTTCAAAAAAGTCTTTACAAAGTGAAAAATGTATGCTATAATGGTTCCAATATAAGAAAAAAGCGAGGAGCCGTTATGGATTATATCGAGAGAATTAAAAAAATAAAGAACGAGCGAAAAATAACCAACGACAGATTATCGGAGCTAACAGGAATTCCGCTCGGAACGCTGAGCAAAATTCTCGCGGGCATCAGCGATTCCCCCAAGCTCGTCAATATCGTCGCGATAGCCGACGCGCTCGGCTGTACGCTTGATTATATAGTAAGCGGCGTTACCGAAAACACTAATAACTACACACTCTCTCACGACGAAATAACGCTTATTGAGGATTACAGAAGGCTTGACAAGCACGGCTGCGAGCTTGTCAGAGTGGTAGTTGACAAGGAGCTTGAACGCACCTCGTCCGCAAAGCCCGCCGCAAAGGAAAGCGAGACGATAGTAATTTCCCGCAGTACCGTGGCGAAAAAGATGAGCTATATGGAAGCCGCAGGGGCGCTGGCGCGCAGAACCATACCCGTATACCGCCTGCCCGTTTCGGCAGGTCCCGGAGTTTACCTTGACGATTCCACCGCAGAAGAGATAAGTATTCCCGATAACGAGAAAACCGCCACCTGCGATTTTGCGCTCCGAGTAAGCGGTAACAGTATGGAACCCGTTTATCACAACGGAGACCTTATACTTATCGAGGACTGCGATTCGGTCGAGGTGGGTGAGCTTGGTATATTCGTCCTCGACGGCGACGGATATTTCAAAAAATTCGGCGGCGACAGGCTCATATCTCTTAACCCCGAATACGCAGATATCCTCATAAAAAGCTTCAGCGAAGCAGTCTGCTGCGGCAGAGTCGTAGGTAAATTGAAGAAGAAATAATAGAATGATATAGATATATATTTTTTGCAGGGGGAAGAACCTTTTTATAAAAAAAGGTTCTTCCCCCTGCACCCCCTTCTCCAAAAACATTCAAACGGAAGGTGTATTAATTTTTAACGTTCTTCTTTCTACACGCAGAAAGTAAAGTTTAAAGTCTTTGAAGATAGAGAAACGGGAGGATCAAGCCCTTCCCTACCAAGTATAATGAAAATCCAAATTAAGCTTCCGTAGAAAGCAAAACAAAACTCGAAAATCATACCC
>JAFTZH010000002.1 GCA_017464565.1 Clostridia bacterium
AGCCCTCGGAGTGTCGTTATGCTCCGAGGGCGTTTCTTTTAAATTGAACGTTACTCCGCGGCGCGTCTTAAAAACGCGCCGCAATTGCGGGGTTCCAAGGGCACTCCCTTGGTTTGTTTCTTTGGTTCGTTTCTTGTCAAAGAACAAGAAATGAACATAAAACCCCCAAAAACAAACTAACCTTAAATACTTTAACGAAAATCAAAGCAGATTCCGACGGCGATGCCGTCGCCCTGCGGGTTCGACTACGCTTCGCTTCGCTCAGAATGACACTCTACGGAGTGAAGAACACGATTGGTCTTCATCTCCCACAACCCCTCCCCCATAAAAACAAGGGTAAAGGGAGAAACTTTAAAAAAGTTTCTCCCTTTAAAAACTCCATACATCAACTAACTTACTCTTTATCCAAACACGCGCGTACGTTTTGCTTTTATCGAAGATTATTACTTTTTCTTTATTCCGAAAAATTTTCTCAAAAAAGGGGCAAGAAAGGCGGGGGAACGAAAAAGAACGATTTTCATAGAGTTTTAGCCCTTTCAATTATGTTTTCCTAACAGAAGCACACCTGCGGCAATCAGCACTGCGGCTTCGATGAAAGCGAGAAAATATCCCGGAAGAATGAAGGACAGCAATATTCCTGCGCCAAAACATACGGCTGAAATGCCGAGAAGCTTACGAAGCCTTATTTGACACATAGTGCGCACCTCCTGCTGCGGATTCATTAAAATTATATGCGGAAATTTCAATGCGTGATACATAGCGGAGAGTTAAATATTATATAATATCGCGAAGAGATTTTTCATAAAATATAATGAATATAACGTCAATATTTTGTTTGGAGGGAAATATGAGTTCTGTTTGCGGTATAGTTGACTTTTATTCCCGGCTCGTCGATTTTGATACGCTTCGCGATATGGGTAAGGCTATGGTGCTTCGGGGCAGAGGAGAGTCGGGAGCGTATATAAACGGCGGAGTCGGATTTCATCACAACCGTATGCTGCTGTCGGGCGAAAAAGGAAGCAGACAGCCGTATACCGAGGTGATTGGCGGAAACAAATATACCGTCGTTTTTGACGGAGAGCTGCGCGGTATCGGCGCTCTGTCCGAGCCGTGCGGTGAGGGCGCGGAGAAGGTGATTCTTGAGCTTTACGCGGCTTTCGGATACGACTGCGCAGAGCATCTTGAGGGTTCTTTTGCCTTCGCGGTGTACGACGAGACGCGGCGGGAGATTTTCCTCGCGAGAGACGCCCTCGGCGCTAAGCCTCTTTATTATCTCAAGGACGGAAGTACCTTCGTTTTCGCCTCCGAGATAAAGGGACTTATCAGATATTTCAAGGATGGAATAGAAGCCGACGCTGAGGCAGTGAAGGAGCTTATACTGTCGCCTGCGGGAGTGATACGGGGGTGCGAAGTATATAAAGGAATAAACGAGCTTCCCGAGGGGTGCGCCGCGCTTCATACGCCTCTCGATACGCGGCTTTGGAAATACAAGAAGGCGGAAGCGGATACCGAGCTTACCAAATGGAAGAAAAACGGTACCGCCGTGCTTTGTCCCGACAGAGAAGCGGTGATAGACGACGGAGGCGATATTCTTCACGAGACGCTTACGGCTTTTGATTATCCCGCGTTTGACGAGTATACTTTTGAGTACGTCAAGACACTCAAAGCCAACCGCTCTCTTGAAAGAGTCTTTATAGAGGACGGCGCGCTGCGCTTTGGGCTTCGTTACGCTCTTGAGCGCGCCGACAGGCTCGGAATGATGAACGGCGTGCTTGCCGCTCCCATGCCTTGCTCCGAGGACAAGGGCTTTAAGCGTTCGGTTCTTATAAAGACGGAAAAAAAGCTCTCCGATACGGTCGGAAAGCTTTTTGCAGGCGGTGAAAGTGATTTTCTTAAATTTTTCAGCCGTGATATATTAGATAAGGTTGAAAAGGAGCGCGACGTTCAGAGCCGACTGCGTACGTACGCGAGAATACTTCAGTGTGAGACGTGGATAAAAACCTATGGCATCGTACCTACTTAAAGCTCAAAAATATCGTTTTACGTCTCGGCTCTCTATTATAAACAGACCTCCGCGCTTTACCGATATAAGAGCGCAGTTCTGTATTATTTCGTTTGAAACGGCATAGTGAAATTTTCGTGAGAGTCTGGCGTTGCTCAATGGATACTTACAGCCCTCTATACTTACGCCCTTTACCACCTCGTCGGCGGCTATAAGCGAAAGATAATCAAATCCGCTTCGGGCAATAAGGGTACTGCCCGACTTGATAAAGCGAACGCGGTTTGCGCCGTTCGTGATAACGCAGTGTACCTTCGACTCGTGCATAGCTTCGAGTATAGCCATATTCGAGAGCGCGTGGTCAATTCTTCCGTCGAGTCCGCCTATTATCACGATGTCGTCGGCTCCCTTGGAGAGGGCGATGTTTACCGCAAGCTGCGTGTCTGTCTCGTCCTTTTCTTTGGGTACGGTTATTTTTTCAACGCTTTCGGGTATATTTTTTACTCCGTCTCCGAGAGAATCGAAATCTCCTACGAGTATATCCACCCTCTCGCCAAGCGCCTCAGCGTTTTTATATCCCGAATCTGCCGCGATACGCAGGTCGTCGGATTTCGGTCGTTCGGTTATATTGTCGGGATAAACGGCTCCTCCCGTGTAAATAAAAGCCTTCATAAATACTGCCTTTCGTGGTCTACCATTTCTTTTTTGCCTTGAGAGCTTCGTTTATTTCAAGAAAGCTGTCGTGCCGTGATTTCGGTATATCTCCGCGTTTTACCGCTTCAAGTATCGCGCAGCCCTCCTCCTTGGTGTGAGAGCATTTGGTGTATCGGCATTGACCTATATATTTTGTGAATTCGCGCATAGTCGAGGGAAGGTCCTTCTGTTCGAAAAAATCGAATCGCTCAAAATCAAGCATAGAGAAGCCGGGTGTGTCCGCGATATATCCGCAGTCAAGCTCGTCCGATATCGGAAATAGCTCGACCTGCCTCGTCGTATGCCGTCCGCGCTCAGTCTTTCGGCTGACGTCGGAGGTCGAGAGAGAGAGATTTGGGAAAAGAGCGTTCATAAGCGTCGATTTTCCGATTCCCGAGGCGCCCGCAAAGGCGGCGGTCTTTGCTTTCAGCTTTTCGGCGGTGAAGCTTCGGATACTGTCTATTCCGCTTCCCGTAACCGAGCTTATAACGAAGGTCTCAAAGCCCGAGCGCTCGTAAATATCGGCTATTCTCCGTGCCTCACCGTGAGCGAGGTCGTCCTTGGTTATAACGATTATCGGTTCTATATCGTTAAATTCCGCGATAGAGATAAGCTTGTCTATCGTCGTAAGTATAGGTGTTGGGTGTGCCGCCGCCATCGTTACGAATATGTAATCGAGATTGGCGAGCGGAGGTCGAATCAAAGAGTTTTTTCTCTCCTTTATCTCCGCGATAACGAAGCCGCTTTCGGCGGCTTTGTTATCCGATGCGTTTTTTTGTATTTCGGAGCTTGAGAGCAGAACTACGTTGTCTCCCGCGAGAGGCGTTACGTTGTCGTGCCTGAAAATGCCTTTTGCACGGCAGACTACCGTATCTCCGTCAAGACCGCCGCCGTTTTGGCAGAGCCTTACCGAGTACAAGCCTCCGACTCCTTTTATTATTCTTCCTTTCAAGGTGTTTTCCATATTGCCTCGCTTCCGCGTCTTGATTTAAGAGCTGACGTAAATATCTACCGAAACGGTTTCGGAGTTTATCTGAGATGAGGGAAGGGGGGATTGCGCGATGACGGTGCCTTTCGGGGCGCCGTTTGCGACCGCGTAGATATTGCCGCACACGAGTCCGTATTCGGCAAGCTTTTCACGCGCCTCCTCTATCGAAAGTCCGTACAGATCGGGCACGAGCCTTTCGTTGTATTTGTTTCCCGCGCTGACAGTCATATCTATCCGTGAGCTTTCTTCGGCTGCCGAGCCTGCCTCAGGGCTTTGCGATACGACGGTACCGCTCGGAAGCTCCGAACGGACGTAGGTTACCTTTCCCGCGGTAAGCCCCGAATATTTAAGCATAGCCTCCGCCTCCGGCTCGGTAAGCCCGTACAGGTCGGGAACGGTTACGAAAACGGTTTCGCGTCCGAGACTGACGTATATAACTACCGTTTGGTCGGAGGAGAATATCTCGCCTGCCGACGGTGAGGTGGAGATTATTTTTCCCTCGTCTACCGTATCCGAATAGCTTTCGACGAGAGAAAATTTCACGGCTTCGTTTTTCAGTTCGAGAATCGTCTCGCGCAGGGGCATCGAGGAATAGTCGTTCATAGTGAAGCTTCTCTCGCCGAGGCTTACCGTAAGCGTAACGTGGCACAGGCTTTTATGCGGATAGACGCGCCTGATTACTCCTGCCGACGGGAGCTGTGAGATGACCGTACCCTCGGGAACGTTCTCGTCGTATTCGTAATTTATAGTCAGATTGCAGTAATCGATATTTTCAAAGGTGCTTTCGGACGGATATACGCTGCCGACGAAATCGGGAACGGTTACCGTCTCGTAGCTTCCGAAATAATCCTCGATAACTAGCTTGTATACGATTATTCCGAGAGAGAGAAGAGCTATCGTGAGCGAGGCACAGAGCGCTCCGCAGAAGGCGGGAAGCAGAGAGGGAAGCTTTGGCTTTCTTTCTCTTTTTTCGCGCAGCCTCTCCGATATTTTTTCCGACGTCTCTCTTGCCTTGTCCGATACCTTTTCGGCTGCCGCGAGCACCGCGAAAATAGCCTTTTTCAACGTCGGAATAAAATCTTTTTTTATCCGTTCATTCGGCTCGTAAAAATATCCGAAGCCGAAAAGCGCTGGTATCTCTATCGGAAGCTCACGGTACTTCTTTACTGAACGCAGAGTGCCGTAACCGCGTATGCGGAAGCCCCTCTTTTTTAATATCAAAGCCTCGGGAGCTTTTTTTGATAAGATAATTCTGTATTTCAAAATCATCGCCCTTTCAGAAAAATATGTAACGATATACGAAGGGGCGTTTCGTTTTTTATTTGTCGTTTTCCGCTTCTCTCGCGCGTCGGAGCTGACCGCAGGAGGCGTTTATGTCGGCACCGAGTCTGCGTCTTACGGTAGCTCTTATTCCGAGTCCGTTTAGTATTTCGGCAAATCTTTCGACCGAGCGCTTGTCCGAACGGACGAAATCGTTTTCGCTTACCTCGTTGACGGGGATGAGATTTACGTGTATGGGCATAGTCTCCGTTCTGCTTCTCAGCCTTGAATTGAGAAGACGCGCCAGCCGTTTTGCCGCCTCGGCGGAATCGTTTTTGCCGGATATAAGCGTATATTCAAAGGATATACGCCTTCCCGTTTTTGAAAAATAATACTTGCACGCGTCAAGCAGCTCGTCAATGCTCCATTTTTTGTTTATCGGCATAATTGACGAGCGGGTTTCGTCGTCGGAGGCGTGAAGCGATATGGAGAGGGTAATGGCGAGGTCCTCGTCCGCGAGCTTCTTTATTTTGTCGACTATGCCGCAGGTAGACAGCGATATATGTCTGTATCCGATATTGAGTCCCTTTTCGTGACCGACGAGGCGCAGAAATTTTATTACGTTATCGTAGTTGTCCAGAGGCTCGCCAATGCCCATCATAACTATATTTGATATTCTCTCGCCGCAGTCGAGAGACGCGGCTATCACCTGACCGAGAAGCTCGGACGGGCGAAGATCGCGCACCTTTCCGCCTATGGTTGAGGCGCAGAAGGCGCATCCCATTCGGCAGCCCACCTGCGAGGATATACATATAGTATTGCCGTGTTTGTATTTCATAACCACGCTTTCGACGCAGTTTCCGTCGTTCAGCAGAAAAAGATATTTTATCGTTCCGTCGATTTTTGAAACGAGCTTTCGCTCTACGGTCGGAATATAAAAATACGCAAGCTCCGAGAGCTTTTCCTTGAAGCTTTTTCCGAGATTGGTCATCTCGGCAGGGGATACGCCCTTGTGCATTCCGACGAAGAGCTGTTCGGCTCTGTAACGCGCCTCGCCCATAGAGGCGACCAAAGCCTCTGTCTCCGATAGGTCAAGGGATAGCAGATCTGCCTTTTTTGTTTCCATTTGCGTTAAGTCTCCGTGAGTAATCAGCCGTTCTTTATCATTTTCGCGATGAAAAATCCGTCGGTACGGTCGGTATCGGGGTAAAGCGAGAGAGTACCCGACAGACATTCCCTGCCGAAGTATTCAAAGCCTTCAAGGCGAAAATCGGTATTTTGAGCAAGAAATCTTTTTACGTTTTTCTCGTTTTCTTCGGGTAGGATAGTGCAGGTGGAATAAACGAGCGTACCGCCCTTCCTTACGTAGCGCGCGCAGTTCGAGAGAATCGCAAGCTGAATATCGGGCAGTGCCGCCGAAACGGCAGGGTTCTTGTATCTAAGCTCGGGCTTTTTGGCGAGAACTCCGTAGCCGGAGCAAGGAACGTCGCACAACACCTTGTCAGCCGCACCCTCAAGCTCGGGCAGGAACACCCGCCCGTCTCCGACACGCGTTTCTATTATATCTATTCCGAGCCTTTTCGCTCCGTCTCTTACGAGAGAGAGCTTGCTTTTGTGCAGGTCAAAGGAAAATATCTTTCCCTTGTTTTTCATATCTATCGCCATTCCGAAGCTTTTTGAACCGGGGCAGGAGCAAGCGTCTATTACGACGTCGCCTTCTTTCGCGGATACGGCGTTTACGCATATCTGCGAAGCCTCGTCCTGAACGAAAAACATACCCGTATCAAAGCCGAAGGTATTGCGTACGCTTCCGCTTATCTTAAGTCCTTGCGATGAAATATCGGAGGGAACGGCATTTTTGATATTTCGCATAAGCTCGCCCTTGTCAGTTCGCAGCTCGTTTACCCGCAGAGTCGTCCTCGGCGTGTCAAACGAGGATTGAAGTATGCTTTTTGCCCTATCGTATCCGAATTCCGCTATTAGCTTTTCGGAAAGGGGAGGGCATACCGAATATGCTGCCGACAAATATTCCGCCGGCGCGTTTTCCTCCGATGGCAATTCTATCTCCGAGCCTCGGCGCATATAGGCGCGCAGGAGCGCGTTGACGAAGCCCGAAAGATTTTTTCGGCAGAGAGCCACCGTTTCGTTTACAGCGGCGTGCGGAGGAATCCTATCCATATATATAAGCTGGTAAAGCCCCATTCGCACGGCGCACAGGGCGTCCGGGTCTATATCTTCCACGGCTCTCGTCGAGAGGCGGGAAATATAGTAATCAAGCGTTACGCGCCGCTCGGTTACGCCGTATATTATAGCCGCCGCGAGCGCTCTGTCCTTTTCCGCAAGGTCAGAGGCTTCAAGCGCGCGGTCAACGGCTATATTTGAATATTGATTTGAGCGTTCGCTCTTTATAAGAACGTCAAACGCCGTTCGTCTTGCGTTCATTTCGGTCTCCTTGAAGCGTCGGTCTTATTTTAAAATATCGCCTTTTGATATCTTTCTTCCGCGTATAAAATCAGCGGCGCTCATACGTCCCTTTCCCTCGGGAAGAACCCGAAGAAGCTTAACCGAGCCGATTTCGCAGGCTACCGTTATGCTTCCGTCCTCGACAGATACGACCTCACCGCATTTTGCGTCGGGGTAAGAGGTATCGGAGCGTCGGCTCTCGATTATTTTAAGGAGCTTTCCGTCAGGTGTGTGCGTGAAGGAAAGCGGTATCGGGGAAAGTCCGCGTATCTGATTATGGACGGTCTGCGCGTCGCTGTTGAAATTTATAAGGCAATCGCCCTTTTCGATTTTTGAGGCGTAAGTTGATTTTGCGTCGTCCTGCGGAACAGAGGGAGCGGTACCTTCTTTTATAAGGGCTATCGTTTTGACGAGCAGGGAAGCTCCGCATTTTCCGAGCTTGTCGTGTATATCCTCAAAATTATCGTTTTCCTCGATAGCGACCTCTTCCGAGAGTATCATATTTCCCGTGTCAAGTCCCGCGTCCATATACATAGTCGTGATTCCCGTCGTCTTGCAGCCGTCTATTATGGCGCGCTGCATAGGCGCGGCTCCTCTGTATGCGGGAAGAAGAGAGCCGTGTACGTTTACACACTTGTATTTCGGAAAATCTATAACCGTTTTCGGAAGTATCTTTCCGTACGCGACCACTACTATAAGGTCGGGAGACAGCTCCGAAAGAAGAGCCGCAAAGGCTTCGTCCTTAAGGGTGTCGGGCTGATAAACGCTTATTCCGTGCTCCTCGGCGTAAACCTTTACGGGAGGGGGAGTAAGGGTATATCCTCTGCCCTTGGGCTTGTCGGGCTGTGTTACGGCTCCGATAACGTTTTCTCCCGCGCGGCAGAGCGCGTCGAGCGAAAATACGGCAAAATCGGGCGTACCCATAAAGAGAATTTTCACAGGTCGTTCACCTCTTCCCGTCAGTTGCTTTCTATGTCGGTAGCTATGTCGATATAAAGCTTTCCGTCAAGATGGTCTATCTCGTGGCAGAAGGCGCGGGCGAGAAATTCAGACCCCGTGATATCAAAGGTCTCTCCGTGTCGGTTAAGCGCGCGGACGGTAACGTGCATAGGTCGGGTTACCGTACCGTATTTTCCGGGGATTGAAAGACAGCCCTCCGAGCCCTCCTGCGTGCCCGAATAAGCGATTATTTTTGGATTTATCAACTCTATAAGATTTCCGGGTTCTACCTCAACCACCACTACTCTGCGGAGAACGCCCACCTGCGGTGCCGCAAGTCCGACTCCCTCGGCGGCTCTCATAGTCTCCGCCATATCGTCGAGTAAGGTCAATATTCTCGGAGTTATCTTATCTACGGGACGGCACACCTTTCTGAGCGTGTCGTCTCCGAGCTTTACAATTTTTAATTTTGCCATAATTATATTCCTTTAGTACGTTTTTTAAAATTTTACAAGTTTAAGCTATTAAGACTCGGCTATCCGCGTCAAAGATTTGACGGATTGAAGTCTATCTGGAGGGATATTCCTTTTGCCCCCGCTCTTGAAAATCTCATAAGTATCTCGGAGAACAGGGCGCGCGAGCGCTTATTGAGTCTGCATTTTGATATGAGTCTCATACGGTATTTGTTCTCTACCTTGTAAACGGGAGCCTCAAAGGGACCGAAGGAGATAAGCGGAACATCCTTGTAATCTCCCTCGGACAGTTCCTTAAGCATTGCCGCGAGAACACCCGAAGCGCGAAGCAATTCGTGTTCGTCCGAAGAGGAGAGAGTCATCATCGCTATATCGCAGAAGGGAGGAAATACGAGCGTTTTACGCAGCCGTATCTCGCTTTTATAAAAGCTTTCGTAATCCTGCGCGCAGGCAAGCTTTATACATTCGTGGTCGGGATTGTTAGTCTGAATAACGGCTTCTCCGTGCCTTCCAGAGCGTCCCGCACGGCCTATAACCTGAGTTATCATAGCGAAGGTGCGCTCGTTTGCGCGGTAATCGTCAAGATACAGGGAGGAATCCGCCAAAAGAACGCCGACGAGCGTTACGTCGGGGAAATCGTGTCCCTTGGTTACCATCTGCGTTCCGACGAGTACGTCTGCCTCGTGCCGTCTGAAGCTTCCGAGCATTTCCTCGTAGGCGTATTTAGCACCCGCCGTATCGGTATCCATACGCAGAATTGACGCGTCGGGGAGCAGGGACGACAACTCCTGCTCTATGCGCTGGGTTCCGTATCCCATTTTTACGAGGTGCGGGGAATGGCAGGAGGGACATTCGGCGGGCAGAGGCATACGCCTTCCGCACCAATGACAGCGCATCTCCCCCGTGTCGTAGGCTCTTCCTATCGTGTGATAGGTCATAGAAACGCTGCATACGGGGCATTTTATCGCCTCTCCGCAGCTTCTGCAGCTGATGAAATTGTTATATCCGCGTCTGTTGAGAAAGAGTATGGACTGTCCCCTCTTCGCTTGATTTTCAACGAGCTTTCCGCACAGAAGCGAGCCGAGAGGGGATAGGTTTCCGCTCTGCGCCTCGGAGCGCATATCGTATACCGTTACCTTGGGAAGCTCGGCGTCTCCGAATCTTTGAGTAAGCTTTATAAGCGTATACTTGCCCTCAACTGCTTTTTTGTAGCTGTCGAGAGAGGGCGTTGCGGACGCAAGCAGCATAAGCGCTCCGTTGTACGAGCAGCGGTACCGCGCTATATCCTTTGCGTGATATTTCGGATTCATATCCGATTTATAGGTGTGCTCCTGCTCCTCGTCGATGACGATAAGCCCGAGATTTTGTACGGGCGCGAACACGGCGGAGCGCGTGCCTATGACGACGTCCGCCTTACCTTCTTTTATCTTATTATAGGTATCGAAGCGCTCGCCGGCCGAGAGAGCGGAGTGAATGACAGCCACTCTGCTTCCGTAGCGAGAGCAGAATATTCCGAGAGTTTGCGGGGTAAGAGATATTTCGGGCAGAAGCACGATAGCGCTTTTTCGGTCCTCCAGCACTCTGTCTATAAGCTTTAGTATCACGCAGGTTTTTCCGCTTCCCGTGATACCGTGAAGCAGAGCCGCGCGCGGCTCGCCCGTATCTATAAGGGCGTTGAGCGTCTCAAGCGCGTTTTCCTGCTCACCGTTAAGCTTTATATCCTTGCTTTCTCCGATATAGCTGTCAAGCGTGCTTCTGTCTATTTTTTTGAGCGACAGCTTGATTATACCCTTATCCGCAAGCGCCTTTATCTGCTGTTTTGAGGCTCCCGACGCGTCTATAAGCTCTTTTTCGCTCATAAGCGCGTCTGATTCCGCGAGAATGGATATTATTTTAGGATATATCGGTGAGCGCAGACGGTATTTTTTCTCGGTACCGCCGCATATTGACGCCGCTTCCTCCTCGGATATATTGAGAGAATAATAATTTTCGTTTTTTTCGCTCGTATCCTTTATCTCGTAGCTTTTTGATACGGCTCCGCATTCCCGAAGTTTTTTGAGAGACTGCTCTGCCGCGGGTCCGAATTTGCTTTTGAGTAAATCAAAGCGGACGCTTCCTTTTTTGCGTATGTAATCACAAATAAGAAGCGTCGTAGGGTCGAGCGTTTTTAAATTTTCGTCAAAAGCGGTATCGTAACTGTAGACCTCCTCAAGCCGCGACAAGACGGACGCGGGGACCATAGCTCTGACCGCTTCTCCAAAGGTACAGAGCGTTTGCTCCTTGACGAACGAGCAGAGAGAAAGAAGCTCTTCGGACAGAGAGAGCTTTTCGCTGCAAAGAGAAAATATCGGCTTGCAGTCGATACCCGGGACGAGAGGCTCCTGCCTCAGCTCGGTAACCAAAGCCAGACGTTTTCTGTTGGAGGTGCCGAAGGGAACGGTTACGAACGTTCCCTTGCGAATATCCTCTCTCAGATCCGAGGGGACGTAATAATCGTAATTATTGTCCAGAAAAAACGGATTGTCAAGTAAGTGTACGCCGACGTATTCAAAGGTCATAGCGTCCTCCCGTGCTCTCTTTTATTCCGCGTCGGAAACGTTTTCGGAGAGTTCTTCGGTTTCCTCTTCCTCGGGATCCTTTCTTACGAGAACGTATTCTCCCTTGTATATACGGTTGATAGCGTTTTTGACCGCCTTTTCGTCGCGGTACTCTTTGTTTATCATATTTATGAGATTTCTGTCGGCTTCCTTGTTGCCGGTTGAGGACTTTTCAGCCATCTCGCGCTGTCTTACGTATTCGTCGGTTATCATACGAGCGCACTTGGCGGTGGCGAGAGCAAGCTCGTAGCGGTTGAATTCGTCCTTGGTAAGTTCTGTGATGGTAGGGTATATCATAAGTTTCTCCTTGAATATATTTACAAATTTATTATTGGTAATATGCGTGCGCCGTACTCATACGGAACGTCTTATTCACCGAAATATTTTTTTCTAACCTCGGCGTTTCTCCTGAGCGAGCATTTTTCGGCGCTTACTATCGAAAGTATCTGCTCGGCGGCTTCCTTGTCCTTCGAGTCGTGGTTGTACACTACGTAGTCGTAGCTGCTTACGTCCGAAAGCTCCTCACGCGTCCGCTCGAGTCTCGCGAGTATCTTGTCCTCGGTTTCGGTGCCTCTAGTGCGGAGTCTGTGCTCCTGAACAGAGAAGGAAGGGGGAAGAAGCATAATAAGTATGGCGTCGGGATATTTTTCCTTTACCTGATGCGCGCCGTCAATCTCTATCTCGAGAATGAGATTTTTTCCGCTGTCAAGCACCGCCTCGGCTTCCTTTTTGGGAGTGCCGTAAAAATTTCCGCAGTATTCGGTATATTCGAGCATATCTCCCGAGGCTATGCGCGAGAGAAATTCTTCTTTTGAGATGAAATGGTAGTTTACGCCGTTTCTCTCGCCCGGACGGGGAGCGCGCGTTGTGGCGGATACCGAGTAAACGAAATCTCCCGTACCGAGAAGATGCGCGTTTACCGTTCCTTTTCCGCTTCCCGCGGGTCCCGATATTATAAGCATTAATCCTTTTGACATATAGCTTTCCTTTTTTTAAACGTCTGTATTTTTATTATTCTTCGGTATCGTCCTCGTCGATATCGCTGTCAAGTCTGTTGGCGATGGTTTCCGCTTGTATTGCGGAGAGGATAACGTGCTCGCTGTCGGTAATTATTACTGCGCGGGTTCTGCGTCCGCATGAGACGTCTATGACGCGCCCCGCGTCCTTCGCATCCTGAATAAGCCTTTTTATAGGCGCGGAATCGGGACTTACTATCGTTACCACGCGGTCGGCGGCAACCATATTTCCGAATCCGATATTTATGAATTTCATAACCGCTCTCCTTTTGCTCCGTCTTTATTCGATATTTTGTATCTGCTCTCTGATTTTTTCAAGCTCGCACTTGACGTCAACCACTATTCGCGTTATCGCGGAGTTTGCGGATTTCGAGCCTATAGTGTTTATCTCTCGGTTAAGCTCCTGAACGAGAAAATCAAGGCGTCTGCCCACGGGCTCGTCAGAGGCGAGTATAGAACGGAAGGCGTCGAAATGGGAGCGCAGACGGACTATTTCCTCGTCGATAGCTATTTTGTCCGCGAAAATAGCGCACTCTGTGAGAATCCTGTTCTCGTCGAACACTATTCTGTTGTCGGAAAGCATATCGCGCAGCTTTTCCTCAAGCTTCTGACGGTAATTTTGGGAGTCGCTCTGCGAAAGGCGGTCTATTTCGTCGGCAGATTTGCTTATCGAGTCTATTTTTAAAAGCAGGTCTTTTTCTATGTTGCTTCCTTCACGTCTGCGCGCTTCGATGAATTTACCGATCGCCTCGTCGAGAACCACCGAAAGATCGTTCCAATCCTTTTCCGCGTCGTCCTCGGGTCTCGTCTGTATAAAGATATCCTTGTTCTGCGCTACCCGCATTATTGAGATATCGTCCTTAAGACCGAATTTTTCTCCGAGAGTTTTGAGCGCGGATATATACTGCGCGGTATAGCCCTCGTCTATCGATATTCCCACGTCGGGGGAGTCGGTAACGTCGATGCCGATAAAAACGTCTACCTTTCCTCTCGATATCGAGTGCGCCTGAAGATAGGGTTTTATTTTTTCTTCAAGATACGAGAAGGAACGGGGAAGCTTTACCGAGCAGTCGAAAAAGCGGTTATTGACCGATTTTATCTCGACCGTTATATCCTTGCCTCCGATCGCAGCTCTCGCTCTGCCGAAGGCCGTCATACTTCTTATCATTTTAAATTCCTCTTAACAGTAAACATATATAATTAATTATAATATGAAATCAAATTTTTGTCAACCGAATTTTCGATTTTAACGCCGAGTAAATAAAAAATCCCGCGCGGATTTTTTAAATCCGCGCGGGGCTGATATTTCGTTTATATTATTCCTTCGTTTTTTTGGAGAGCATAACGTTGACGAGTATACCGAGGATAAGCGCGCAGGCGATAGAGGTAATGGTTATCGTCTTGTCTCCGATATTAAAGTTCAGCGCGAGTCCGCCGATACCGCAGATGAGAATGGTAGCCACTACGAAGAGATTATTGTTCTGCTCAAGGTCTACCTTTTGTATCATTTTAAGACCCGATACCGCGATAAAGCCGTAAAGCGCTATACAAACTCCGCCCATTACGCACGCGGGTATCGAATTTACGAACGCCACGAAGGGGGCGAAGAAGGATATAACGAGCGCGAGTATTGCCGTGGTGAATATAGTGATGACTGAGGCGTTTCTCGTAATAGCGACGCAGGCTACCGACTCGCCGTAAGTGGTATTGGGGCATCCGCCGAAGAAAGCACCCGCCATAGAGCCTACGCCGTCTCCGAGAAGGGTGCGGTCGAGTCCGGGGTCTTCAAGAAGGTCTTTTTCTATGATAGAAGAAATGTTCTTGTGGTCCGCGACGTGCTCCGCGAATACGACGAAGGCAACGGGCGCGTAAGCCGCGAGAAGAGTGATTATATACTCTGCGTCAACCTCTTTTATACCCTTGAAGGCGGTTACGAAGGTAAAGTCGGGAACCTCTATAAACGTTTTAAGTCCAACGCCTCCGTCAACGAGAGCGGAGAAATAGGAGAAATCTATTATCTTAAGGGCGTCAACGCCTGCCGCGTTACCGATAACGGTAAAGACAGACGCAACTGCGTATCCCGCGAGAATACCGATTATGAAGGGGATAAGCTTTACCATTTTCTTTCCGTAGGTGGAGCAGAGAACGGTAACGAAAAGCGCTACTATACCGCAAAGTATGCAGAGAAGCGGATTGGCTGCCGACGCGCCCGCGATATTCGTAACGTCGCCGTTCTGAAGGTCGCTTATAGCGTTGCCCGCAAGCGAGAGTCCGATGATAGCGACCGTAGGACCTATGACGACGGGAGGCATAAGCTTATTGAGCCAATTTACACCCGCGAATTTGACTATCAAAGCGATTATAACGTATACCAAGCCCGCGATGATAGCTCCGATGATAAGTCCCGCGTATCCCGCGGCAACCGACGCGGCACCCGCGAACGCCGCCGCCATAGAGCCGAGGAAGGCGAAGGACGAGCCGAGAAATACGGGGCTTCTGAATTTTGTGAAAAGCAGATAAACGAGAGTTCCGATTCCGGCGCCGAAAAGCGCGGCAACCGAGCTCATTCCGTGTCCTATGATTATCGGAACTACGAGGGTAGCTGCCATAATCGCGAGCAGCTGCTGGATAGCGAATACGAGAACCTGACCGAACTTTGGTTTGTCTTTTACGTCGTAGATAAGTTTCATTCTTTATTCCTCCCTTTATTTTATTGTCCTCAAACTTGCGAAGCTTAAATAAAAAGCGCCGTATATGAAAGCTCATAATACGGCAGCACGCTCGCAATACGGTGCGGCTTTTGCGTACCGCACGTATATGCCCGTCTTTTTAAACGCATCTGCCGTTTGAACGGACAACATTTTTCGACAATAATTATATCATATAAAGTTTATCTTGTAAATAGTTTTTTTACCGATATAGAAATATTGTTTTATTTTTTCGGATTTTTCAACTGTAAAATTTTTTCACTTATTTAAGCGTGTATTTGTTGCAATAATATTTGTAAAACGGCTGTCAAATTATTCTGACCCGGGATAATTTCCAAGCCGCCCGACCGCGGGAGCGGTAAGATTATTTATAATTATTGATTGCCGCATCGGCGGCACGGAGGCAAAAATGAAAAAAAGAATATTTGCGCTGATAGCGGCGCTGCTTACGCTTTGCGCCTGCTTCAGCTCTTGTAAGCGAGACGGAAGCGGAACCGCGGACGTCCACGTATTTTATTACACCTACAGCGACACTTATATTTCCAGCGTGAGAAGCGCGCTCGACGCGGCTCTCAAAGACGACGGAGTAAGCTTTCAGGACTACGACGGAAACGGCAACCAGACGACCCAGACCGAGCAGATTCAGACCGCGATAACCAAGGGGGCTAAGGTAATAATAGTAAACGTCGTAAACACCGGCTCGGACGACGCCGCGAACGGCATAGTTCAGCTTGCGAAAAACGCGGGAATACCCGTTATATTCTTCAACAGAGAGGTGTCCGACGCAGTTATATCCTCTTACGACAAATGCACTTTCGTAGGAACGCGCGCTGAGGAATCGGGAATGCTCCAGGGACAGATGATAGGAGAATATCTGCGGGACAATTATTCGGCGGTCGATATAAACGGAGACGGGGAAATATCTTATATACTCTTCAAGGGTGAGGAAGGAAACAACGAGGCGATTTACAGAACGCGGTACAGCGTTGAGGAGGCGGATAAGGTACTTGAGGCTTCGGGCAAAAAGCCGCTTAAGTTTTACGATTCGAGCAACCCCAATAAGTATCTCGTGGACAAAAACGGTCAGTGGTCGGCTTCAGCCGCCAACGAATATATGACCACCGCTCTTACCTCGTACAGCGAGAAGCATAACAATATGATAGAGCTTGTAATATGCAATAACGACGGAATGGCGGAGGGAGCTATATCGGCTCTCAACACCGCGGGCTACAACCTCGGCGGAAATTCAAGAACCATTCCCGTGTTCGGAGTTGACGCTACCGACGCGGCGAAGGACCTTATCAAGAACGGAAAAATGGCGGGAACGGTCAAGCAGGATGCCGAGGGTATGGCAGAGGCGATAGCTAAGCTCGCGGAGAACGGACTCGGAGGCAAAGCGCTGCTTGAGGGAATGGAAGGCTATAATATAGACGAAAACGTGAATAAGATAAGAATAGCTTATTCAAAATATCTGGGCGGAGAAGGCTGACGGAACGGCGCCCGACGATAGAAAAAAGTCCGTTCGCGCCTTTGGGCGCATTACAGGAGATAGATATGTCTGATAAAATATTGTTGGAAATGGAAAGCATATGCAAGGATTTCCCGGGAGTCAGGGCGCTTGACAACGTTTCCCTGAAAATAAGAGAGGGAACGGTACACGCGCTTATGGGTGAGAACGGCGCGGGGAAATCCACTCTGATGAAGTGTCTTTTCGGGATATATACGAAGGATTCGGGAAAAATAATCCTTGACGGAAAAGAGGTATCCTTTAAAAATCCGAAGGACGCGCTTGAGCACGGGGTCGCTATGGTTCATCAGGAGCTTAATCAGGCTCTCAAGCGCAACGTTATGGATAATATCTGGCTTGGCAGATATCCCAAGACCTTCGGATTCGTTACTTCCGAGCGGCAGATGTATAAGGATACTAAAAAAATATTCGACGAGTTGGGGATATCCGCCGATCCGAAGATGATAATGAGTAAAATGTCGGTTGCGCAGAGACAGATGGTGGAGATAGCTAAAGCGGTGTCCTATAACGCGAGAATAATAGTGCTTGACGAGCCGACCTCGTCTCTTACCGAGCAGGAGGTGGGGCATCTATTTAGGATAATAGATATGCTTCGGGAGCGCGGCTGCGGGATAATCTATATATCTCACAAAATGGAGGAGATACTGAAGATATCGGACGATATTACGGTTATGCGCGACGGAACTCACGTTACCACCGAGCCGGCGTCCTCTTTTACTATGGATAAGATAATAAAGCTTATGGTCGGAAGGGAGCTGACGAACAGGTTTCCGGAAAAGACCAATAAGCCGGGCGAGGTCATACTCGAGGTAGAGGGACTTTCATCTAAATACAATCAGGTCGAGGACGTGAGCTTCAAGGTAAGACGCGGAGAGATACTCGGCTTTGCGGGACTCGCGGGAGCGGGACGCACCGAGGTTATAGAAAATCTTTTCGGTATATCGTCAAGGAGCGGGGGAAGCATAAAGCTTCACGGAAAAGAAGTGAAAAACAGGAACGCGGCGGAGGCTATTAAAAACGGATTCGCCCTGCTTACCGAGGAAAGACGCTCGACGGGTATCTTCGGTATATTGAATATATGTGAGAATACCACTATATCAAGCCTGAAAAAATATAAGCGGGGAAAGCTGGTGTTGAGCGACAAGCTGCGCCGCAAGGATACCGAATGGGCAATAAAGTCTATGAGAATAAAAACGCCCTCACAGCGCACGCAGATACGAACGCTTTCGGGAGGAAATCAGCAGAAGGTCATACTCGGAAGATGGCTTCTGACAGAGCCGGAGGTGCTGATGCTCGACGAGCCGACGCGAGGTATAGACGTCGGAGCCAAGTTTGAGATATATCAGCTTATAGTGGAGCTTGCCTCAAAGGGCAAGGCAATCATTATGGTATCGGGAGAGCTTCCCGAGCTTCTCGGAGTGTGCGACAGGATATGCGTGATGTCGGGCGGAAAGCTCGTCGGAGAGGTGGACGCCTCCCGCACCTCTCAGGAGGAGATAATGGCTCTCGCGGCGCAAAACGTATAACGGGTATACCTCGTTTTCAATTTAAAGAAAGGCACGGTTTTATAAATGTCATTTATACAAAGATATAAAACGATGGACAAGACCGAGAGGGCGAACTACCGCAAGGAATTTTTTATAAATAACTCTCTTTATATGTTTCTTATCGCGGCGGTGGTCGTGATACAGTTCATAAGTCCTCATTTCCTTTCGGGACCGTCTATCGTAAATATAATATCGCTGTCGGCGGCAAATCTGCCGATAGCGCTCGGAATAGCGGGGGCTATAATACTGACGGGCACCGACCTGTCGGCAGGTCGTATAGTCGGACTCGTCGCCTGCGTTTCGGCGTCTTTGCTTCAGGCTACGGGATATCCCAATAAGATGTTTCCCGATATGCCGACGCTCCCGCTCGTACTCGTATTCGTCATCGCGCTCGCGATAGGAGCGCTCGTCGGACTTATCAACGGCTTCTGCACGGCGAAATTCAATCTTCATCCTTTCATAGTAACTCTATCGACTCAGCTCATAGTGTACGGAGCCTTGCTTATGTACCTTATGATAGGAAACAACAACGGGCAGTCCATATCGGGACTTGACAGCTCGTATACGGGATTTATTACGGGAAGCTTTCTTTCTCTCGGAAGAACTCCTATACCGAACTACGTCTGGTACGCGCTGATAATAACCGTTATAATGTGGTTTATATGGAACAAAACAGCATTCGGAAAGAATATGTTCGCCGTAGGCTCAAACCCCGACGCCGCAAACGTGTCGGGAGTAAACGTAAAACGAGTTATAACCCTCGTGTTCGTTCTTGCGGGTATTATGTACGGTATAACCGGATTTATCGAGGCGGCGAGAATAGGCTCGAACTCGGCGGCAACGGGACTTAACTACGAGCTTGACGCTATCGCGGCGTGCGTTATCGGAGGAGTCTCGTTCGTCGGAGGCATCGGAAAGATTCGCGGCGTTATTATGGGCGTCGTGCTTCTTCGCCTGATATTCGTCGGTCTTACCTTTTTGAGTATAGACGCGAATATGCAGTATATTATAAAAGGTTTGATAATACTCGTGGCGTGCGCGATAGATATGAGAAAATATCTCGTGAGAAAATAACGGGGAGGAGCTTCCGTATGGAGCCAAAAAAGAAAAACGTTTTCGCGTCGGCTGCCTCGCGTATCCCGATAAAGCTTCTCGACGCGGTGATAATCGTCGGGATACTCGCGATAGCGGTGCTTATACCCTTTTTATCTTCGAGAGGCGGATTTACCGTAAGCTTTGATTCGAGCGGAGGAAGCGAGGTTGAGACGCGGAGACTGCGCTACGGAGACGAGATAGAGGAGCCGGAGGAGCCCGTGCGGGAGAATTACGTTTTCGAGGGCTGGTATTACGACTCAGAGGGCAAACGGAAATTTGATTTTGACGGAGCGTACGCCGAGGAGAGCCTGACGCTCTACGCGGTATGGAGTCCTCTCGCCGAGGACGTTCCCGCATCGGCGGAATAGCTGATATGAGATTTACAACGGACGGAAGCGGGCCGCTCCCGCGGTAGAAAATGCAAATAATACCGCAGGGGCGATCCGCGAATCGCCCGTTTTTGTTTTCAAAATTCTACGACTGTGCCCGACGGGAAAAGGCTATACTTAAAAATTAGCACTGTTCATAAATAATTAACAAAAATAATTGAAAAAAACCTTGACAAACAACTTGAAAAGTGATAAATTTGTATCAGTGATTTAGCACTTGAACCAAAAGAGTGCTAAAACTTGAGAAATAAAAAACCGAAAAAGACGTTTTGCGGGTAAAGGAACGCTGAAAGGAGGAAGTCGAAAAATGGGAAGCTGCGACAGCGGACTCAGCGAAAGAAAAAAACTTATACTTAAGGCGGTGGTCGAGGCTCACATTGAGGGCGGCGAGCCCGTCGGCTCCAAATACATCGTACAGAACAATCTCGTCTCCTGCTCGTCGGCAACGATAAGAAACGAGATGGCGGAGCTTGAACAGCTCGGATATCTCGAACAGCCTCACACCTCGGCAGGCAGAGTGCCAAGCGAGCTGGGTTACAGGTTTTACGTCGATTCTCTCGTTGAGCAATACGATAACACGACGAGAGATATCATACAGATAAATCAGCTTATGAAGGCGAAGATATCCGAGATAGACCAGATACTCGATACGGCGTCGAAGCTCGCTTCGACTCTTACGAATTATACGGGTATAGCGATAAAGCCGAAGGCTTCCTCGGTAACGATGTCTAAATTCGAGCTCGTCTCGATAGACCCCTTTAATTTCGCTATGGTAATGATAACGTCAAACGGAACGGTAAAGACCAAGAAGGTTAAAAGTCCGATAGCCTTCTCGGCGGAAGATCTCGCGAGACTCTCCGAGCTGCTCAATTCCGAGATATGCTCGCTGTCGGCGGATATGATAAATCTTCCGATAATAATGAATCTCGAGCAGGGAATGGCTGACGCCGCGTTCCTCGTCGGTCCCGCTGTAAAGGCGGTCTACGAGGTTATGAACGAGCTTGACGGAGGCGAGCTGAGATATTCGGGACTTAACCGTCTTCTTGAATATCCCGAATACGCCGACACGCGCGAGCTGGGAAATCTTCTCGGAACGCTTGAGGATCAGGACGAGATACTTGACCTTGTGTCCGACCCGAAGAGAGACGATATCAACGTGCTTATCGGTTCCGAAAGTCCCGTAAAGGTGATGAATAATTCCTCGCTCGTCTTTAAGCCCATAAAGAAAAACGGAAAGACGGTGGGAATAATCGGGGTTCTCGGACCCAGAAGAATGGATTACAAAAAGGTTCTCAAGGCTATCGACGATATAGGCTCGAGCATATCGGGAATTATCGACGAAGAGCGAGCCTTGAAGCAAGGAAATACTGATGGAGGAGAAGGTAATGGAGGATAAGAAAAACGAGACGCTTGAAGATATGACCGAAGAAGCCGCTGAAGAAACCGCGGAGAATACGGCTGAAAGCGCTGCGGAGAATAGTACGGCGGCGGAGACCGCCGAGGACACCGCCGCCGAGGACGGCAAGCTCTCAAGGCAGGACAAGAAAAAGCTTAAGAAGCTTGAAGGCGAATGTGCCGAGCTTTCGAAAAAGCTTTCCGAGACGGAGGCAAAGCTTGCCGACGCGAACGACAAATATACCAGACTTTTTGCGGAATACGACAACTACCGCAAGAGAAGCGCGAAGGAGAGAGAGGGAATATATACCGACGCGTATATCGAAGCGGTAACCGAGATACTCCCGATACTCGACAATATGGAAAGAGCGCTTCAGTACAAGGACGGCGAGGGCGAGAATATCGCGAAGGGGCTTGAAATGATAATGAAGAGCTTTTCGGAGACGCTTGAGAAAATGGGAGTTTCGGAGATAGAGGCTCTCGGAAAAACGTTTGACCCCAATCTTCACAACGCGGTGATGCACGTTGAGGACGAGGCTTACGGAGAGAACGAAATAGTCGAGGTCTTTATGAAGGGCTACTCAAAGGGAGACAAGGTGCTCAGGCACTCAATGGTCAAGGTCGCCAACTGATAAATAACAAATAAAGAAAAATACGGCATAAAATCCGCCGTACAAAATAAAATAATAAAAAGTAAATTTTATATCCCAATAAGGAGGAAAATATTATGGGAAAGATTATAGGAATAGATTTAGGAACGACAAACTCTTGCGTTGCGGTATTTGAAGGCGGAGAGCCTATCGTAATACCGAATCCCGAAGGAGCGCGCACGACGCCCTCGGTACTCGCGTTTTCAAAATCGGGAGAGAGAATGGTAGGTCAGGTCGCGAAGCGTCAGGCTATCACCAACCCCGACAGAACGATTATCAGTATCAAGAGAGAGATGGGAACCAACTATAAAAAGGAAATAGACGGAAAGGCGTATACCCCTCAGGAGATATCCGCGATGATACTTCAGAAGCTGAAGGCCGACGCCGAGGCTTATCTCGGCTCGCCCGTAACACAGGCGGTCATTACCGTTCCCGCGTATTTCTCGGACGCGCAGAGACAGGCGACCAAGGACGCGGGTAAGATTGCGGGTCTTGAGGTTCTTCGTATAATCAACGAGCCTACTGCGGCGGCTCTCGCTTACGGTATGGATAAGGAGACCGACCAGAAGATAATGGTATTCGACCTCGGCGGCGGTACGTTTGACGTATCCCTGCTTGAGATATCCGACGGAGTTTTCGAGGTTCTCGCGACCGCCGGTAACAACCGCCTCGGCGGAGACGATTTCGACCAGAGAGTTATCGACTGGATGGTAAATCGCTTCAAGGCTGAAAACGGCGTTGACCTCAGAAACGATAAAATGGTAATGCAGAGACTTAAAGAGGCTGCGGAGAAGGCGAAGATAGAGCTTTCGGGAATGTCGAGCACCAATATCAACCTTCCCTTTATCACCGCTACCGCAAACGGTCCTCTCCACTTTGACGCGACGCTTACCCGCGCGGAATTCGACAAGATAACCGCCGACCTCGTCGAGAAGACTATGGGACCGACTCAGCAGGTACTCCGCGACGCGGGACTTTCGGCGTCTCAGATAGATAAGGTGCTTCTCGTAGGAGGCTCTACGAGAATACCCGCCGTTCAGGAAGCCGTTAAGAAATTTATAGGAAAAGAGCCCTTCAAGGGAATTAACCCCGACGAGTGCGTAGCGGTAGGAGCCGCTATTCAGGGCGGAGTTCTCGGCGGAGACGTAAAGGACCTTCTTCTTCTTGACGTAACTCCTCTTTCTCTCGGTATCGAGACGCTCGGAGGAGTATTCAACAAAATAATCGACAGAAATACCACTATTCCCGTAAAGAAGAGTCAGGTATATTCTACCGCCGCAGACGGACAGACCTCTGTTGAGATACACGTTCTTCAGGGCGAGCGTGAGATGGCGGCTTACAATACCACCCTCGGAAGATTTTCGCTCGACGGTATTCCCGCCGCTCCCAGAGGAGTTCCGCAGATAGAGGTAACCTTTGATATAGACGCTAACGGTATCGTAAACGTTACCGCTATGGACAAGGGAACCGGCAAGGAACAGCATATAACCATCACATCCTCTACCAATATGTCGCAGGAGGACATAGATAAGGCTGTCAAGGACGCGGAGAAGTTCGCGGAGGAGGATAAGAAGCAGAAGGAAGCGGTAGACGTTAAGAATAGAGCCGACTCTATTATCTTCCAGAGCGAAAAGACCTTGAACGAGATTGGCGACAAGCTTCCCGATTCCGACAAGGAAGACGTAAAGTCCGCGATAGAGAAGCTCAAGGCAACCGTTTCCACGGGCAATACCGACGCTATAAAGGCTGATACCGAGGCGCTTGAGAAGGCGTTCTACGCGCTCTCCGAAAAGCTTTACGCACAGCAGGGCGGAGCGCAGGGAGAAGGCGGATTTGACGCGGGCGCGCAGGGCGACGGACAGCAGAGCGGAGACGGAACCTATTACAACGCCGATTACGAGGATAAAACGGACAATAATAATTGACCGTTGTAAATAAACGCGGAGGGAAAGGGTATTTTTGCCCTTTCCCTCGAAAGCGTATTGTTTGGTCTATTGATTTTCGGTGAAATACCGTGCGACAGAAATTTCAGAAACAACGTAAGACCGCGTATGCGGTCGTGGGAGCAAATATATGTCAGATAAACGTGATTATTACGAGGTTCTCGGAATATCCAAGGACGCGGATGACGCCGCGATAAAAAAAGCTTACAGAACGCTTGCTAAAAAATATCACCCCGATATGAATCCCGACGACAAGGAAGCGGAAGCAAAGTTTAAAGAGGTTAACGAGGCGTACGCCGTGCTTTCGGATGCCGATAAAAAGGCTAAATACGATCAGTTCGGACACGATGCGTTCGACCCGTCCGCGGGAGGCGGAGCGGGCTACGGAGGCTTTGGCGATTTCGGAGATATAAGCGATATTTTCGGAAGCTTTTTCGGAGGAGGCTTTGGAGGAGGCTTTGGAGGCTCTTCAAGGAGAGCAAACTCTCCTACGAGGGGAGAGGACGTCTCGGCAAGAGTCAGCATAAGCTTTGAGGAAGCCGTTTTCGGCGTAAAGAAGGACGTAAGCTTCTCGAAAATACAGAAGTGTCCCGACTGCGCGGGAAGCGGAGCCGCGAAAGGTACGCAGCCGCAGACCTGTACCTCCTGCGGAGGAAGCGGTCAGAAGAGGGTTACACAGCGGCTCGGCGGTATGGCTTTCCAATCCACCACCACCTGCGACGCCTGCAGAGGAACGGGTAAGATAATAAAAAATCCCTGTCAGAATTGCAGAGGTACGGGATATATTAAGATAAACAAGAAGCTCGCGGTATCAATTCCCGCGGGAATTGACGACGGAGAGAGAATAGCGCTCCGCTCGCAGGGCTGCGACGGACGCAACGGAGGTCCCGCGGGAGACCTTATTATCCTCGTCAGCGTAAAGCCTCACAATATTTTCGAACGCGACGGCTACAACCTTTACTGCGAGGTTCCGATAACGGTAGCGGAGGCTACGCTCGGCGCCGAGATAGACGTTCCGACGCTTGAGGGAAATCAGAAATTTACCATTCCCGAGGGAACGCAGCCGGGTACTCGCTTTACTCTCAGGCAGAAGGGCGTTCCATACGTCAACAATTCGGGCAGACGGGGAGATATAATATTTACCGTAAATATAGAGATACCCAAAGGACTTAACGAGAAGCAAAGAGAGAAGATGCGTGAGTTCGCGGATGCCTGCGGAGAGAACAATTATTCCAAGAAAACGGGATTTTTCAAGCGCATATTCGATAAAAAATAATTATTCCGCAAAGGTAGGGTAAAGACGGATGGATAAAGATTACACTTGTCAGGACTACGGCACGCAGAGCGAATGGACGAGAATCAAGGTAACGGTTCCGCTTGAACAGCTGGATTCTCTCGTTGCCGTTATGAGTATGATAAACAATTATCTTCAAATAGAGGATTACAGCGATATCGATCTCAAAACCTGTTACGGCGATCTTATAGACGAAAGTATTCTCAACGCTGACAAAACTATCGCGTCGGTTTCGGTTTACGTTCCGGCTGACGTCGGCGTGTCCGACAATCTCGCTTTTCTGCGCGAGAGGCTTTCGGCAAACGAAATAGACGGAAAGATAGATATAAGCGGAGTAAACGAGGACGATTGGGCGAACGCTTGGAAGGCGTATTACAAGCCTATCAAGGTCGGTGAGAAGATAGTTATAGTGCCCGCGTGGGAGAAATACGAGGCGTCGGAAGGTGAGATAATCGTAAGAATGGATCCCGGAATGGCGTTCGGAACGGGTTCTCACGAAACGACGAGGCTGGTTATCGGCTTGCTTGAAAAATACGTTAAATCGGGTGAGAAGGTTCTTGACGTAGGCTGCGGAAGCGGAATACTCGCTATATGCGCTTCAAAGCTTGGGGCGGGCGAGTGCCGCGCTTACGACATAGACCCCGTGGCAGTCAGGGTAGCGAGAGAGAATATCAAGGACAGCGGACAGAGCAATATAACCTGCGAGCAGTCCGACCTTTTGCGTCAGGTTGCCGCCGTGTCGGGCGGGTACGGCGTTATATGCGCGAATATAGTCGCGGATATAATAATACGAATGACGCCCGACGTGGGAAAATATATGGCTGACGACGGAGTGCTTCTGGCGTCGGGTATTATTCTCGAGCGCTCGGAGGACGTTATCTCCTGCTTTGAGGCAAACGGCTTTGAGATAGCCGAGAGAGCGGTAGACAACGGCTGGTGCGCTCTTGCGGTGAAGAAGAAAAAATAAACTGCGAATTAATGAAGTAATTGTTATGAAAAACGATAATATCGTGCTTATAGGAATGCCCGGGTGCGGAAAGAGTACGCTGGGTATAGTTGCCGCCAAGATGCTGTGTATGGATTTTCTTGACGTGGACTTGATTATTCAAAAGAATATAGGAACGTCCTTGCAGGAATACATAGACCGCTTCGGCGTGGAGGCGTTTCTCGAAAAGGAAGCGGATACCGTGCTGACGCTCAACTGCGAGAATACCGTGATAGCCACGGGAGGAAGCGCGGTTCTGAAAGAGCGAGCCGCGGAGCGTTTGCGCTCTCTCGGAAAAATGGTATATATAAAATTGCCTATTGAGGAGATAGAGCGGCGCGTAACCAATCTGCACAGCAGAGGCGTGGCGATGAACGCGGGACAAACCTTGCGGGACGTTTACGAACTGCGCCGTCCAATATACGAGAAATACGCGGACCTTTCGGTAGACGTGTCGGGAAACGATATAGCGGAGAATTGCCGCAGGCTTGTTGAGATGGTGAGATGAAGAACATTCGTGTTCTTCACTCCGTAAAGTTAGTTTGTGTATGGATTTTTAAGGGGAGAAACTTTTGCAAAAGTTTCTCCCCTTGAAATTTTTGTGTTTGTTTTATGGGGGGAGTGCCTTTTTGCAAAAAGGCACTCCCCCCAAACCCCCCTCTTCAAAAATCTTTAAACGTTGGGGTTAATTTTAAATTTTTATCTTGTTTCCTACGAAGAGCTTAATTCGGGTTCTCATCATACTCGGTAGGGGAGGGGCTTGCTCCTCCCGTGAGGTGAAAAACATTCGTGTTCTTCACTCCGTAAAAAGTTAGTTTGTTTTTTATGGTGTTATGTTCATTTCTTGTCCTTTGACAAGAAACGAACCAAAGAAACAAACCAAGGGAGTGCCCTTGGAACCCCGTAATCGCGGCGCGTTTTTAAGACGCGCCGCGGAGTAACGTTTAATTTAAATGAAACGCCCTCGGAGCATAACGAGGCTCCGAGGGCTGTCTGTTTCTTTTGTCTCTCCCCATAAGCTATACTTTAAATCAAAGAATATATCTCCCCATAAAATTCTTTTATGATTTAAAAAATAAAAATCAAAAAGTACTATACGGGTAAGTATGATTATAGATATAAAGCATACTGCACGGATATAGCTAAAAAG
>JAFTZH010000014.1 GCA_017464565.1 Clostridia bacterium
AAAAAGTACTATACGGGTAAGTATGATTATAGACGTAAAGCATAATGCACGGATATAGCTAAAAAGCTTGACAGCAGAAAGGTCGTCGTCCTGACCTTTCTGCGTTTTGTTCAGATAAAACGTAAATCCCCGACGCATCTTAAAAATGCGTCGGGAAGCGGGGGTTCAGGGGGGGACCCCCTGACACGCTTTTTTCATTTAGGTCGCAGACCTAAATAGCGTTTCATTGCCGTGCAGCAAAAAATGAACATAATCCCATAAAGTAAAGAATCTTTACGGAGTGAAGAACACGAATGGTCTTCATTTACCCCCTGAAATGACTTAAAAATACAATCCAAACCTCAAAATCAAGGCGGTAACAGGGGGTAAAAAGGTAAAAGTATTTTATTAAAAATCGGTTTATTAGGCTTTTATCAAAGCTTTTTTTACGCAATATCCACAATCAATGGAAAACTAAAATAGACAATTGTTCAAAAATTCTACTTTGAGTGTAGCGTGTCCTGTTTGTTCTCCACCTCGTTCTCTTTTTTGATTATTGATTTTATATTGCCAAAAATGTTATAATTATTATAACATAACTAATAAAATTTCATAAGCAAATCATCGTTATATTGTGAAATTTTGTTACATTACTTAATAAAAATATAATCAAGGAGAAAAAGAATGAAAAGAACTATTTCAATTATTTTGGCGCTCGTTCTCGGAACCTGTGCGTTAGCTCTTCCGATAAATGCAACGCCGACCGAATCAACCTTGAGCGACCACCTCGTAACCCACTGGAACTTCGAGGGCGCCAATCCTTACGCCGACAAAGCGGTAAACGGACTCACCACTGATGACTTAACCGCAGGCGCAGACGTTGTTCCGAACACTGACGGAACGGTAACCGTTCCTTATACAGCCGGCGGATATCTTTCCGCGCCAGGAGCAGGTCAATGCGATCTCTTGAATCTGCAAAACAAGACTATCGTAGTGAAATATAAAGCTACCGCGATAGCCGAATCGAATACGATGATGTTCTGTAAAACTGCCGCGTTTGAATACAGATATCAAACTACGGCTAACCTTGAACCGGGTATCATACGGGTAAGAAGTTGTGCAAATGGTACTAATTCTGCTAAAAGAATAATTGACGATTCTTCGGTAACTTGGCAGGGAGAAGATGAATGGCGTTACCTCATTATGAGCTTTTCTTTCAATACTACAGACTATACGTTTGAGGATAATTATTATATTTCATCTTCAGCGTATCCTCAAACCAAATCCGATTTTGAAAATATAGCTACTTATACAGAAGCAAATACTACTAAAACTTTAAGTAAGAACTATCTTTCCAGCTCGTACGACTTTGTTATAGGAAAAGAATCAGCAACTGACGGCGCTAAAGGAATCACTTGGTGCTTTGACGACATAAAGATATACGACAAAGCACTCTCCCTCGACGAAGCGGTTTCAACCATTTCCGCTCCTCAGTACCGCGCGGCGCAGACGACCAATATCTATAAAAATGAGGAAGAAAAGGAAGTTTTCGATATTCGTTTCGCGGCTACTCTCGATACCGCAAGCCTTGACAGTATAGGCTTCGACGTCAACGCGGTGTATACGGGCGGTGAAAAGAATCTTTCGAGAAATTGCTCGTATCTTCTCGGAACGCTGAACGCAAACGACAACGGTCTTGTGAAATACACAGCCCAGGATAACTTCAACAGTAAATATATTATGGCGCTTACCGTAACGGGTGTTGACGCGTCGATTATAAAGAACGGCGGACAAATAGTGTTTGAGGTTTCGCCGCGCTCGATAAGCGGGGATACGAAGATTGCGCTCGACACTATTTACGTAACGGTTTCCTACGATGCCGAGGCTGCGGCCGAAGCTGAAAAGATTGTGGTCAGCTCGTCAAGAACCGCGCCTGCCGCATAATTAACGAAGGGAGATGTGAAAAATGAAAAAAACTTACGTAAATCCCGAAATAACGGTAGAGCTTGATTTTTCGGATATTATAACCGCATCCTTTGAAGTATGTGAAATAGGCGACGCGGATACTATATCTTGGTAAAGAAAGGATAATCACTATGAAAAAACTTATAGTCGTACTCACCGTACTCGCTATGCTTCTTCAGGCGGGCGCGCTTGTTTCGGTCAGCGCAACCGATACGCCCTCGTACCATTCGTCCTTGATAACCCACTGGGATTTTGAGGGGGAAACACCCTACGCCGACAAGGCGGCGGGCGGAGCATCCTCCGACACGCTTACCGCGAACGGCTCGGATATCGTCATAGATAAGGGCGTTGCTTACATTCCCGACACCGCAGGAACTTATCTCTGGGCAGAGGGAGACAACGCCGACCTCACCGACGTAGTTGACAAAACGATAGTTACCAAGGTAGCTCTCGTAAACGACCCCAAGGGACGCACAGGCGTTGCGGGTGTTTTCGGAAAGAAATGGACCTGGCAGCTTGCGGGCCACGGAGTAGAGGGTACGGTTGACGACGCCGTAGTTTCCTACGGCTTTGGAACGGCTACCGGAAAATCGACCACTATGAACGAGTTCCGTCTCCTCGTCGTTACGTTTGATAAGATAAACGACAGTTACGTGGAAATAAACTATTATATTTCCAACAAAGAGGTTCCCGAAAGCGCGGCCGACTTTACTCTGCTTCTCACAGACGAAGGAAACTACGTTTCAGGCTTGACCGATTCTTATGATTTCTTCCTTGGAAGACGCCGTAATCATCTTGACGCAGAGAGAAATCTGCTCACGTATTTTGACGACGTGAAAATATATTCGAGCATATTGACGCTTGATGAAGTAGCGGCTGACGCTCCTTCTGCCACCACGTACGAATTGGTTATTGCGGCGGGAATTTCGGTCCCCGAGGTAAACACCAACTACGAAAAGCTGCAGGGGATTGGAATGTACGCGATAGGCGACAGCTATTTCGCGGGCCACGGCGGTGTCGGCGTTGCTAACACCTGGCACGGCTTGCTTTCTTCCAAATACAATATGAACACCACCACCGACGCTGTAAGCGGTTCTACCGTGGCAAGCTGGACGGGATACAACACGGATAAGGTTCCTATGGTTCTTCGTTACGAAAGCTCGCTTCCCGCGAGCGGCGTGGATATAGTGCTTATTGAGGGCGGAAGAAACGACAGAGGCGTTATCTCGATAGGTACTAACGACAGCACCGACTCCACCACCTTTAAGGGCGCGCTTAACGTTATGATAAACACTATCAAGTCAAAGCACCCGAACGCGCTCGTTATATTGGTAACTCCTTGGGGCGCTACCGATAAGATTGACCCCTCTACCGTGGATTACGCTGACGCTATGCTGGAGCTTGCGCGGCACAGAGGCGACGTTAAGTGTATCTACGCCGCAGACCCCGAGGTTTCGGGAATCAACATAAACGACGCCGAATTCAGAGCCGATTACTGTATCGGTCCCGCCGATTACAGCCACCTCAACATATTCGGTATGAAGGTTGCCTTCCCGTATTTTGAGGAAGCCGTTGCCAGACTTTATTACGAGCACATAGGCGAGACCTTCGTTGACCAGACTCCGAATGAGTATTATAAGGAGATTTCGTTAAGCGGCGATCAAACCACCGAGGCGACGACCGCGGCGCCCGAGCCCGACGCAACCACGACCGCTGCCGAGACCACGGCGGAAGAGAAGAAGGGCTGCGGCTCGGTTCTCGCTCTGCCTGTATTCGCGGCAAGTGCGGCTATATCGGCTTACTGTGTAGTAAGACGTAAGAAGAAATAAATTAAATTATTAAATAATTAATGGGGGGAGTGCCTTTTTGCAAAAAGGCACTCCCCCCAAACCCTCCTCTTCAAAAAACTTTAAACGTTTGGGTATGGATTTTTGATTTTTATCTTGTTTTCTACGGAGAGTTTAATTTATGTATTTACCATACTCGGTAGGGGCTTGCTCCTCCCCTACCGAGTATGAGGAAATCCGAAATAAGTTCTCTGTAGAAAGTGAGACAAAAATTTAAAATTAAACCCAAACGTTTAAAGGTTTTTGAAGAGGGGTAAGGGGAGAAGCTTTTGCAAAAGCTTCTCCCCTTAAAAAACCATACATAAACTAACTTTTGGGAGGGACTTTTTTCAAAAAGTCCCTCCCCCTAAAAAATCTTTAATTTTAATTATAAAGCGGGAATTTTTTACATATTTCCGCAACGGTAGCTCTTACGCTGTCCGCGCTGTTTTCAAAATCGGTAGCGGTGAGCTTGAAAAGACGGGAAATGGTTTTCATTTCCTCGACACCGAGACCTCTTGAGGTAACTGCGGGAGTTCCCACTCTTACGCCCGAGGTAACGAAAGGCTTTTCGGGGTCGTTGGGGATAGCGTTTTTATTTACCGTGATATTTACCGCGTCAAGTCTTGCCTCAAATTCCTTACCCGTTATCTTCATAGGTCTGAGGTCAACGAGCATAAGGTGATTGTCGGTTCCGCCCGATACGAGATTGAAGCCCTCTGCAAGCAAACATTCCGAGAGAACCTTTGCGTTCTCGACTATGTTGTGCTGATATACCTTAAATTCGGGCTTGAGCGCCTCACCAAAGCAAACGGCTTTTGCCGCGATGGTGTGCATAAGAGGACCGCCCTGCGTTCCGGGGAAAATAGCCTTATTGAACTTCTTCGCAAGCTCCTCGTCGTTGGTAAGAATCATTCCTCCGCGGGGACCTCTCAGAGTTTTGTGAGTCGTGGTCGTTACGACGTCGGCGTACGGAACGGGCGAGGGGTGCTCACCCGCAGCTACGAGTCCCGCGATGTGAGCCATATCTACCATAAAGTAAGCGCCTACCGAATGAGCGATATCAGCCATTCTCTTGAAATCAATCGTTCTGGGGTAAGCCGACGCTCCCGCTACGATGAGCTTGGGATTGTTCGTGCGCGCGAGCTTTTCAACCTCGTCGTAATCAATGCGCTCGGTCTCGGGATTAAGCTCGTAGGGAACGAAATTATAATACATACCGGAAATATTTACGGGACTTCCGTGAGTGAGATGTCCGCCGTGAGCGAGACTCATTCCCATAACGGTGTCGCCGGGCTTGAGAAGAGCGAAGTATACCGCGGTGTTTGCCTGCGCTCCGCTGTGAGGCTGAACGTTGGCGTAGCCCGCGCCAAAAAGCTCCTTGGCTCTCTCGATAGCTATATTTTCAACTACGTCAACGCACTGGCAGCCGCCGTAGTAACGCTTCGCGGGATAACCCTCTGCATATTTATTCGTAAGTACCGAGCCCATAGCGCAGAGAACCGCCTCCGATACTATGTTTTCAGATGCGATAAGCTCAAGACCGTCTCTTTGTCTGTCAAGCTCCTTTTGTATTGCCGCGGCTATCTCGGGATCGGAAAGAGCGACGGCGTTTATCATATCTTTTACCATTTTATACCTCCAAAAATATTTTTTGTTTAGCAAAAAATACACCAAATACTATTATAAATCAATTTTGAGAAAAAAACAATAGCATTTTGAAAATTAAGGTGATATTTATTCATTATTTTTACAAATATTAAATAGCGTATTGACAAAATACTTTTTTTAGTGGTATAATAACTTATAATTTAAAAATATCGGTACTATATATTCCCATATAACGACACGGAGGAAATCAGATGGAAATTGCGATCATCGCACACGATATGAAAAAAGAGTTAATGACCCAGTTTTGTATTGCGTATTGCGGTATATTGAGCAAGCATAACATCTGCGCTACCGCAGTTACTGCAAAGTATATATCAGAGGCTACGGGTCTTTCCATAAACAAGCTTATGGCGGGCGAGCAGGGAGGCGAACAGCAGGTCGCTTCGAGAGTGGCTTATAACGAGATAGACGTTCTCCTTTACTTCAGAGATACCCGTCCCAACGCAAAGTTCAATCCTGCGGAGCACGAGCTCCTCAGAATGTGCGACCAGAACAATATTCCCGTGGCTACGAATATTGCCACGGCAGAGGTTATAATAACGGCTCTTGACAGAGGCGACCTCGATTGGCGTGAATTTTTAAATCCCCATTCGGCGTACAATCAGTCAAAGAAGAAATAATGCCGTAAAATTGAAGATACGTCGTTGCTAAAACGGTATTACAGAGAGGGAGATGGCTGAGAACTCCTATATACGCTTGCAATCGGTACCGCTTCAATTATAAATTGCATAAAATCGAGTTAAAGTTTCGGGTGGAACCGTGCGGATTATCCACACCCCGAACAGCAAAAAGGCTGTTCGGGGTGTTTTATATTAAACAAAATGAAAGGAAAATATAATTATGAAAGTTATTTTTGATGAAAAAACAATTGACGCTGCAGAGGGCGCGAGCGTTTACGACGCGGCGGCAGAGGCAGGTCTTATCGACAGGAGCGTTATTGCGGCCGAGGTAAACGGCGAGCTGTGCGCGCTTACGAAGGTGCTTGAGCCTGACAGTAGGGTAAAGCTCCTTACTTTTGAGAGCGAGGGAGGAAAGCACGTTTTCCGCCATACCGCCTCCCATATTCTCGCGCAGGCGGTAAAACGTCTGTATCCCGAAGCAAAGCTAACTATAGGCCCCGCTATCGAGAACGGATTTTACTACGATATCGACAGCGAGATATCCTTCACGCCCGATATACTTTCGGCTATCGAGGACGAGATGAAGAAGATAGTCAAGGAAAATCTCCGTATAGAGAGATTCGAGCTTCCGAGAGAGGAGGCTATCGCCTTTATGAGGGAGAAGAACGAGCCTTATAAGGTACAGCTTATAGAGGAGCTTCCCGAGGACGCCGTGATAAGCTTCTACCGTCAGGGTGAGTTTACCGATCTTTGCGCGGGACCGCACCTTTTCGCTACGGGAGCCGTCAAGGCGTTCAAGCTTACACAGTGTACGGGTGCTTATTGGAAGGGCGACCAGAAGAATAAGATGCTTCAAAGAATATACGGAATAGCCTTTCCCGCGAAGGATCAGATGAAGGCGTATATCGAGGCGGTCGAGGAGGCAAGAAAGCGCGACCACAATAAGATAGGCAGAGAGCTTGAATATTTCACTACGGTCGATACCGTCGGACAGGGCTTACCGATACTTCTTCCCAAGGGATCGAGAGTTATACAGACGCTCCAGAGATGGGTAGAGGACGAGGAGCAGAGGAGAGGCTATCTCCTTACCAAAACTCCCCTTATGGCAAAAAGAGAGCTTTACAAGATATCGGGACATTGGGACCATTATCTTGACGGAATGTTCGTTATAGGCGATCCTAACGACTATACGAAGGAGTGCTTTGCGCTCCGTCCTATGACCTGTCCCTTCCAGTATCAGGTATTTCTCAATAAGAAGCGCTCTTACCGCGACCTTCCTATGAGACTCGGTGAGACCTCGACGCTTTTCAGAAATGAGGACAGCGGAGAGATGCACGGACTTATCCGCGTGCGTCAGTTTACCATATCCGAGGGACACCTCGTACTCCGTCCCGACCAGCTCGCGGAGGAATTCAAGGGCTGTCTTGACCTTGCGAAGTACTGTCTTGAAACGGTGGGGCTTTGGGAGGACTGCTCGTTCAGATTCTCTCAGTGGGATCCCAAGAGAACCGATAAATACGAGGGGACGCCCGAGCAGTGGGACGAGGCTCAGAGCATAATGGGCGAGCTTCTCGACAAATATCTCGGAGCGGGTAACTATGCGATAGGTATTGACGAGGCTGCGTTCTACGGACCGAAGCTCGATATTCAGTGCAAGAACGTATTCGGAAAAGAGGATACGATAGTTACTATACAGATAGATATGCTTCTCGCGAAGAAATTCGGTATGGAATATACCGATTCCAACGACAACCGTGTAAACCCGTATATCATTCACCGCACGGCTCTCGGCTGTTACGAGCGCACGCTGGCTCTCTTGCTTGAAAAGTACGCGGGCGCGCTTCCTATGTGGATGGCTCCCGAGCAGGTAAGATTTTTGCCGATAGGCGACGAGCAGTCGGAATACGCCCGCAGAATTGCCGACGAATGTACTCGCAAGGGTATGAGAGTAACGGTTGACGAGCGAAACGAGAAGATAGGCTACAAGATACGCGCGGCGCAGCTTGAAAAGATACCTTATATGATAGTTATCGGAGAGAAGGAGATGGGTGAGGGTACCGTCTCGGTACGTTCCCGCAAAAAAGGAGATATCGGAGTTATGTCGGTATCAGACTTTATCTCTCTTGCGGAGCAGCAGATAAACGATAAAGTAAGGGATAATTAAATATAAAAGTCAAACGGGAGAAATCTTTGATTTCTCCCGTTCCTTTTATTTATTTTCTTCGTATATTTTTTCAATAAGAGCTATTACGTCGTCGGGTGAGGACATAGGTATCGTCATAGAAAACTCGTCAAAGAGAATTTTGCTAGCGCGCTTCATTGCGTTTACGTCGGTGATATAAGATTTCTTTCCGTTTTCCGCCGCGTCGTCGATATGGCGCTTCAGAATATGTATCATCAGCACGAGCTCCTCGCGCTCGCCTACCGACAAAATTTCCTTAAAACGATTGCTTCTTTGCTTTGAGTCTGATATCCATTCGCCGCCGCGCAAAAGCGACGCTTTTATCATATCGGTTATTTCGTCCGCCGAGAGAATTTTTCTCATCATAGAGACGAGCCTTTCGTTATCGACGGGGACGAAAAAGACCGATTTTTCATCTCCGACGGGGTTCAGAACGTAATATAGCACGTCCCGCCCGAGAACGCCGAAATTTTCGGTTCGTATATCCGATATTTTGCAGACACCTTCCGCGCGATAGCTTACGTAGCTTCCGATACTTAACATAAAAATCACCTTTTCTGAAAAATAAGAGCGTAGAATATACAATCGGACTTACGTTTGGTTTACAAACCGCACATTGATATTAAACGGCACGAGCCTTGAAGAGTATTCTTCAAGTACGTATTAATTATAACATTTTTTTGAGAAAATTGTCATAGGCAAATTCAACAAAATATTTTTGTTTTTTATTTTTTGAGGAATTAAAAGTACGACCGAATAGCGCGTTTTTTTATTTTATATCTCCGAATATCGTTTTTTTTGCGCCAAAAAAGAGAATATATCGGTATCTTGTGCATTTTACGGGCGTTTTTTGTTATAAAAAAGTTTAGCTTTGTCCTCCTTGCTTCGACAAAAAAATGCAGGTAAATAATGTAAAATATTTTTACGAGCCGTTAAATACCTGCAAAGCAGAGTCTAAAAGGCGAAAGGAATGATAAAAAATGGACGTTGACGGAAGAAAATACGACGGGGAAGCGACGGAGAATATCGGTTTAAAATATGAGAGTCGGAGCGGGAGTAAGGTATCAACCGCTCGCGCAAGGGATGAAAAGCTTTACGTTAAGATAGCTATGGGCTTTTTGTACGCTTGCTTCGGCTATGCGCTCGGAGGGTGTGCTTTGCCGTTTGGCGCTATGCCTTTCGGAATAGCTTTTCTCTGCGTTTCCGACAGGAGAGTTCCCTATATTCTGGCCGGACTGTCTCTGTCCGCGCTGGGTACGGACAAGCCGGCGGTTTTGATATCCGCATATCTTGCTACGCTTATGATAAGAATTCTCACAAGGCTCACTCTCGACCCGCCGAAAAGCGCGGATGGCGCGGGAGAGTCTGCGGAGGAACGAACGGTATGGGGAATATTGCCCGAGCTGTTTTCCGAAAATATATGTCTGCGTATGGCTACCTCCTGCGTGGGATGTTTTATAGTAGGGATATATAATCTCATAGAGGGCGGATTTTTGTATTACGATTTATACGGGGCGATATTGGCTATGCTTGCCGCTCCCGCGGCGGTTCTTCTTTGCTACGGATATTTCGGAAGGCCGAGGGAGGGAAGCGTTTTCTATTATATCTCACTCGCGCTCTTTTCCTTTGGTATATCGTACTCCGCGCGAGAGCTGTATATCTACGGTGTATCGCTCGCGGCGTTCGGAGTTATGTTCGCCGTCTTGTACGCCTGCCGTAAAAAAGGAATGGTTTTCGGTATTGCGGCGGCTGTCGTCTGCGGCTTGGCGTACTCTCCTATGACGGCGCCCGCATTTATATTCGCGGCTGTCGCTTCCGGCGCGCTGTGGCGGGTATCGGCGCTTTTTGCCTCGGTGTCGGCGTTCACGGTCGGAATGGCTTGGGGATTTTACGTCAGCGGAATAGGAGCTATAACCGAACTTATGCCCGCGATACTTGCGGCAAGCCTTCTTTTCGGAGTGCTTGATAAGCTGTTTTTTACAGTGAAAGCGTCTGCGTCGGAGGAGAGTGTGGAAAATGAAGAGTCGGAATCGGCTATATGCCTTGTGGGAGACGCCCGCTTGAGTGAGATAAGACTCGACGCGACCGAGCAGAAGATAAAGACTCTTTGCGAAACCTTTTCGTCTATGTCGCGCTTTTTCTACGATCTTGCCGACAGAATGAGACGGCCTCTCGCGGCGGATATCAAGCAGATATGTGACAGCGCCTTTGACGCTTGCTGCGGTAACTGCAAGAATAAAAATATATGCTGGGAAGAAAATTATACGCAAACGATATCCTCGGTGGCTTCGATAAGCGCCTACGTACACAAGGACGGAAAGATAGAAAGCGACAACGTTCCCAAATGTATGAGAGAGGTATGCGAGAGGCTTCCCGATATAATAGACGAGATAAATTACAACTCTATGCTTCATACGAAACAGCTTCTTTTATGCGACAAGACCGAGATTTTCGCGCTTGATTACGAGGCGGTCTCCGACCTTCTGGCAGGCTCTGTAAGTATTGACGACGAGGAATACGAGCCGCTCTCGGAGCTTTGCGGAAGGCTATGCTCGGCTTTGAGCGGGACGGGGTGGGATATATCCTCCGCCGTCGTGTTCGGAAAGAGAAAAAGAAGAATAGTTCTGAACGCCCGAAGCGCTGCGGTCTTTCACAAAAACGAACGGGCGATAATAAAGCTCGTGTCGGATATTTGCGAGAAGGAATTTGAAAAGAGCGAAATAATTGAAGCGGATGGCGGAGAGGGCGCGGTAATGACTCTCACCGAAAAGCGCGGTATATGTGTAGAGTTCGCTAAAAAATCGGTTATGTCAAACGGTGAGGAGGAGTTTTGCGGGGATACGGTAAGTATATTTGAAAATTCCGAGAACGACAAATTTTTCTCGCTTATCAGCGACGGTATGGGGTCGGGAAGGGACGCGGCGCTTACCTCGGGTATATGCGCTATGTTTATGCAGAAGATGCTTACCTCGTCCAACGATTGCTCCTCGGCTCTTAAAATGCTGAACGGATTTCTGCGCAACAAGGGCGGCGGCAGTATGCACGAATGCTCTGCCACGATAGATTTGCTGGAGCTTGATATGATACGAGGGAAGGCGTCGTTCTATAAGAGCGGGGCGGCTCCCACTTACGTGTTCCGAGACGGAAGTCTCTTTAAACTGCGCTCGAAAACCGTTCCCGTCGGCATTATCAGAGAGCTTGATGCCAAAAAGATAAGCTTTGACGTGGGCGAGGGCGACGTTATCGTTATGGTGAGCGACGGAGTAACGCAGGGAAAGGACGAATGCCCGTGGCTCTTTGATTTACTTAAAAAGAATATTGAAAGCGAGGGAATAGAGCGAACCGCGGAGCTTATAGTTGACAGAGCGCGGAACGAAAACGGCAACGACGATATTTCGGTAGTTATTATAAAGGTCAGAAGAGAATGAGTAATTGAGGGATTTATGGGGGAGTGCCTTTTTGCAAAAAGGCACTCCCAAAAGTTAGTTTGTGTATGAGTTTTTTAGGGGGAGAAACTTTTGCAAAAGTTTCTCCCCCTACCCCTCTTCAAATATCTTTAAACGTTTTGGTTTAATCTTGGCTTTTTGCCTTACTTTCTACGGAAAACTTAATTCGGGTTTTCATCATACTCGGTAGGGGAGGGGCTTGCCTCTCCCCTACCAAGTATGATAAAAGCCTAAATTAAACTCTTCGTAGGAAGAAAAATAAAAATCAAAAATCATACCCAACGTTTAAGTTTTTTGCGGAGGGGGCTTTGGGGAGGAGCTTTTTGCAAAAAGCTCCTCCCCCATAAAATAAATCCACACACAAACTAACCCTTCGGTTTGCCTGCCGAAAATATAGCCGCGATATATCCAAAGCAAAGAGCCGCCGCAGTTCCGCCTGCCGCCGCGCTGAGTCCGCCCGTCAGCGCGCCGATAAGCCCGTGCTCGTCTACCGCCTCGCGCACGCCTTTGGATATCAGATATCCAAATCCCGTAAGGGGAGTTGTCGCTCCCGCTCCCGCAAAATCCACGAGGGGCTTGTAAAGACCGACGGCGCCGAGCAATACCCCCGCGACCACGTAAGACACGAGAATTCTCGCGGGAGTGAGCTTCGTTTTGTCTATCAATATCTGGGCGATAACGCAGAAAGCTCCGCCTACCAAAAACGCCCATATATATTTCATAATAATATCCATACCGTTACGACCTTTTCTATTCAGATTTAGGCTTTTGAAGTCTTATAAGATGTCCTATCGCGGGGATAGCCTCCCCTTGCTGAATGCTCGACGGGCTCATCATAGCTCCCGTTCCGATAAAAAGCACGTCGGAAAGCTCGCCTCTCATAAGCTTGGGAATGATATAGGAAGCCAAAACCACGGCAGAGCAGCCGCAGCCCGAGCCGCCCGAGTGCATATCCTGACTCTCTCTGTCGTATATTATCATTCCGCAGTCGTTATATTTTTTCTTTATATCGTAGCCCTCTACCGCCATAAGCTCGCAAAATATAGAACCGCCCTCCCAGCCGAGATCTCCCGTGAGTATAAGGTCAAAATCGTCCGCGCTCTTACCGCTGTTTCTGAAATACCTGAACAGAGTGTCTATCGCTGCGGGCGCCATAGCCGCCCCCATATTGTTAGCGTCATTTATTCCTTTTTCGACCACTATTCCGGGCAGCGCCTCGGTTATCCTGACTCCGTTTCCGCGTCCGATAATAAACGCCCCGGACCCCGTAACCGTCCACTGCGCCGTCGGCGTTCTTTGCCCTCCGTACTCTATCGGGGTGCGATATTGTCGCTCCGCCGAGCTGTTATGAGACGAGGTTACGGCGGCGCATTTGCCGAAATATCCCGCCGACACCATCATCGAGGCGAGCATTATACCCTCCGCCGCGGTCGAGCACGCCCCGTAAAGTCCGAAATAAGGTATATCAAAATCCAACAGTCCGTACGAAGAACCCACGCATTGATTGAGCAGGTCTCCCGCGAAAAGCGCGTCTATATCGTGCTCTGAAAATCCAACCTTTGACATAGCGCTGTTGAGCGCCAAGCGCTGCATCTCGCTTTCCGCTTTCTCCCACGTTTTCATTCCAAACCTGTCCGTCTTGTCGTGAATGTCAAAGCAGTCTCCCACGGGACCCTCGTGCTCGCATTTTCCAACCGCCGAGCCGCAGGCAATAAACGAGGTGCTTTCCGAAAATTCGATGATTTTATTTTGCATATCCGCCTCACCTGCCGAGAATCCGCAAATTGAATTCGCGGATTCTCGGTCCTTCCTTCTTTCGCTGATTATTATTTACAAAAAATTTTTCGGTATACCTTGAAGTTTAAAATCGCGTATGGTATAATAATTATGTATCACGATACGTAAATAAATAATATCTATTAAGCAATAAACCGAAAGATTTTATATACAATGATATATACTTTAAAAAACGATATAATTACTGCGAAAATATCAGATAAAGGAGCGGAAATAGTCTCGGTGATAAGAAACGGAGACGGTTGCGAATATATCTGGCAGGGCGACGAAAAATACTGGACGGGACAAGCGCCGTATCTCTTCCCGATATGCGGGCGGCTGTACCGCGGACAGTATACCTTCGAGGGCAAGACGTACGAGATGAAAGGACACGGCTTTGCAAGACGTCTCGTGTTTACGCTCGTCTCAAAAAGCGAGACCTCGGTAGCCCTTGCCTTATCCGCAAACGCTGACACAAAAGCCGTCTATCCCTTTGATTTCAAGCTCACGATTACTCACACTCTCAAGGAGAACGCGCTGAATACCGACGTGTTCATCGAAAACACGGGAGACAAAATTCTTCCCGCCGCTTTCGGCGCTCACCCCGGATTTAACGTTCCCCTTGATAAAAACGGAATATTTGAAGATTATTTTCTTGAATTTGCGGAGGAATGCAGTCCAAACGAGCTGATACTCACTTCCGACGGTCTTAATACGGGCAGAAAAAAAGCCCTTTATCTCGACGGCGGAAAGAAGCTTTCACTCAAAAGGGAGCTGTTCGATACCGACGCATTATTTATGGAAAGCGAGGCAAGCTCGGTTACTTTGAAATCGGACAAAAGCGAGAGAGCCGTAACCGTCAGATATCCCGACCTGCCCTACCTCGGCCTATGGCAAACGGCGAAGAGCGACGCGCCCTTCGTGTGTATAGAGCCGTGGTACGGATTACCTTCCTTCTGCGACGAAGCCGACGATATGGCAACGAGAAGTAATATGTACCGCATAATTCCGAGATCAAGCAAGCAAATACATATGGAACTCGTTTTCCATTGAATTTTTTCACAGCGGAGGAACAAATATGCTGAATACGCACGAAAAGCAATATCATATTGCGGCAAGCGCCGAGGATATAGGCGAATACTGTATCTTGCCCGGAGACCCCGGAAGATGCGCTCTTATCGCTTCGTATCTCGACGAGCCGACTATGGTATCTTCTAACAGAGAATATACTATCTATAACGGATACCTGTGCGGACGTAAGGTTACGGTCTGCTCCACGGGGATAGGAGGTCCTTCCACAGCGATAGCCGTGGAGGAGCTTGCTGCCTGCGGAGCGCGTACGATGATACGCGTCGGCACCTGCGGCGGAATAAGCCTTGACGTTAAGTCGGGAGACGTGGTTATAGCTTCGGGAGCGGTCCGTCAGGACGGCACCTCGAGAGAATACGCACCGCTTGAATTTCCCGCGGTATCCGATACCGGTGTTCTTTTTTCGCTCGTCGGAGCGGCAAGGAGCGCGGGGCTTAAGTATCACACGGGCGTAGTTCAAAGCAAGGATTCGTTTTACGGTCAGCACTCTCCCGCAAGAATGCCCGTGGCTGAGGAGCTGAAGAATAAATGGGAAGCGTGGAAAAGGCTCGGCGTTCTCGCCAGCGAGATGGAAGCCTCAACCCTTTTCACAGTCGGCGCGTCTCTCGGTCTGCGCTGCGGAGCGGTCTTCGTCTGCGTCTGGAATCAGGAGAGATATCTCGCGGGTATGGACGGCGACAGCGCCGAAACGCACGACGCGTCGGGCGCAATACTTACCGCCGTTGACGCGATAAAAGCGCTCATACGTGAAAAAGACGTATCTTCCCTTGCGTAACGCAAAAACTTTTGCCAAATTTTTTATTTACGCTTGACACTTAAAGAGGTGTATGTTATAATCAAATATATATATTAATTATAATATTAATATTATATTTGTAAGCATACTGCCGAGATTTCCTATTCGACAATATTCGCAGTATTGTATATGAAATTTAAATAATAAAGAATATAAAAATTAAGGAGAATATAAAAATGAAAAAATTCCTCGCTCTCTTACTCGTTCTCGTTATGGCGTTTTCCTGCGTGCTCGTATCTTGTAACAAGGATAATGAAGATCCCGAAAACACTTCGGATGACGACGATGACTTTATAGGTCTCGGTACAGGCACGGGTACGGGTACAGGTACGTCGGGTACAGGCGTTGAAACGGGCAACACGCACACCGATTTCACGTGGACGGACGTAAATGAGACCGTTTACGTATCTGTTGCAAGACTCAGCGTAAGAACCGACACGCTCGTAAGCGAAGAAACCTATAAGGGTACTATTACTTTCGGTCAGTCCTATAAGAGAATAAAATATAACGCACAGTGGTCGCTTATCGAGTACGACGGCGGTGAGTATTACGTTTCGTCTAAATACGTTACCACCGACGACGGTTCGGTAACTTTTACCAACGTTGATAATAAGACCGTTTACGTATGCGCCGAAAAGGCTCTTAATCTCCGTGAATGGACCGACGCTTCCGCTGACGCTGACAATATTGAAGTTCTCGTAAAGCGCGGCGTTGCTCTCACTCAAACGGGTGTCAGCAAGAACGGCAAATGGGTAAGAGTTTCCTATGAGAGCAAAACCCTTTACTGCAGCGCCAACTACGTTTCCGAAACCGCTCCTACAGATGATGATACCGGCTCCGGAACGCAGGACGATACCTCGAATCTTGGATAATTAAATACTGAATAAATAATGGGAGAAACTTTTGCAAAAGTTTCTCCCATTACCTTTGATTTTATGGGGGGAGTGCCTTTTTGCAAAAAGGCACTCCCCCATAACATAAATACAAAAAATTCTCTTAAACTTTACGTTAAAATAAACAGCGCGAGAAATGAATTTCAAGATATATTTGTTAAAACGCTATTATTGCTTTTTCCTAAAACACTTGATTTTTAAAAGGTATTGTAATATAATAATTTCGTTATCAGCCGAACGAATACGAAGGAGGCTTTAGAATGGTTCTGGAACTGAAAAACATTGAAAAATCATTTGGGGAAAAGCAGGTTCTCAAGGGAATCTCCCTCACTGCCGAGGGGGGCAAGGCATTTGGCTTGCTTGGAAGAAACGGGGCAGGCAAAACGACGGCTATCCGTATTCTTATGAACGTTTTTCCTCAAAACGGCGGAGAGGTACTTTTTGACGGAGAGCCTATTGATTACAACAAGGTGAATTTCGGATATCTCCCCGAGGAAAGAGGGCTTTATCCCAAAAAGAAGATATTCGATCAGCTCGTGTATTTCGCGGAGCTTAAAGGAATGAAGCACGCGGACGCCGCGGCGGCGGTAGACTATTGGCTTTCAAGGCTTGGAATGAGCGAGTACAGAAATAAGCGTCTCGACACGCTTTCAAAGGGAAACCAGCAGAAGATACAGCTTATAACCGCGCTTGCTCACGACCCGCAGATAATCATTCTCGACGAGCCTTTTTCGGGACTTGACCCCGTAAACGCTATGCTCCTCAAGGACGTTGTTAAGGAAGAGATACAAAAAGGAAAGATAGTGCTGTTTTCCAGCCATCAGATGAACTATATAGAAGAGTTTTGCGACAGTATTGCCATAATCAACGGCGGCAAGGCCGTTCTTTCGGGAGATCTGCACGGTATCAAGCGCAACTATCCGAGAAACCGTATAGTAGTTCGCTCGGAGCAGAGCACTCTCATATCGTCTGAATACGGAGGTGCGTGCGTACGGGGAGAGGATGGGGAGCTGATAATAACCCTTTCCTCGCCGGAGGAAAAGCAGAGCGTTATGAAGCACCTGACCGAGCTTTACGATATTGATGAGATAAAGGTGTTCGAGCCTTCGCTCAACGACATATTCGTGGAATACGCGGAGAAGCAGATATAAGGAGCGCATTATGAAACAATTTTCAAAGATACTTAAATTTGAGCTTACCAATTACTTAAAAAACAAGACCTTTATGGGAGTTACGATATTTCTCGTAGTCGTTCTTGCGGCGATTATGTTTTTTCCGCGTTTGTCGTCGGTGTTCAAAAGTGAGGACACCGCTGTGGAGAATACGTCGGAGGATCTGCCCGTTATGCTGGTCTACTCGGATACGAAGGAGATTGCGGAAGCGGTGAGCGAAGCGTTTTCCGAGGCGTTCCCCGATTACAGCGTGCAGGCGTCGGACGATAATCTTGAAGAAGTAAAGAACAAGATAAGCGCAGGAGACGCGGAGTGCGCTTTCGTGCTTGACGGACTTTCCTCGTATACCTATTACGTAAACAATCTTTCTATGTACGATACCAATACCGCCGTTGCCTCGGAGGTGCTGCAGAGCATTTACAGAATGAGCGCTATGGTTAACGGGGGACTTTCTGCCGACGACGCGTCGGATATACTTACCGCGCAGATAGAAAGCAACACGGTAAATCTCGGCAAGGATCAGATGCAGAATTTCTTTTATACCTACATAATGATTTTCGCGCTTTATATGGTGATACTTCTTTACGGACAAATGGTCGCTACCAACGTCGCGACCGAGAAGAGCTCAAGAGCTATGGAGGTGCTTATTACGAGCGCAAAGCCGGTCAATATGATGTTCGGCAAGGTCATAGCCTCCTGCCTTGCGGGACTTATTCAGCTCGTTGCCGTTTTCGGTTCGGCTCTGCTGTTTTATCAGATAAATAAGTCTTATTGGGGAGAGAATATGATTGTTGACTCTATCTTCAATATCCCCGTTGACTTGTTTGTATATATGCTTATATTCTTCGTGCTGGGCTTCTTTATATACGCGTTTTTGTACGGTGCGGTAGGTTCTACCGCGTCGAAGCTTGAAGATATCAACACCTCGGTAATGCCTATTACAATGCTGTTTATCGTGGGCTTCTTCGTCGTAATCTTCTCTATGACCTCGGGAAGTATTGATAATACTATTATTAAGGTTTGCTCCTATATCCCGTTTACCTCTCCGATGGCGATGTTTACACGAATCGCTATGAGTACGGTGGCTTGGTACGAGATAGCAATATCTATTGCCATACTGATAGCATCCGTCGTGGGTGTGGGAGTAATATCGGCAAAAATATACCGAGTCGGCGTTCTGCTTTACGGAACTCCGCCAAAGCTTTCCGCTATAATAAAGGCTGTGAGAAGAAAGTAAGTGTGTTTTGTAATATGTAATATGTAATATGTGGGGGAGAGCCTTTTTGCAAAAAGGCTCTCCCCCACCCCCCTCTTCAAAAAACTTAAATGTTTTGGGGTTTGTTTTAAAAATTCGCTTTGCTTCCTACGGTGGTAAGGCAAAAAGCAAAAATTAAACCCAACGTTTAAAAGTTTTTGAAGAGGGGTTAGGGGAGAAACTTTTGCAAAAGTTTCTCCCCTATAAAATCCACACGTAAACTGACTTTTTGGGGAGGGACTTTTGCAAAAGTCCCTCCCCCTTATTATAATATATCAACCGCTATACTCTTTTTTTAACTTTGCCTTTTTCAACGCGTTCAGCAAGTCCGCTGCCGAATGGATAAAGCTCGGCAGCGTGCTTCATTTTTTCGATAACGTCTCTTGCGCGCGGGGCGTTGAAGATAGCGGATCCCGCCACTATAACGTTAGCACCTGCCTCGGTAGCGTATTTTAAGTTATCCGCGTTTATACCGCCGTCAACTTGAATATCTATATCTATACCGAGCTTATTGGCGTAGGTTCTGATAGCACGCACTTTTTCTATCGTTTCGGGCATCATTTTCTGACCGCCAAAGCCCGGCTCGACCGTCATAACGAGAACCATATCAAGCTCGCCGAGCAGGGGATATACCACCTCGGGAGGAGTTGCGGGTTTTATAGCCAGAGCCGCGCGTGCCTCTTTGGATTTTATATATCGAATGACCTCGGCGGGATTTTCACAGCTTTCGTAGTGAATGGTGATTATATCCGCGCCCGCCTTGAGGAAATCGTCTATATATCTTTGAGGCTCGGTTATCATAAGGTGTACGTCAAAAATTATCGATGTGGTACGCCTTATCGAAGCTATAACGGGTGCGCCGAAGCTCATATTCGGGACGAAAATACCGTCCATAACGTCGAGATGTATGTATTGCGCGCCTGCCTTTTCAACCTTTTTTATTTCCGCTCCGAGCTGGGAAAAATCCGCGGCGAGAACGGACGGGGAAATGATAAACATAAAACACCAAACCTTTCTGTGAGAAAATAATAATTTGCGGTAAATTTTTTGTCGTAAATTGTCGTCGATATGGGACGGAGGCGATGATTTTCAAAGCAAACTGAAGAAAAGCGAAAAATCAGTCTGCGAAACCCGAAAGGCCTCTATGGCGAAATGCTTAAAGCGTCATATTATATTAGTGAATATAAGTACGGTGAGGGCGGCAAGGACCGAGAAAGCAAAAGGACGTCAGGGATATCAGCCGTGGTAGCCGTACTGTGCAGAAATACGGCGGCGGAAAACCAAGCCGCCGTATTTCCGTTGGAAAATTATTTTTCTTCTATTAAACAAACCGCGTGAGCCGCGATACCAAGCTTCTCTCCCGAAAATCCGAGTCCTTCTTCCGTCGTTGCCTTTACGCTTACGTCGGATATATTTATTCCGAGAGCAAACGCGATATTCTGTCTCATTTTGTGTATATGAGGAGCAAGCTTCGGAGCCTGCGCGATGACGGTGGAATCTACGTTGACTATCCTGAAGCCCGCCTGAGAGAGACGGGAAGCTACCTTTCGTAGCAGCATAAGGCTGTCCGCGTCCTTGAATTTTTCATCGTTATCGGGGAAAAGCTTTCCGATATCCCCGAGAGCCGCGGCACCGAGAAGCGCGTCGGATATAGCGTGAAGAAGCACGTCCGCGTCGGAATGTCCGAGAAGTCCTGCCGAATGGGGAATGTCTACACCGCCTATAATAAGGCGCCTGTTCTCGCAAAGTCTGTGAACGTCATAACCGTGTCCTATTCTCATACGTCCTCCACAAGCTTTTCTTTTTCTCTTTTGCGCAGGAGCGCCTCTGCGTATATCAAATCGTCCTGCGTAGTTACCTTGATATTCTGCGTTCCGCATTCAACGAGGCGTATCGAATGTCCGACGTTTTCAACGAGCATATTGTCGTCGGTTCCGTCAAAACCTTTTTTCAGCGCGGTGTAAGCCGCGGCGCGGTACAGCTTGGTCTTAAAGACTTGGGGCGTTTGCGCCAGCCAAATCGTCTGTCTGTCCGCTGTAGATTCTATAAAGCCTTTGCTGTCGGCAACCTTTACCGTATCGGTAGAATTGTGTGCTGCCGTCGCCGCGTTGTATTTGTACGCCGCGCGGCATACCTTCTCTATCTGCTCGGGAGTCGTAAGGCATCTCGCTCCGTCGGCAATGGCGATAAATTTCGATTTTTTTGATACGGCGTCGAGTCCTTTAAGGACGGAATCCTGCCTTGTAAAGCCTCCCGATATCACAGCCGATACCTTCGTGATGCCATAATCCTTACATATGCGGTCGTACTCGGCTATCTCGCTTTTTTTAGCCACGATTATTATTTCGTGTATACAAGAGCACTCCTCGTAAGCACGGAGAGTATGAACGATAAGCGGAGCTCCGCAAAGCTCGGTCATCTGCTTGGTCGTCTCTCCGCCGAAGCGAACGGAGCTTCCCGCCGCCGCGATTACGGCAGAGGTGAAATTTTTAGGATGGGGAGAACCCGATACAGCGCGGAAAATTCCCGCAATCTTTTTAAACATACACAAAGCAGATTCCTCCGTATAATAATATCATTTTGAGGTAAAAGTACCTTCTTCTATTTCAGAAAGCATTTTTACACGAACAGGGTGGTTACCCGAATTCATATATTCCGCGTCGAGAAAAGCGTCCACGAGGTCGAGCGCAAGACCTATTCCGACAACCCGTTCTCCAAAGCAGAGAACGTTTGCGTCGTTATGTTCTCTCGTAAGTCTCGCTGAAAAGGTGTCCGAACAGCAGGCGGCGCGTATACCCTTGTGCTTGTTCGCGGCAATCGACATTCCGATGCCCGTACCGCATATCAGTATTCCAAGCTCACATTCGCCCGATAATATTTTCTCACATACAGCGCTTGCGTATACGGGATAATGACAGCTGTTAGAGGAATAAGTTCCTACGTCGGTATATTCAAGTCCTTTTTTCTTTATATGCTCGATAACCGCGTTCTTTATGGCAAAGCCCGCGTGATCGCATCCAACTGCTATTTTCATTGTATAAATCCTTTCAAGTGCATTGCGTGTGTTTATTGGTTTTCTTTTTGAGCCTTCATTTTTTCAGCAAGCTCGCGTTCAGCCTGACAGGGGCGCAGATAGGTAGAAACAAGCTCCGCGTCGCCTACACTCACGCCCTCCGAATGTTTTTCAAGAGCCGTGCGGGCTACCGAATAGGCGGATTGAGGGCGAAGTCTTTCGGGAACGGGGATAAAACGGCAGTGCTTTATCTCCGACACGGTTATATCGTATCCGTCTCCGCAAAATCTTACCGGCTCGTTATATTTTTCAAGCATAGAGTCAAGCTCCGATATTGCGGCGGCGGTATCTTCGGTAAGTCTTTCGAGCGCCTTGCCGTCGGAGCGGAAAATCGCGGTGTATACCTGTGAGCGTCTGGCGTTCATCACGGGGCAGATAAGCCCTTCAAAGCCTACGAGATTGTATGCTAAAGCCTCAAGCGTGGATACCGCGATGCAGGGCTTTTGACTTGCGAAGGCAAGACCCTTTACCGTTGCCGTTCCTATTCTTACTCCCGTAAAGGAGCCGGGACCCACGGAGCAGGAAAAAAGGTCGATATCTTTGGCGGACAAGCCGAGGAGCTTTAGAGTCGACTCTACCATCGGCAACAGTGTTTCACTGTGAGTGTTACCGTTGATAACGGTATATTCCGCAAGCAGGTTTTTATTTTCGGTAACGGCTATCGACGCGGCGGCAGCCGTACTGTCTATTGCGAGTATTTTCATTTTCTGGAATCCGTTTCGTATGAGATTTGCAAAAGGCGCGAGTCCGTATCCTCAAGCGAGTTCTTCTCGATATTTACGCGGAGATAGGAGTCGGGAATAGCGTAAGGAATATTTTCGCTCCATTCGACGATACAGAACGCATTGCCCGATATATAATCGTAAAAGCCCGTTGAGTACAGGTCGTCCTCGTCGGTTATTCTATACATATCAAAGTGATATATGGTCGAGCGTTTGGAGCCGTACTCGTTTACAAGGGCGAAGGTCGGGGATTTTACCGAGGCGTCAGGAGCAATAGCGCGCGTGAATCCTCTGACGAAGGCGGTCTTTCCCACTCCGAGGTCTCCGTACATAGCGATGAATCGGGGCAGGGACGAATCCCCCAAAAGAAGCTTCGCAAGAGAGGCACCTGCGTCCTCTGTCTGTTCCGCCGATTCGGTTATAATTTCAAAAGGTAAGGTCATATCAGAAAAGTCCGGTTATATTTCCGTTGTCGTCAACGTCGATAGAGTACGCGGCGGGATTTTTGGGAAGTCCGGGCATAGTCATAATCGCGCCGGTGAGAACCACGATAAATTCAGCTCCCGCCGAGAGCTTGACTTCTCTTACCGTAAGCGTAAATCCGTTTGGGCGTCCGAGCTTTGTGGGATCGTCCGACAGCGAGTACTGCGTTTTGGCGACGCATATGGGGAATTTTGAGTATTTGTGATCGAGCGCTTCGATATCCGCAATGTTTTTGAGGGCGGAGGCATCGTATTTAACTCCGTCCGCACCGTATATTTTGGTAGCAACGGCGTTTATTTTGTCCTTTATCGAGGTATCGTCGTCGTATATAAATTTGAAATTTGAGGGCTTTTCACACGCGGCAACGACCTTGCGCGCAAGTTCTACGCCTCCGTCTCCGCCTTTGGCAAAGACCTCTGAGAGCGCGAAATCTACCGATTTTTTGTCGCAGATATCTCTGATAACGTCAAGCTCCGCTTCGGTATCTGTTCCGAATCTGTTTATAGCGACAACGACGGGCAATCCGTATTTTTTGATATTGTCTATGTGCGCTTCAAGGTTTACGCTTCCCGCGCGCAAAGCCTCAACGTTCTCCTCCGCAAGCTTGTCCTTGGAAATGCCGCCGTTGTATTTAAGGGCGCGTACCGTTGCCACGAGGACGACGGCAGAGGGAGAGAGACCTGCCTTGCGGCATTTGATGTCAAGGAATTTTTCGGCTCCGAGGTCGGCTCCGAATCCTGCCTCGGTAATAGCGTAATCGGCAAGCTTGAGAGCGAGCTTCGTCGCGCGTATAGAGTTACAGCCGTGAGCGATATTGGCAAAAGGACCTCCGTGGATAAGCGCAGGGGTATTTTCAAGCGTCTGAACGAGGTTGGGCTTTATCGCATCCTTAAGAAGCACTGCCATAGCGCCGTTTGCGTTAAGGTCGCGGCAGTATACGGGCTCTCCTGCGTACGTATATGCGACGAGGATATTGCCAAGTCGGGTTTTGAGGTCGGAGAGTGATTCGGCGAGGCAGAGGATAGCCATTATTTCGCTTGCTACCGTTATCATAAAGTGATCCTGTCTCGGAATACCGTCAACTTTTGAGCCGAGTCCGACCGTTATATTGCGGAGCGCGCGGTCGTTGGTGTCGGTAACTCTGGGGAAGAGTATCCTGCGCTGGTCGATTCCAAGCTCGTTTCCTTGCTGGAGGTGGTTGTCTATAATAGCACAAAGGAGATTGTTAGCCGCCGTGATAGCGTGGAAATCGCCGGTGAAGTGCAGATTGATATCGTCCATAGGAACGACCTGCGCGTATCCGCCTCCCGCAGCTCCGCCCTTGACTCCGAATACGGGACCGAGAGATGGCTCGCGCAGAGCGATTATAGCGTTCTTTCCTATTTTGTTCATAGCCATTCCGAGACCTACCGAGGTGGTGGTCTTGCCTTCTCCCGCGGGAGTGGGGTTTATAGCGGTTACGAGGATAAGCTTACCGTTCGGCTTCGATTTCATTCTCTCAAGAAAAGCGTCGTTGATTTTTGCCTTATACTTTCCGTATAGTTCAAGCTCGTCATCCTTGATATTAAGATTTGCGGCTATATCGGTTATTGGCAGCATTTTGGCTTCGGTTGCTATCTGAATGTCGGTTTTCATAGCTTGAAATTCCCCTTTGTTTTGATATGTTTTTATTGTTGATTGAGTCTACCGTTCCAACTATATATTCCATTATAGTATACCATAAAAAAGGTAGTGTGTAAAGTATTTTGAAAAAGTTTCTCCTCTTAACATTGCTTTTATGGGGGGGAGGTCTTGTTAGTGGTAGATTAAGACCAATCGTGTTCTTTACTCCGTAGTGTATCATTCTGAGCGAAGCGGAGCGCAAGCGAAGCGTAGTCGAACCCGCAGGGCGACGGCATCGCCGTCGGAATCTGCTTTGATTTTCGTTAAAGTATTTAAGGTTAGTTGGTTTTATGGGTTTATGCAATTTCTTGTTGTGCGACAAGAAATTGCGAAAGAAACGCACCAAGGGGAAACC
>JAFTZH010000015.1 GCA_017464565.1 Clostridia bacterium
ACTCCCCCCAAACCCCCCTCTTCAAAAATCTTTAAACATTGGGTATGGTTGGGATTTTTGTCTTGCTTTCTACGGAGAGCTTATTTAGGGTTCCGCCATACTCGGTAGGGGAGGGGCTTGCTCCTCCCGTGGAAACGATGATTAATTACTATATCCGTAGGGGCGAACACAGTTCGCCCCTACGGTAAAAATTTGGTTTAATCATTGATTATCCGTAAGTTGAAGAACACGATAGGTCTTCATCTTCCACGAACAAGCTCCTACCAAGTATGGTAAATATCTAAATTAAGCTCTCCGTAGAAAGCAAGATAAAAACCAAAAAACCAAACCCAATACGTTTAAAGTTTTTGAAGAGGGGTTAGGGGAGAAACTTTTGCAAAATTTTCTCCCCTTAAAAACTACTCCCCTTAAAAACTATAAATCAAAGCAAATTTGCGATATCGTATACGAGCCTTTCGGTTTTTTCCCAGCCGAGACAAGGGTCGGTAATTGATTTTCCGTACACTCCCTCGCCTATCTTCTGGCAGCCGTCCTCGATATAGCTTTCAATCATAAAGCCCTTGACGTAGCTCTTTATCTCGTTTGAATGTCGGCAAGCGTGAAGAACCTCCTTGCAGATACGCTCCTGTTCAAGATACTTCTTGCCCGAGTTTGCGTGGTTGGTATCCACTATCAGCGCCATATTTTGAAGCTTGCGGGCGGAATATTCCTTGTAGAGAGACATAAGATCCTCAAAATGATAATTGGGGAGGGATTCTCCGTGCTTGTTGACGTATCCGCGAAGAATAGCGTGAGAGAGCGGATTGCCCGACGATACGCACTCCCAGCCTCTGTAAAGGAAGGTGTGCGAGTGCTGTGCCGCGGTTATCGAGTTGAGCATTACCGATATGTCGCCGCCGGTGGGATTCTTCATTCCTACGGGTACGTCGATACCGCTCGATACGAGGCGGTGCTGTTGGTTCTCGACCGAGCGAGCGCCTACGGCGACGTAAGAGAGAAGATCCGAAAGATATCTGTAATTTTCGGGGTAGAGCATTTCGTCGGCGCAAAAGAGTCCGGTTTCCTCGATAGCTCTCGTGTGAAGCCTGCGAATTGCGATGATTCCCTCCAGCATATCCTCGACTCCGTTGGGATTGGGCTGATGTACCATTCCCTTATATCCGTCTCCCGTTGTACGAGGCTTGTTGGTGTATATTCTCGGAATGAAAAGTATTTTGTCCTTGACCTTCTCCTGAAGCTCGGCTATCCTGCAAATATAGTCTATAACAGCATCTTCTCTGTCTGCGGAGCAGGGACCGATTATAAGAATAAGGCGGTCGTCCTTTCCGGTGAATATATCAGCTATTTCGGCGTCTCTTTCAGTCTTTTTTGCGGCGAACTCCGCTTTGAGCGGGTACTGCTCCTTGAGCTCCTGGGGTATGGGAAGCTTTCTGATGAATTTAAGATTGTTCTGCATTTTTACTCCGTTTCGAACCGCAGCTGACGTTTTGCGCGGCGCGTTTATCTTTATATAGTAAATTATAGACTATATTATACACCATAGTTTTGCAAAAGTCGATAGATTTTTTAATCTTTTTTCTTTTTTTCTTGAAAATATATTGCTTTTTCGCGGAAACGGACATTTTTTTATTGACGAAAAGCGTTTTTTTTGCTATCATTATTATTAGTTCAAGGTTGTTTTGCGGAGGTATATTTATGAACAATTTTAAAGAAATAACGCCTTATGAAATCGAAAACGCTATGAAGCTCATCGGAAAGGATTGGATGCTGATAACGGCGGCAAAGGAAAATAATATAAATACTATGACGGCAAGCTGGGGAGATATGGGTGTTCTCTGGGGAAAGAACGTATGCACGGTTTATATACGCCCGCAGAGATATACCTTTGAGTTCGTCGAGAGCTCCGACAGGCTATCTCTTTCGTTTTTTGACGAGAAATACCGCGGCGCGCTGAAATACTGCGGAACGAAAAGCGGGCGCGACTGCGACAAGCTCGCTGACACGGGACTTACGAGTACTATGATTGACGGCGTTCCGATAATAAACGAGGCGAAGCTCGTTCTCGTTTGCAGAAAGCTTTACGCCGACGATTTGAAGAAAGATAAGTTTTTGGTTGACGAGCCTCTTTCAAATTATAAAAACGACGATTTTCACCGCTTTTATATATGCGAAATAGAAAAGGTATTGACTCGTATCGAAAATTAAAAGAAAGAAAAATAACAGCGGAAAGGATTGTGTATAATTATGTCTTTGTATGAAGAGATAGAAACGCTTTGCGGTAACGCGAAAGCCGCGTCATCGGCGCTTGCGCTTGCGACTACCGAGCAGAAAAATTCACTCTTACTTAAAATAGCGGAGCTGCTTGCGGCTTCGTCGGATGAGATAATAGAAGCTAACGGAAAGGATTTACAGAACGCGAGAGATGCGGGCATTTCCTCGGCTATGATTGACAGGCTGACGCTGAGTGAGACGAGAATAAAGGGAATATGCGCCTCTCTTGAGGAGCTGACGAGGCTTGATGACCCGATAGGAAAGGGCGAAAACTACTTGCGCCCGTCGGGAATAGAAATATCGCATATCCGCGTTCCGCTTGGAGTTATAGCTATTATTTACGAGGCACGTCCCAACGTAACCGTTGATTCGGCGGCGCTTTGTCTGAAAACCGGCAACGCGGTCGTTCTTCGCGGTGGCAAGGAGGCAATAAACAGCAACACGGCGCTCGTCAAAATTATGAAGCGGGCACTTGAGGACTGCGGATTTGATCCTCACTCGGTAGGACTCGTTGAGTCTGTCGAGCGCGAGAGCGCGCAGATACTTATGAATATGAGGGGATACGTTGACGTCCTTATTCCGAGAGGCGGAAAGGGACTTATAAAGAGCGTTACCGAAAACGCTACCGTTCCCGTTATAGAGACCGGCGCGGGAAACTGCCACCTTTACGTTGACGAGAGTGCCGACGTGGATATGGCGATAAAGATAGCGATAAACGCCAAATGCTCCCGCCCGTCGGTATGCAACGCAATCGAGACTATGCTTGTTCACGTCAGTATCGCGCCGAGATTTCTGATAGAGTTCGCCAAGGCGGCAAAGGAATACGACCTTGAAATACGCGGCTGCGCCAAAACCACCGTTATCATTCCCGACGCAAAACCTGCAAGCGAGGAGGATTTCGCCACTGAATACAACGATTATATTCTCGCCGTAAAGGTAGTAAATTCCTGCTCGGAGGCGATAGACCATATCAACAAGTACAGTACGGCTCACAGCGAAGCTATCGTTACGAGCTCGGAGGAGTCGGCGCAGAAATTTTTGAACGAGGTTAATTCAGCCGCGGTCTACGTTAACGCATCCACGAGATTTACCGACGGCGGTGAGTTCGGCTTCGGCGCGGAGATAGGCATATCCACGCAAAAGCTTCACGTCAGAGGACCTATGGGGCTGTCGGCGCTTACTACCGAAAAATATCTTGTAAGAGGAAATGGAAATATAAGATAATGAAACTGCTTATCGCATCAGATATTCACGGCGACTTTGAGTGCGCCGAGCGTCTCGTCGGGGCGTACAGAGCCTCGGGAGCGGATAAAATGCTCCTGCTCGGAGATATTCTTTATCACGGACCGAGAAATGACTTGCCCGCAGGCTACGCGCCGAAAAAGGTTATAGAGCTCCTAAATTCAATAAAGGACGAATTGCTCTGCGTCAGAGGAAACTGCGACACCGAGGTGGATCAGATGGTGCTGGAATTTCCGATACTTGCCGATTACGCCCATCTTGAGCTTGACGGACTTTCTGTGCTTGCGACGCACGGACACAAATTCAGCGTCTCGGCTCCGCCGCCTCTCAAAAAAGGGGATATAATGCTCGGAGGTCATACTCACGTACCGGCGGTCGAAAACTTCGGAAACGGCAATACTTATATCAATCCCGGTTCGGTATCCATACCGAAGAACGGCTCGGAAAAGAGCTATATAATTTACGAGAACAGGGAATTCGTTTTCCATACGCTCGGCGGCGCGATATACGACGGCGTATCGTTTTGAATATTATGAAAAAAGCGTGCTATTCGATTTAAGAACAGCACGCTTTTTTAAGTATTCATAATTTTTATATCGGTGCGCGTTGGATTTTCAAACTCCTTCTTTATAGTACTCATTCGATTTTTCGTTTTTATACATTTATTTACTTTAATAAATAAAACGTCTTTGAGATAAAATATTACCGTAAAAGAAAATTTCTTTCCGTGAGGTAAAGATTATGAGATACGATATTAATTTGAGAAGGCGCAGAAGGAGACTGTCGGTCTGGGGAATAGTTTTCAGCGCGATAAGCTGTCTTTTCGGTGCGTCGGTATCGGCGGAAAATTCCGCCGATACCGAATTTCGCGTCAGGGAGCTGTCTGCTATGATAGGCTCGGAGGCGAGAATATCCGACGTCGGCGCGGAGAAGGCGGGTCTTATAGGAATAATACTTACCGTTCTTGCCGCGATAGCTATAATCGCCGTAATAATTTTCAGCGTTCGGGGAAAAGACGATTGACTATTTTCCAACGCAGAATTTTGAGAATATCTCGGAGACTACGTCCTCTCCCACTTCGCGCCCTTCAAGCTCGCCCAAAGCCTGCATAGCGTTTTCTATATCTATACAGCAGAGGTCGAGCGAGACTCCTTCAGATAGGGCAGAGAGTGCGTTTCTCAAGGCTTCGGCAGCGCGCACGAGAGAGGCGTACTGTCTCGCGTCGGAAACGACGGCATCTGTTTTGAGGTCAAGGCTTCCGTCGATAAAGAGCGAGTCTACCTTATCCGAAAGCGCGTCAAAACCGTCTCCGCTTTTAGCGCTCAGGTATACTATATTTTTAAAGCTTTTTTCGATAGTCTTTGCAGTATCGTTTTCAGAGCACAGGTCAGTTTTGTTCAAGAGCGCTATTATCGGTGCGCTCATAGTGAGGAGCTTGCCTATAAAAGCCATATCCTCCTCCGAAAGCGGCTTTGAGGTATCGAATACCGCAAGGATAAGCTCCGCCGACTCTATTTCCGCCAACGCCTTTTCTATTCCAATGCTTTCAACCGCGTCATCCGTGGCGCGAAGTCCCGCCGTGTCGCAGATTCGCAGGGTGGTCTTACCGAGGGTTACCGTTTCCTTGAGAATATCTCTCGTCGTTCCCTCAACGTCGGTAACTATTGCCGAGTCGTCTCCCGTAAGCCTGTTATATACCGAGCTTTTTCCCGCGTTCGTCCGCCCGCAGATAACCGTTTTTATTCCTTCGCTTACGGCTCGTCCCGTTCGGTATGTTTCGCTCAATTTTTGAGTTTTGTCCAGAATTTCTTCTATCACCTCAATCATTTTTTCGGTGCTCATATCCGAAAGGTCCTCGTCGGGAAAATCTATTCTGGCGTATATGCTTCCAAGCATAGCTTTAAGCGAGTCGTAGAGTGCTTTCGTCCTGTCGGTGAGAATACCCTTCATAGTGCTTCTCGCCATATGAAGCTGATTTATATTTTTTGCTTCGAGCAAACTTCCGAGGGCTTCGGCTTCTGTGAGGTCGAGCTTGCCGTTCAGAAAGGCGCGTCTGGTAAATTCTCCCGCGTCAGCCTGTCTCGCTCCTGCGGACAGCACTGCGGAGAGGACGCAGCTCGTTATCAATACTCCGCCGTGGCAGCTAATCTCTACGGTGTCCTCGCCCGTAAAGGAGCGGGGAGCTTTGAAATATGTTGCCATTCCGTCGTCGATACATATTTTCTCTCCGCAGACGGATGTTTCGTATATATTTCCGTAAACCGCGCGGTTCGGCTGAATGCCGGACAAGTCTTTGTTTCCCATAGGCGTGAAAACGGCAGAGGCGACGGCGAGTGCCTCCGCTCCCGATATTCTTATGAGCGCGACTCCGCCTTTTCCGCGGGGGGTGCTTACAGCGGCTATCGTATCAAGAATTTTCATACGTCAACTCCAAGATATAAAATGATTTTCGGGGAAACCTTTGAGCAAGGTTTCCCCGATTTTTTGTCAGAATGACTTTGGAGAGTTTGAATTACTCAGCGTCAGCAGCCTCGCAGCAGCACTCTCCGTCTGCGTCGTCAAGAAGGTCGCAGTCGTCGCACTCGTCAAGAAGATCGTCGCAATCGCAAACGAGATCCTCAGAATACTTCTTAACAAGCTTGTAGATAACGAAAGCAACAGCGCAAACACCCGCAACAGCAGCGAGGGTGATAGCAATTATCTTGCCGTAGTTCGTAGACTTTTTCTTAAAGAAGCTCATTTTTATATCCTCCTAAAATAAATTTTTTCATTTACTACTTATAGTATACCATATTTTTTGTAAAATGCAATAAGAAAAACGATTATTTTTGTAAATTTTTCGTGAGATGGGGGGAGATGAAGACCATTAGTGTTCTTCACTCCGTAAAGATTACTTTGTTTTTAGGATTTATGCAATTTCTTGTTGTGCGACAAGAAATTGCGAAAGAAACGCACCAAGGGAGTGCCCTTGGAACCCCGCAGTCGCGGCGCGTTTTTAAGACGCACCGCGGAATAACGTATAATTTAAATGAAACGCCCTCGGAGCATATACGACACTCCGAGGGCTGTCTTGCTTCTTTTGTCTCTCCCCATAAGCTATACTTTAATTCAACGAATATATCTCCCCATATAATTATTTTATGATTAAAAAAATAAAAATCAAAAAGTACTATATGGGTAAGTATGATTATAGACATAAAGCATACTACACGGATATAACCAAAACAGATACACAGCAGAAAGGTCGTTGTCCTGACCTTTCTGCGTTTCGTTCAGATAAAACAATAATCCCCGACGCATCTTAAAAATGCGTCGGGAAGCAGGGGTGCCAAGGGGGAACCCCTTGGCACGCTTCTTCGGTTCACTTCTTACCGTGTAGTAAGAAGTGAACATAAACCCATAAAAAAGTAACTTTCACGGAGTGAAGAACACGAATGTTTTTCACCTCACGGGAGGAGCAAGCCCCTCCCCTACCGAGTATTATAAAAATCTAAATTAAACTTTCCGTAGAAAGCAAGTCGAAAACCAAAAACAAAACCCAACGTTTAAAGATTTTTGAAGAGGGGGTCTGGGGGAGGGACTTTTTGCAAAAAGTCCCTCCCCCTTATATTATACCTTTACTTATTGCCGAGGCGTTCTACGATAACGTCGGCGACCTCCTGAGCGGCGGAGGTTATTTCCGCAAGTTCCATTCCTTCAACCATTACACGGATGAGCGGTTCGGTACCCGAGGGTCTTACTACGAGTCTGCCCGACTTTCCGAGCTTTTCCTTTATCTCTTTTATCTTATCGTTTACTTCCTTATCGGTATAGAAGGCTATCTTGCCTGCCGCAGATATCTTAAGATTTATAGTAGTCTGCGGATATTTTGTCATTACCGAAGCAAGCTCGGAGAGCGGCTTTTGCTCGCACTTTAGATGGCAGAGAAGCTGTGTCGCGGTGAGCTGACCGTCTCCCGTAGTAGAAAAGTCCTTGAAAATGATATGACCCGACTGCTCGCCACCGAAAGAATAATCCTCGAGCAGCATTTCCTCAAGCACGTATCTGTCTCCGACCTTGGTAGCTGTGAAGTGAAGGTCGTTGGCTTCGCAGAATTTGGAAAATCCGAGATTACTCATTATAGTTCCGACAACGGTGTTTTTGTTGAGCTTGCCTCTCTTTTTGAGGTCGAGGGAGCATATTGCCATTATCATATCGCCGTCAATCTCGTTGCCCTTTTCGTCTATACAGAGGCATCTGTCGGCATCTCCGTCGAAAGCCACTCCGCAATCGAGCTTGTTGTCAACGACGTATTTGGCAAGTCCCTCAAGATGCGTCGAGCCGCAGTCGCGGTTTATGTTTACCCCGTCGGGAGCGTCGTTGAGAATATGAACCGTCGCTCCAAGCTCGGTAAACAGCGTTTTCGCGGTGGTTGACGCCGCTCCGTTAGCGCAGTCTACCGCTATATTCAAGCCCTCAAGGGAATAGTGAACGGTGCTTTTAATGTGGCGGATATAATCCTTTGCCGCGTCAGCCGCGTAAGAAACTCTGCCTACGCCTCCGCCCGTGAGCAGTGTGGGCGTATCGGTCTTGTCGAGCACGATAGCCTCTATTTTTTCCTCAAGCATATCGGGGAGCTTGTATCCGTCGCCGTTGAATATTTTTATTCCGTTGAACTCTGCGGGGTTGTGGGATGCCGATATCATAATAGCGGCGTCAGCCTTGTATTTTACGACGAGATACGCTACCGCCGGAGTCGGGATAACGCCGAGCTGTATGACATCGGCTCCGACCGAGCAAAGTCCCGCCGTTATAGCGCTTCCCAGCATTTCGGAGGACGCTCTCGTATCGCTTCCTATTACGAAAACGGGTTTTCTGCGGCAGCCGTCGGAAAGCACCGACGCCGCGGCTCGTCCTATTTCCATAGCTCTCTCACAGCTAAGTTCGGTGTTTGCGATACCGCGCACGCCGTCCGTTCCAAAAAGTCTTCCCATATCAATAATTCCTTTCGTTATTTGTTTTTAATTACGACGTTTTCACGAGATTTGAAAATACTGTCGGGGGGGACGAAGCCTCTTACGCTTGACAGAGGGTATATATTGGAGTTTCTTCCGATTACCGTTCCGGGATTGAGCACCGAGTTGCATCCGACCTCAACGCCGTCGCCTATCATCGCGCCGAATTTTTTAAGTCCCGTCTCAACGCGGCAGTCGGGCAGACTTATAGTTACGGGCGTTTTGTCGCTCTTCACGTTTGAGGTGATAGCTCCCGCTCCCGTGTGTGAGCGGTATCCGAGTATCGAGTCGCCGACGTAATTGAAATGAGGAACCTGAACGCTGTCGAAAAGGATAGCGTTTTTCAGCTCGCAGGAATTTCCGACGACACAGCTGTCCCCGACGATTACCGAGCCGCGTATATACGCCCCCGTGCGTATTTCGGTTCCGTGTCCGATTACGGCGGGACCGCAGATTGTGGCACTCGGAGCGATTTTAGCCGTTTTCGAGATACGGACGTCCTCCGACGGAGCGTAGTATTCGTCGTCGGACAAAGAAGAAATGAGCTTTATGACGTAATCCTTTATTTTTGGCAAAGCCAACCAAGGAAACTCACATTCCGAAAGCAAGTCTTTAGCAAGTGAATGGGAGAGGTCATAAAGCTCAACGGTTTTAAGACGATACATTTTTATTCCTTTCTTTCTTAAAAAATTTATATAATGCCGCATACGCGGAGCTATATTCGTTTTTAAGTATAGGTTATATCAGCTCAAGATATTCTTCAAGACAAAGTCCCGAGACGTACATTTCGGTTGCCGCGGTTCGTCCGACGAAGCGGAAATGCCAGGATTCGTAGCTGTAAGAGGTCAGGTCGGTCTTATCCTCCGGATAGCGAAGAATAAATCCGTATTTGTACGAGTTTTTCGAAAGCCATTCGAACGCCCTGGTCGATTCGAAATCGTCGTTGTTAAGTCCGTTCTTCATAGCCGTGGTTATAAAATCGACGCACAAGCCGCTCTGATGCTCGCTCGTGCCGGGGCGAGCCGAGGTCTTTAGAACCTCCGCTTCGGCTTCGCTCGCGCTGTATCCTTTTTTGACGTAATCCTCAATATATCCCTCAAAAAGAGCGAGCTGATACGCGTAGCTTCTGTACGCGCTCGTTACGTAGGCTCCGTTGTTGGCGGACTCGGCGTTCATATCTCTTATCATAGCTATCAGCGCCTGCGCGGCGCAGTTCTCAAGCTCGTAGATCTCTCCGATAGCCGTGTATGAGCTCGGTATCGCGGATAGATTTTGCGGCACGTAGGAGCTTGACAGCGGATTGTCGGCGTTGACGAGAACGAGATATGGCGAGTTATCTCTCGGGTCTATGTATTCAAGATAGGCGGATACGTCTTTAGTATATTCAAACTCAACGCCAGCCGTGCTTTGTATTGCCTGAACTACCTTAAAATCTTCGGTCGAGAAGGTTATGTCCTCGTTGTATTCCACGTCGTCCACCGTGTACGTTACGCGCTTGATATCGACGGTGTTTCTGACAGAGTCCGATTTAAAGGTCAGTCCCGACGCTACCGCCTTTGAGATAACCGAGTAGGGAACGAGGCATTTTCCGTCTTTCACTACCGCGGGGGCGGAAATGGATACCTTCGAGGCGTTTATGACGGCGTATTCGCTGTCGTCGGTAAATTTCAGATATTGGTCGGCGGAGACTATGTATTTCATCGTTTCCGCGGAGCCGCTCACCGACATCTGCGTAAACTCGGCGAGCTTATTCATATCGACGTAGAGCACGTCGTTTATCACCGTTTCCTCGTATTTTACCTTTATTTCCTCTTCTCCGAAGGTGAAGCGGTAGTCCCGCTTGCTTTCGGATATCAGGAAGGTGTTTACGGCGTAAACGACGAGAAGGATTACGGCGGCGGCGAGCGCTACCGCAAAGACCGATATGACGACGGCGGCGAGCGTATTCTTTTTCGCGAATTTTACGAGCTTGTTTTGATTTTTCTTTTCGGGAGGGGGAATCTTGCTTCTGTCGTCGTCTAACTCGTCGTATCTCGAACGAAGCACCGACAGCTCGTATTCGTTAAGTTCACTTTCCGCGTTTGCGGCGGTTTCCTTTATTTCCTCATCGGTATTCGTTTTTGGAATATCGTTTTTTTTCATATATCGCTGTGCCTCTCTGCTGCTTGCCGCGCTCTCGCGGCAGCGGCGTGAATTTTGTATTTCAAGCTTTTCGGATAGCTCGTGTCAGGCTTTGTTTTCTACTACGATAAAAAACGGGGAGGTCGGGGAGTTGAGTATATTTACTCGGGTGGCGCATATCTTGTGTCTTGAGAGCTTTGAGAGATAATCGCATATGAGCTTGCCCTCCTCCTCGCCCTCGGCGTGACCGGGGTAGACCGCGATAAGTATTACCGCGTCGGGCGCCATAAGCGATATCGCCGCCTCTATGGCGGGAAGGGTGGTAGAGCGCATAGTCGTTATCTTTTTGTCGCTTCCGGGGAGATATCCGAGATTGAACATTCCCGCTTTTATCGGAACGTCTACGTACTTCTTTACGTTGTGGTGCGAATCGAGAATGAGCGTGCAGTTGTCGGGGCAATCCGATTTAGCGAGACGGTCGGAGGTGGAGGCGAGCGCCTGCTCCTGAACGTCAAAGGCAAAGACGTGTCCGAACTCTCCGACGGTGCGAGAGAGAAATTCGGTATCGTGTCCGTTTCCCATAGTAAAATCAACCGCTACGTCGCCTTCTTTGAGATGAGTGAGTATAAAATATTTTTGAAGTTCCAAAAGGTCTATCATTTCAAGTAACTGCCTTTCAAGAGCGATGCCGTCCGCGCGGCGTCAGTTCTTCTGATTTTTCGGGGGCTCGGGCAGGTGGATGTCCGAACGGAGAAATTTTATCGAGCGTTCGACCGCGTCCCGTGAATTGTACCAAGGCTCGTCGCCGTATCTGTAATCGAATTTTTTGCAGAACCAGCTTACGTCGCCCTTAAGCTCCTCAAGATATTTGTTTACCACCTCCGCGCAGTCTTTGGCGAAGAGCGCGGCTTTTTTCTTTTGCAGTCTGCCGTCGGCAAACTCGAGAAGAAGTCTGTAATGGGGGAGGCAGAAATAGGGCTGTGCCTTCAGCTTTTTCGCGAACTCCTCGTCCTTGTCCCAGAGATATACCACCGTGTCCGCCATATGTCTGAAATTGAACTCTATCCTTTTGCAGACGTAACAGCTTCCCTCAAGCTCCGATATTCTTTTCTGAGGCTTGGAGGGATTAAGAATACCTCCGCCCTTGAGGTCGGACAGCAGCTCGTCCAGGTGGCTCTCAAGCGTGAGCGCCATTCCGAGACGGTTCTTTCTGACGAACATCATATCGTAGTGAGTTCTGCAAAAGCCCTCTTTGTTGGTCTTTATTCTTATATCGGGCTCCATCATAGAAGCTCCGAGAATGGTTTCAAGCTCGTTGTTTTCAAGCTTGTTATACAGCGCGCAAAGCGGACAGCCGCAGGAAGCGTCGTCTCTCGACGCCTCGAAGGCCTCGTTTACGGGAATGGTATATATCTGCTCCAAATTCGTCCTCCCTGCAAAAACTCTTGCAAAAAAGTCTTTGACGGTATATAATATTTTTAAGATAAACGCGAAATAAAATATTTTGTATATTATATCATAACATATGTTCGCGTTTTTTTCAATAGTTTTCTATCACTTTGGACAAGCTCGAAAGGAGAAATCGAAATGACGGTTGTCGAAGAAAGGAAAAATAATTACCCGTGCGTTACGCTGAAGGGGATAAAAAATTTTGACGTAGGAAAGATATTCGACTGCGGACAATGCTTCAGATTCAATCCCGTTCCCGATACGCCTCATGAGGTCGAGTTTTCGGGAGTCGCCTATGGACGCTTTATATCGGTTGGTCAGGACGGGGACGAGATATATTTATACAATACCGACGCCGAGGATTTTGAAAATATATGGAAAAGCTATCTCGCGCTTGACGAGGATTACGGCGCGATATCCGCCGATATCGCCTCGCGCTCCGAAAACCCCGCTCTCGAAAGAGCGATAAGGGTCGGGGAGGGAATAAGGATACTGCGTCAGGAGCCGTGGGAGGCGATATGCTCGTTTATAGTCTCGCAGAACAACAATATACCGAGAATAAAAAAGATAATAGAGGCTATGTCGAAAAAATGCGGAGAGATCGTATCGGTTCCCGAAGAAATGCTTCACAAGGTATCTCCTCTGACCGAGCTTTATTCTTTTCCCGCTCCCGAGGCTCTCGTCAGAGAGGGCGCTGACGGTCTGTTTGCGCTTAAGACCGGTTTCCGCGCGAAATACATATACGACGCGGCGAAAAAAGCGGCTGACGGCAAGATAGATTACGAGTATCTTCGCTCCTCGGACGATACCTCGGAGTGTGTCAGGCGTCTTTGCGAGATAAAGGGAGTAGGTCCGAAGGTGGCAAGCTGTGCCTTGCTGTTCGGATTCGCGAGGTACGACGCCTTTCCCGTTGACGTATGGATAAAGAAGGTTATCGCGAAATATTTTTCGGACGGCGGAGAGGAGTTCTCTCCGGAGCTTCTCGGAAGCTACGCGGGTATCGCGCAGCAGTATCTTTTTTATTACGAGCGGTATTGTAATCAGTAAGCTCTGCTTTGATTCGCGCGGTTATTCCGAAATATAAGTGCCGAGAAGTCCCGCGTCGTCAAAATCGGGGGTGTAAGCCGTATCTGACGAGGAAAGCCTCTGAAAATACCCGTCAAAGCCGAGATCTTCCGCTCTCCGCAGGACAGACTCGTATTCAAAGGTGGTAAGTCTTCGGTGAAGCTCGCGGAAGGGGCAATCGAGCGCGAAGTCGGGAGTGTATTGGCTCATAAGACTTAATTTTATTTTGTCGACGGGCAGAATCGCGGACAGCTTTTCGAGTACCGCGATGCTGTCTTTTCTATGGCTCGGCAGTACGAGGTGGCGGACGATAACGCCTTTTGTTATCATTCCGCCGCCGTCCTCTTTTATCTCACCTGTCTGACGGAACATTTCAAGGAGCGCGTCGGCGGCTGCCGCGGGATAGTCGGGAGCCGACGAATATTTCTCGGCAAGCTCGGCGGAGGCGTATTTGAAATCGGGCAGATACACGTCTACGAGTCCTTCAAGCTTTTTTAGCGTCTCCGCGCTCTCGTAAGCGGAGGAATTCCATATTATCGGGATATGAAGCTTCGGGCGGGCAAGCTCAAGCGCTTCGGCTATTTGCTCGGTAAAATGAGTCGGCGTTACGAGATTTACGTTGTGAGCGCCGCCGTGCTCAAGCGCGAGCATTATTTTCGCAAGCTCCTCCGCGCTTATCTCGCGTCCGGCGCCTTCTCCTCGGCTTATACCCTTGTTCTGACAGAAAACGCAGCGAAGATTACAGCCGAGAAAAAATATCGTTCCCGAGCCGCGCTTACCGCTTATCGAGGGCTCCTCAAAGGCGTGCAGAGATACGCGGGAGACCAATATCCTGTCTCCTGTTCCGCAAAATCCCGTCTTTTCGTTATTCCTTTCCGCGCCGCAGCTCCTCGGGCAAAGATTGCATTTGCTCATCGTATATATCCTTTTCCTGTTTATGCTTATTTTACCGTATATTATACATTCAATTTGTAAATAAATCAATAAATATTGATATTTTTATAGACACGCAAAAAATATTGTGATATAATCGAAAGGTACGGTCGCTGCCGTATAAAGTCGTATAACAGAGGTGATAAAATATGAATTTCAGCGATATTTTTAATTCATTCGTAGCGGGTTGTATAGATATTTTCTGGAAGCTCGTCATTTCCGCTATCGTCTTTTTCGTCGGACGCTTTATAATAAAATTTATACTTAAGCGTTTCCCGAACGGAGCAAAGCACAAGCATATGGACGAGACGGTAAGAAGATTTGCTAACAGCTTTATCAAGATAGTTTTGTACGCGGTGCTCGTAATAACTATAGTTGCTATTATGGGAATACCGATGGCATCGGTAGTTACCGTGTTCGCGTCGGCAGGTGCCGCGATAGCTCTTGCCGTTCAAGGCTCGTTCTCCAATTTTATGGGCGGAATTATGCTTCTCATATTCAAGCCGATAGGAGTTGGGGATTTCGTTAAGATAGGCGGAGAGATGGGAAGCGTATCCGAGGTGGGTATATTCTATACCGTTCTCTGTACGGGAGACAACCTCGTGGTGTCTATTCCGAACAAGACGATGACCGACTCTACTATCGTCAATTACTCCCGCAAGGATACCCGCAGAGTTGACGTTGCTTTCGGCGTGGCTTACGACTCTGACGTAGAGCTTGTCAAGAGGACTATTCTCGGAGTTATAGAGGCTAACGATAAGGCACTGGACGATCCCGCGCCCTTCGTCAGAATTACGAATATGCAGGATTCCGCGCTTGAATTCTCTGTCAGGGTATGGTGTAAAGCGTCGGATTACGGAGCGCTCAGGTCAGATCTTTTCGAGGAGTGCAACGAGGCGTTTGAGAAGGCGGGAATAGTAGTTCCGTTCAATCAGCTTGACGTTTGCATAAAGAAAGAAGATAAGTGATAAGATAATACCAATCGGGCGCTGCCGAAAGCAGCGCCTGAAATTTAACCGCCTTCGCGGAATTTGATTTTGTGAGGAAAAATATGAGCGGAAATATAAAAAGCGCGGAAATATTGTGCGTAGGAACCGAACTGCTTCTCGGAGATATAGTGAATACCAACGCGGCGTTTTTGTCTCAGGAGCTTGCCAAGCTCGGAATATGCGTTTATCGCCACACGGTCGTGGGAGATAATACCGAAAGGCTCAAGACTGCGCTGAGTTCGGCTCTTGAGGGGGCGGATATGGTTATCACGAGCGGAGGACTCGGACCAACCTACGACGATCTTACCAAGGAGACCGTCGCGGAGTATTTCGGAAGAGAAATGAAGCTTGACGAGCGTTCGCTCGGAAGAATAGAGGAATATTTCAAAAAAACGGGAAGGGTAATGACCGAGAACAACAGAAAGCAGGCGGTAATGCCCGAGGGCGCGGTGATATTCGACAACGATTACGGAACGGCTCCCGCGCTCGCGCTCTGCGGAGGAGAGAACGATTCAAAGACCGTCGTAATGCTCCCCGGACCTCCCTCGGAGATAGTCCCGATATTTAAGGAAAAGGTACTTCCGTATCTTGCCGCGCGCTGCGACGGAGTCATAGTCAGCCGCAACGTCCATATTTTCGGTATGGGAGAATCCGCCGTTGAGAGCGCGATAAGCGATATAATGAAAAATTCAACGAATCCCACCGTGGCACCATACTGTCAGCAGGGAGAGGTAAGACTGCGCGTAACCGCGTCGGCAAAAAGCGAAAAAGAGGCGCTTGATATTTGCGATAATACGATATCGCGCATTTTGGAGAGCGAAGTAGGGAAATATATCTACGGGATAGATATAGATAGCCTTGAGCGCGCGGTGGTAGAGTTCCTTCGTAAAAATAAGCTTACGCTTGCCTGCGCCGAATCCTGCACGGGGGGGCTTACGGCAAAGAGGATAACCGACGTGTCGGGCAGCTCGGACGTATTTCTCGGCGGGTGCGTAACCTACGCTAACGAGGCGAAGATGAAGCTGATAGGAGTTTCTTCTGATACGCTTGAACGCTTCGGCGCGGTATCCGAGAAGACCGCAGCCGAAATGGCAAGAGGAGTCAGGGAGGCGCTGTCGAGCGATATCGGAGTATCCATAACGGGTATCGCGGGTCCCTCGGGCGGAACTCCCGACAAGCCGGTAGGTACGGTGTTCGTGGGGATAAGCACAAGCGCGGGCGAGCGGGTAAGGGCGCTGTCTCTCTCACCTATGAGAAGCCGTGAATATATAAGAACGGTATCTTCTAGCAACGCTTTGGATATGATATTGAAAAATAGGACGTGATTTTGAAAAAAATGAGCGTTTTTTGAAGAATATTTATTCAAAAAAGTATTGATTTTTGAATAAAAATATATTATAATTTTTGTTGAAATTGTTTTTGTGTTAAAAAAATAACCAAATTATATAGAAACAGGCAAGGATGTGGCAGAATGAGCAAATTCAAAAGAATAGGAGTTCTTACGTCGGGCGGAGATGCGCCCGGTATGAACGCCGCGATAAGAGCTATTACGAGAAAGGCTATCGACGAGGGCGTTGAGGTTATGGGTATCATCGGAGGATACAGCGGACTTATCAACGAAAATCTTATACCCCTCAGCTCGGGAGCGGTATCCAACATAATTACGCACGGCGGAACTATGCTTTATTCCAACCGCTGTCCCGAATTCAAGACGGAGGAAGGAATGCAGAAGGCGATAGCTACCTGCAAAAAATACGATATAGACGCTATCGTGGCGATAGGCGGAGACGGAACCTTCAGAGGAGCGACCGACCTTACCCTCCGCGGTATTCCCGCGATAGGAGTTACGGGAACTATCGACAACGATATAACGGCTACCGATTACACGGTTGGCTTTGACACCGCGATGAACACTATTATCGAAACCGTGGACAGACTCCGCGATACCTGCGAGTCCCACGCGCGCTGTAATATAGTCGAGGTTATGGGAAGAGACTGCGGTCAGCTCGCTCTTATGACGGGAATTGCGTCGGGAGCTGTCGCGGTATGTATTCCCGAGATACCATTTGACGAGGACAAGGCTATCGACGAGCTTATCAAGGCAAGAGCGTACGGTAAGCGAGGTATGATAATCGTTATAAGCGAGGGCGTTTTCGTAAAGGATGAAAACGGCAACGACGTTCGTTACGGAGAGGTTCTTAAGAACAAAATACAGGAAAAAACGGGTATCGAAACCAAGTTCGCCCGTCTCGCACACGTCGTAAGAGGCGGCTCGCCTACTCTCAGAGACAGACTTACCGCAACGAGAATGGGTGTCAGAGCGGTTGAGCTTTTGCTTGATGGAAAGAGCAATATGGTCGTCGTCGAGGAGGACGGACGAATAACGAGTATGGATATTCTGTTCGCGCTGACTGCCGATCGTATGTATAAGGGCAAGCTGAAGGACGGCGATCTCGATAAATTCAGCGAGGCTGAAATCAAAGAAATGGAAGCTATATGTGACAAGAGACGCAAGGAGATAGAGTCCTTGTACGAAATGGCTTGCGAGATTTGCAGATAATATCGTTATAGATTCTGCGGGGACTCCCATATGGGCTTCCCCGCAGATATTTGCTTATTTTGAGTGTATTGGAAGTGGATTGGATGAGCAGAAAAAGAAATTATTTGAGAGGGATGAAGGCGGGAATACCTATATCTCTCGGATATTTCGCGGTGGCGATAACTCTCGGTATCGCCGCGAAGGACGCGGGGCTTACGGCGTTTCAGGCAACGCTTACGAGCTTTCTCATAAACGCGTCGGCGGGAGAATATATAGGCTTTACGCTTATAGCGGCGGGAGCGAGCTACTTCGAGGTTTTTTTGATGGAGGCAATAGCTAACGCCAGATATATGCTTATGTCGGCGGCACTCAGCCAAAAGCTGAAACCGGGGACGAATACCATACAGCGAATGCTGCTCGGCTACTGTATAACCGACGAGAATTTCGGAGTGTCGATAGCACTTGACGAGAGGCTTGACCCTTTTTATACATACGGCGTCGCCACTGTGGCGATACCCGGATGGTCGCTCGGAACGCTTTGCGGAGCGATACTCGGAAGCGTTCTTCCGACAAGCCTTCTCAGCGCGCTCGGAGTCAGCCTTTACGGAATGTTTATCTCGGTCTTCGTACCCGAATCGAAAAAGAACAAAATAGTGGCGGGGCTTGTCGTCGTGAGCTTCGTTTTGAGCTATATTTTTTCGCGCGTTCCGATATTCGACGGTATCTCACAGGGAGTGAAAATAATCGTGCTGACGGTGGTTATCTCTCTCGCGGCGGCTCTTATCTTTCCCGTAAAGGAGGATAAGAAGGATGCATAACGTATATATATACATTTTCGGTATGGCGCTCGTAACCTATCTTATAAGAGTCCTGCCGCTCACGCTTATCAGAAAAGAGATAAAGAACAGGACGATACGCTCTTTTCTGTATTACGTTCCTTACGTTACTCTCGCGGTTATGACCTTTCCCGCGATACTCGATGCCACGCAGTCTCCGATATCAGCCGTCGCCGCGCTCGCTTTAGCCGTAGTTATGGCGTGGTTCGGAATGGGGCTGTTTCCCGTCGCGGTGCTCAGCTCGGTAGCGGTATTCGTGCTTGAATTGTTTTTATGATTGACAAGTAAGGAAAACTGTGCTAAAATATATAAGATATAGATTTTATTGAAATCAAAGGAGTAATAAAAATGCATTGGTCGGAAGAGATCGCGCTTAAGATAATCGAAAGGAATCCAAATAAGGAAGAGTACGTATGCGCCGCGGGAATAAGTCCCTCGGGTTCTATCCATATAGGAAATTTCAGAGACGTGGCTACGAGTTATTTCGTAGTAAGGGCGCTCAGAAAAATGGGTAAGAAGGCAAAGCTTCTTTTCTCTTGGGACGAGTACGACCGTTTCCGCAAGGTTCCAGTGAACGTTGCGAAGATAGACTCGGATATGGAGAAATATATAGGCTGTCCTTACGTTGACGTAAAAAATCCTTATGACGACGGATACGCGAACTACGCAAAGCATTTTGAGGCGGAGTTTGAAAGCTCTATAAAGAGATTCGGCATAGATATGGATTTTCGTTATCAAGCCGATATGAACCGCTCGGGAAAATATACCGAGTACGTTATGCTCGCGCTTAAAAAGAGAGGGGAGATATTCGATATTCTCGATTCCTTCCGCACGCAGGACGCGGCAGAGGGAGAGAGAGAGGCGTACTATCCCGTCAGCATATACTGTCCGAAGTGCCGCAGAGACACGACCAAGATTCTTTCTCTTACCGACGACTGCGTAACCGCCGAGTACGAGTGCGCCTGCGGACACAAGGGAAGCTTCAATTTCCTTGAGAATCACGACTGCAAGCTCGCTTGGAAAATAGACTGGCCTATGCGCTGGCTTTACGAGGGCGTTGACTTCGAGCCGGGCGGAAAGGACCACGCGAGTCCCACGGGAAGCTATCAGACGAGCAAGGTTATATCAAAGAAGATATTTGGGTACGAGCCTCCTCTGTTCCAGGGCTACGAGTTTATAGGTATCAAGGGAAGTACGGGCAAAATGTCCGGCTCGTCGGGTCTTAACCTCACTCCCGATACGCTTCTTAGAATATATCAGCCCGAGGTCATTCTTTGGCTTTATTCAAAGACCGATCCCACCAAGGCGTTCGACTTTTGCTTTGATGACGGAATACTCAGGCAGTATTTCGAGTTTGATAAGATGCTTACCGAGGTAAAGAACGGAACGGCTAACGAATTTACCGAGGCTATTATGTATAACACGACGGTTGAGGGACACGAGGTGGAGACGGTACCTATGTCGCTTCTCGTTCAGCTCGGTTCCGTCGTAAACTTCAACGTTCCTATGCTTGAAACGGTGTTTGAGAAGATAGGAACGCCTTACAAGTACGAGCAGTTCGGAGACAGACTCGAGCGCGCCAAGTTCTGGCTTGAGCAGTGTTCGCCCGAGAGTATGAACAAGCTTCGCAAGTACCGCAATTGGGACGTATATTCGGAAATGAGCGACGACGAGAAGAAGGAGATAGAATTGCTTCACGCTTTCCTTTCGACCGACGGATATACGCTTGACGAGCTTAACGCCGAGCTTTACGCGATACCTAAAAGGATATTCGGAGAGAATTTTTCGGACAAGGAGCTTAAGGCGATTCAGGGAGCTTTCTTCAAAAACGTTTACAAGCTGCTTATAGACAGAGAGAAGGGACCGAGGCTTTACCTTTTCCTTTTCGCTATAAACAAAGAGGATTATCTCGGTCTGCTTGATTTTTCGTATCCCGCTACCGAGGAGGAGCTGAATCCCGTCTGTGAAGAGGCGGCTGAGGAGACCGCAGCCGAGGAGAAGGTCTACGGAGACCCTGATCCCGTTGAGCCGATAAAAGAGGAGATAGATATTGATTTCTTCTCAAAGCTTGATTTGAGAGTTTGCAAGATAGAGAAGGCGGCGGAGATAAGAAAGTCGCATAGCTGTCTGAAGCTGACGCTTAACGACGGTATCGGTCAGAGAGTTATCGTTTCGAGCATAAAGAGCGAGTACAAGCCCGAAGAGCTCGTCGGAAAGAAGATTATCGTCGTGGCAAATCTCAAGCCTGCTCGCTTTGCCGGTGTTACGAGCAACGGTATGCTGCTCGCGGGTACCAATAACGCCTGCGGCTGTAAAGTTATTTTCGTGGACGATATGATTCCCGAGGGAACGCAGATAAAGTAATAAAATAGATGTGTTTTATAGTGGGGAGGAGCTTTTTGCAAAAAGCTCCTCCCCAAAAGTTAGTTTGAGTATGGATTTTTTAAGGGGAGAAACTTTTGCAAAAGTTTCTCCCCCTTGAAATTTTTGTGTTTGTTTTATTGGGGGAGAGACTTTTTGCAAAAAGTCCCTCCCCCAAACCCCCTCTTCAAAAAACTTTAAACGTTGGGTATGGTTTTGATATTTTGTCTTGCTTTCTGCGGAGATCTTAATTTAGATTTTTATTATACTTGGTAGGAGCTTGTTCGTGGGAGCTAAAGACCAATCGTGTTCTTCGCTCCGTAGAGTGTCATTCTGAGCGAAGCGGAGCGCAAGCGAAGCGTAGTCGAACCCGCAGGGCGACGGCATCGCCGTCGGAATCTGCTTTGATTTTCGTTAAAGTATTTAAGGTTAGTTTGTTTTTGGGGAATTATGTTCACTTCTTACTGCACGGTAATGAAG
>JAFTZH010000016.1 GCA_017464565.1 Clostridia bacterium
ACTCCCCCCATAACCCCCCCTCTTAAAAAATCTTTAAACGTTTGGTATGGTTGGGATTTTTGTCTTGCTTTCTACGGAGAGCTTATTTCGGGTTCCACCATACTCGGTATGGAATGGGCTTGTTAGTGGTAGATGAAGAACACGAATGGTCTTTATCTCCCGCAAACAAGTCCCTCCCCCTATAAAATCCATACACAAACTAACTATAAAAGAATATACCAAGCGAGTGGTTTTTGTTCAAATCTCCAAAAAAATAAAAAACGTGTCAAAAAAAAGTATATAAAAAATTTTTGGAGTACATTATATTATGATATTATTTAGATAAATTTGATTAATCTGAAGAAAAAGGGGGGGAATAAAATGAGTAACTGTATAAGAGACGTTTTTCTCGAAAGAGAAAAGGAAACTCTCTCCCCATACGCCTTTCTGACGTGCAATACGCGCGGCAGAGATTTTCCGTACGTTCCCTGCGAAAACAGAACGGAATTTCAGCGCGACAGGGATAAAATACTCCACTCGCAATCTTTCCGCAGACTTATGAATAAAACTCAGGTGTTCCTCGCTCCCGTCGGAGACCACTACCGCACGAGAATGACGCACACGCTTGAGGTTACGCAGATAGCGAGGATTATCGCCCGCGCTCTCCGTCTCAACGAGGATCTCACCGAAGCGGTAGCTATGGGACACGATATCGGACACACTCCGTTCGGGCACGCGGGAGAGTACGCTATGCAGCAGTGCTACGACCCGAACTTTACCCACTACCGTCAGAGCCTGCGCGTTGTTGAGAAGCTTGAAAACAACGGCGAAGGGTTGAATCTCACTTGGGAGGTGCGGGACGGCATAGTAAATCACACGGGCGACAGTATGGCGTCTACCCTTGAGGGCGTTATAGTCAAATACGCCGACAGGATAGCATACATAAATCACGATATCGACGACGCTTGCAGAGCGGGAATTCTTTCGGTCGAGGATATTCCAAGCTGGATAAGGGACGTTCTCGGCAACGGACATTCCGAAAGAATAAATACGCTCGTTACTTCTATCATTAGGGCAAGCTCCGATAAGAATATTATTTCGGCTGAGGACGAGGTTCAAAAGGCGATGAATTCGCTCAGAGATTTTCTCTTTGAGCGCGTTTACAGAAATCCCGTCGCCAAATCGGAGGAGGGCAAAGCCGAGGAAATGCTCATAAGGCTTTACGATTATTTTATAAAGCACAGCGAGCGGATGCCCTTTCTTTATCAGAAGAACTGCGAGTCGGAGGGAGTTGAGCGTTGTGCCTGCGATTTCGTTGCGGGAATGACCGACAGATACGCGATAGACCTTTATTCCGAGCTTTACGTTCCGAAGGTATGGCGGGGTGTTCATTGATGATTCCGAGAGAGATAATAGACGAGATAGTTTACAGAAGCGATATAGAGCAGGTTATTGGCTCTTACGTTACGCTGAAGCGGGCAGGCTCGAATTTTAACGGTCTGTGTCCGTTCCACAGCGAAAAAACGCCCTCTTTTACCGTGTTTCCGGCTACGAAGAGCTTTTACTGCTTCGGCTGCGGAGCGGGAGGGGACGTTATAACCTTCATTATGCGCTCCGAAAATCTCGAATACAAGGACGCACTTGAGTTTTTGGCGCAGCGGGCGGGTATTACTATTCCCGAGGACGAGAACGATACCTCTCCCCGTACCGTTCCGAGAAAACGTATGCATGAGATGAATCTTGCCGCGGCGAGATTTTTCAGAGAGGCGCTTTTTGACGAGAAATACGGAAGGGACGCTATGCGTTATCTCACCGAGGAGAGAGGCTTGAGTATGACTACCATCAAGCGCTTCGGTATAGGATTTTCTCCGAACAACGCGTGGCTGCTCACAAACCATATGCACTTACTCGGATATACCGACGAGGAGCTGACGGTTGGATTTTTGTGCGGAAAAAGCCAAAAGAGCGGCAAGACCTACGATTATTTCAGAAACAGAGTAATATTTCCGATAATAGATACCGCGGGGAACGTCGTGGCGTTCGGAGGACGGGTTATGGACGATTCAAAGCCCAAATATCTCAATACCTCGGACACTCCCGCGTTCAAAAAGAGCAGACATCTGTTTGCGCTTAATTTTGCAAAAAATCACGCTTCCGAGCAGATGATACTCTGTGAGGGATATATGGACGTTATCGCACTTCACGCGGCTGGTTTTGAAAACGCCGTGGCGACGCTCGGAACGGCTATAACGCCCGACCAAGCGAGAATATTCGCCAAATATACCAAAAAGGTGGTTATCACCTACGACTCGGACAACGCGGGGCAGACCGCGGCGGATAAGGCGATGAGGCTTCTGCTTGAGGCGGGAGTTGACGTCAGGGTGCTGAAGCTTGGCGGGGCGAAAGACCCCGACGAGTATATCAAAAAGTACGGCAAGCCCGCTTTTGAAAAGGTGATAAGCGAAAGCAAGAGCGGATTTCAGTTCAAGATGGACAAGGTGCTCTCGGCAAGAGATATTTCTATTGCCGACGAGAAGATAAAGGCGTCGTCCGAGATATGCGCGATAATCGCCGGGTATTATTCGGGCGTAGAGCGGGAAATATATATTCTGTCTGCCTCGAAGGCGCTTGGACTTACGCACGACGTTTTGCTTGCCGACGTTGAGAGAATACGCAGAAAAATGAAAAGGGAAGCCGGCGCGAAGCAGAGCCGCGATGCGCTGATGACTGCCAAAAATCTTGACGACCGCATAAACAGAGATGCGGCAAAGCATATAAGAGCCAACGCGGCGGAGGAAGCGCTGATAGGAATAATGCTGATATACGACGACCTGCGCAGCGAGGTCGCGCTCGGTAAAACCGAGCTTTCGGCGGACGATTTTATCACCGAGTTCGGAAAGCGTGCGTTTGAGGTGATATGCTCGCTTGAGAGGGACGAGTACGGCTTTTCCAAGGCAATGCTCGGACAGCGTTTTACTCCCGACGAGGTAGGAAAGCTTGAGCAGATAGAGCAGAGCAGACGGCAGTATACGAGAAACGACAGAACGGTGCTGCTCGAATATATAAAAAACCTCAAGGAAGAAAAGGCTATGTACGAAAATAAGGACGATATAAGCTATATACTTAACAGCAAGCGGAGCAGAGCGCGCGAGCTTAAGAATAAAAACGGTTGATCCGTAATACATATAAAAAGGATTGATAAATTATGGTGGAAAACGAAATCAAAGAAGAAATCAGAGAAGAAGGCAAGGAAGAAAAGAAGATAGACGTCAACGAGCTTATCGAAAAGGGTAAGAAGGGTGCTTTATCTACGAGCGATCTCGACGAAATGATAGAAGAGCTTGACTACGATATGGATAGGCTTGACAAGCTCTACGAAACCCTTGAGGATAACGGTATACCGCTTCCCGGAGATATTTCGAATACCGAGATAAACGAGATAGAGAGCGAGGTAGAGGCGTTCGGTACGGGAGAGAATATGGAGCGCTTCCTTGAACAAGAGGGGCTTGCTATCGACGACCCCGTTCGTATGTATCTTAAGGAGATAGGAAGGGTTCCGCTCCTTACGGCGGAAAGAGAGCGCGAGCTTGCCGAGATAATGACGAACAGCACCGACGACGAGGAGAGAGAAAAGGCTAAAAACGAGCTCGTGGAGGCAAACCTCCGTCTCGTCGTAAGTATCGCGAAGCGTTACGTAGGCAAGGGAATGTTCTTCCTCGACCTTATTCAAGAGGGAAATCTCGGACTTATGAAGGCTGTGGATAAATTCGACTACAGCAAGGGATATAAATTTTCAACCTACGCTACGTGGTGGATAAGACAGGCGATAACGAGAGCGATAGCGGATCAGGCGAGGACGATAAGAATACCCGTCCATATGGTAGAGACCATACACAAGGTGTCGAGATATACCCGTCAGATGCTCCAGGAGCTTGGAAGAGAAGCTACCGCGGACGAGCTTGGAGAAAAGATGGGAATGAGCCCCGAAAAGGTACGCGAGATAATGAAGATAGCGCAGGATCCCGTCTCTCTTGAAACTCCTATCGGCGAGGAGGAGGACAGCCATCTCGGAGATTTTATACCCGACGACGATACGCCGGCTCCCGCAGACGCGGCGTCGGCTACCATTCTCCGAGAGGTAATCGAAAGAGAGCTTCATACGCTCACGCCCAGAGAGGAGCACGTTATAAAGCTCCGCTTCGGACTTTACGACGGAAGAACTCGTACGCTTGAAGAGGTTGGGAAAGAATTCGATATTACCAGAGAGCGTATAAGACAGATAGAGGCAAAGGCACTCAGAAAGCTGAGACATCCCAGCCGCGCGAGACATCTTCGCGGATTCCTTGATTAAGAGTATGTGAATTTTTCATAAAAATGCATTGTTCTCTTTGTGGCGAAAGCCGAAAAAAACAGCATTTGGCTAAAAAGCTGACGCGGAGCTTTGTCTAACTTGACGATTAAACGGCAAAATCCAATCGCCGCAAGGCTTCGGAACGCTTTATTCACAAAAAAATCACTTGACAATTTTGAAAAAATAGTGTAAAATAATACAGTATTTACGATTCGGCATAACTATGTCCGCCGAACGGGTTTAGGGAGGAAAGAAATGAACAAGAGACTCATATGCCTTCTTTTGAGTTTAATAATGTTGCTGTCCGTTGCTTTTACGGGTTGTTCGAGCAAGACCGATGATGAAGCAGTGGAAGACGTTACAGATACCGCATCCGAAAGCACTATGACTTTGACTATGTATTTGATGTCCGAAGGCGAGATCAGCGACGAGCAGGCGTCAAAAATAGAAGACGCGGTAAATAAGATAACAAAATCAAAGTTTAAGACCAAGCTCGTTTTGCATTATTTCACCGAGGCAGAGTACAATACGGCTCTTGAGAACGCGTTTAAGGCTACCGAGGACGCCAAAGCGGCAAAGAAAGCCGCAGAGCAGGCTTTGAAGGACGCTATTAAGAGAGGCGAGGCAACGGCTGCCGCTACCACTACAGCGGGAGAGACCGAGGAAGAGACCATCGTTAACGAGTACGGTGTTACCGAGCTTAAATATCCTTCGGTAGAGGATTATCAGGTAGATATCTTCTATCTCGGCGGATACGATAAATTTATGGAGTATCTCGGCAACGAGTGGCTCTCGAGACTTGACGAAGAGCTTACCAGCTCGTCAAAACTTCTCAACGATTACGTGGCGCCCGAATATCTTACGTATATGAAGCAGATAGGCGGAGGCACTTACGCTATCCCCAACAATACCGTGGTTGGAGAATATACATATCTCCTTCTCAATAAGGAAGTTCTGGCAAAATACGATTACAGCAATACGAAATCGTTTACGTCGCTTACCTGCGACGACGTTAAAGACCTTCTCGCAAACGTTGCCAAGTATAATAAGAACGAATATCTCCCCCTGTATTCAGCTACGGGCGAGCTTGACGTTTCAAACGTAAACTATTACGGACTTGACGAGAACGGTAAGCTTTCGAGAGAATTTTCCGTTATAGGCGGAACATATGATACCTCTTACAGCTATAAGGGAAAGAATCAGTTCTATTCCTTTAACAGCGTTTTCTCCGATTCGGGATTCCAGAAGCAGATACAGACGCTCGTTCAGTATAAGGAAAACGGATATTACGGAGACGAAACCAACGCAAATCTTCCTTTCGCGGTAGGATACGTTAAGGGCGGTGCACAGCTTGCTGAACAGTACGGAGAGGATTATGAAATGGTCGTAGTAGAATCTCCCAAGATATCTACCGAAGACATTTTCGCCAATATGTTCGCCGTTGGTTCTTATACGAGCAGCGTTTCCAGAAGTATGAAAATAATCACCTACCTCAACACCAACGTTGATTTCCGCAACCTCATACTTTACGGTATCGAGGGTGAAAACTACGAGCTTGTTGATACCAAGGTTGAAAACGCTAAGGGCGAGACCTACAAGGCAGTGAGAATGCTTGAAGGCAATACGTACCTTATGAACGCAGAAAAGACGGGTAACACGCTTATTACCTATCCTATGGAGGGTGAGCTTCCCAATATCCGTGATTATCAGATGAAGCAGAACAGAGATATGACTGTAATGCTTGATATGGGATTTGCTGTAAACTATGACGATAACGTAATCAACAGTACTTCTATGGCAAAGGTAAGAGAGCTTTCCGCTGACCTTTACGATAAGCTTATGGCTTGCTCGACGATGGCAGAGCTTGAAGAATTCCTTAACGGTAAAGAGGCTGTTGAGGAGGAACCCGCTGTCGTAGGCGTTAAAGCGCTTTGCTTGACAGACGACAACATCTCGCTTATGCGTAACGCGCAGTATTCTACCGATCACGATGAATACGGTGAGAAGAGCAGAGTATTCGGCGAGGGAGTTTCATTCGCGTATATTTATATGACTTGGCTTACCGATATGGGTATTTACGTAGAAGAAGCATAATTAAAATTTTATCGGGCTGTTGAAATCAACAGCCCGATTTTTTAGCAGGAAAATAAAAAATGATATATACGCATATAATATGGGATTTTAACGGAACCTTGTTCGACGACGTTGAGGCGGGGATACTGTCGGTCAATAAAATGCTTTCGGACAGGGGACTTAAAACTATTTCGGATAAGGAAGCGTACAGACGCGTTTTTAAATTTCCGATAATTGATTATTATAAAGACATAGGCTTTGATTTTGACGCAGAGCCTTACGAGGTGCTGGCTCCTATATGGGTAGAGCTATATAATAAATATAGCCTTGATTCCCGTTTGCACGAGGGCGCGGCGGAGATGCTCGAATATTTTAAGCGGGAGGGCGTTACGCAGATATTGCTGTCGGCAACCGAGCTTAATATGCTCAAAGGGCAAATAAAATATTTGGGGATAGAGCGTTGCTTTGAGACGGTTCTCGGACTCGGAAATATTCACGCGTATTCCAAAAGAGAGCTTGCGGTTGAATGGAGAAGAAAGAATCCCGAAGCACGACCTCTCGTTATAGGTGATACCGAGCACGATTTTGACGTGGCGCGGGCAATAGACGCTGAGTGCGTTCTCGTTTGCAACGGACATCAATCGCGCGATATCCTTGAGAAATACGGCTGTAAGCTGTGTGATGATTTATACAACGTAATGGAATGGCTAAAAAGTAAAAATAGATAATAAAACCCCGACGAAAGCGGTCGTTTTCGTCGGGGGTAATATTTTCTATACGGTGCGTTATTTTACAAACTCATGGTAAATAGCGTTGTGTGCCTTCTCGAAATCGTGTTCCTCAATTCCGACGATTATGGATATCTCGCTTGAACCTTGGTCTATCATTCTGATATTGATTCCCGCGTTTGAGATAGCGTCAAAAACTCTTGCGGCGGTTCCCTTTGCCTTTACCATTCCGCGTCCGACTATGGCGATGAGCGCGAGATTGTCCTCGACGGTTACCGAATCGGCCTTGACGTTTCTGGTTATCGTGTTGATGAGTTTTTCGCGGCGTCCTTCAAGGCTTGCGCTTGAAATAACGATACTCATATTGTCGATACCCGAGGGGAGATGCTCGAAGGATATCTCGTTGTCCTCAAGTATTTCAAGAACCTTTCTTCCAAATCCGACCTCGGAGTTCATCATATCCTTTTCTATGGTGATAACCGAGAAGCCTTTTTTGCCCGCGACTCCCGTGATTATTTTTTCCGCGTCGTATTCGGAGCTTGAAGCGACAATCATAGTTCCCGCAGCTTCGGGAGCGTTTGTGTTCTTTATGTTTATCGGAATATTTGCGTATCTTACGGGGAAGATAGCTTCCTCGTGGAGAACGGTAGCGCCCATATAAGAAAGCTCGCGAAGCTCACGGTAGGTTATCGTGTTTATCGTACAAGGGTCGTCTATTATTCTCGGGTCAGCCATTTTGAAGCCCGAAACGTCGGTCCAGTTCTCGTACAGATCTGCCTCTGCCGCTCTCGCAACGATTGAACCCGTAATATCCGAGCCGCCGCGCGAGAAGGTTTTGATAGTTCCGTTGGGCATTACGCCGTAAAAGCCGGGGATAACGGCGTGCTCGTGCTTTTTAAGCTCCTCACTCATAACGTCGTTTGTCTTTTCCTCGTCGAACGAACCGTTCTCCTTGAAGAAGATAACGTTTTCGGCGTCGATGAAGTCGTAACCGAGATATTTTGCGAGAATAAGACCGTTGAGATATTCTCCGCGGCTTGCCGCGAAATCACGGCCCGAACGGTGCTGAAGAGCGTTCTTTATGTATTCCAGCTCACCGCTGATATCAAAGCTCAAGCCGAGGTCGCTTATAATGCCGTTGTAACGAGCGCTTATCTGCTTGTAATATTCGTCTATATCCTCGTGATTTTTTACCATATTATAGCAATTATAAAGCACATCGGTAACCTTAACGTCGTCCTTGTAACGCTTACCGGGAGCAGAGGGCACGACGTATTTGCGCGCGGGGTCTGCCTTGATTATGCTTGCTACCTGTCTGAAATGCTCCGCGTCCGCCAAGGAGCTTCCGCCGAATTTAACAACTTTTACCATTTATATTATACTCCAAAAAAAATATTGAATGGTGAGCGTAGAGTCCACCATTCAATATTATATTGATATTTTTTTGTATTGTCAATCGGTTTTGACACGATTTGTGATAAACGCCGAATTTTAGCGTATTATCAAATGATTTATAAGGAATATTTACATATTTCTTTTCCGCCGAATACCGTCAGGAGTCGGAAATATATCTTTTGGCTTGCGCGGAGAATAGTTCGAAGTATCTTCCTTTCTTTTCCATAAGCTCCTTATGGTCGCCCTCCTCAAGTATTTTTCCGTATTCGAGGACGATTATTTTTGAGGCGACCGTGGCGCTTGAGAGTCTGTGAGATACGAATATCGTGGTTTTGTCACGGCGCAGACGGTCAAACTGATTGAATATCTCCTGCTCTGCCATAGGGTCGAGCGAGGCGGTAGGCTCGTCAAGGATAAGAACGTCGGACTTGCTGTAAAACGCTCTCGCTATCGAAAGCTTCTGCCACTGACCGATAGACAGTTCAACGCCGTCAGCTTCAAAATATTTCATAAGAGGAGTATCGTATCCGTGCGGGAGTTTCGAGATATATTCGTCTGCGTTGGCTTGCTCGGCAGAGCTTCGTATATGCTCGTCGTCCGCGGGAGCGTTTACGTCTCCGAACATAATATTTTCGGAGACCGACGCGGCGTATTTTCCGAAATCCTGAAATATTATTCCGAACATTTTATATAGCTCCTCGACGTTATATTCGCGCAGATCGTGTCCGTCAAGCAGAATATATCCCTCGGTGGGGTCGTAAAGACGGGTAAGGAGCTTCAGAAGCGTGGTTTTTCCCGCTCCGTTAAGTCCGACGAGCACCAGCGTCTCCCCAGGGCGTATCGTAAAGCTTACGTTGTCGAGAACCTTTGCGCTGCAGCCCGGGTACGAGAAGCTAACGCCGACGAACTCTATCGTATGCGGCTTTCCGTAATTTACCGGCAGAGGAGGCTCGGCAGAGGGAACTATGGTTGGCTTTTCGTCCATAAAGGATATCAGGTTATCTATAAAGAGCGTACCCTCGTAGACGGTAGCCGAGATGCCTATAAGCGCGGCGACGGTTGAGGCTATCGAGGTTAAAGAGCCTGTATAGAGCGAATAATCGCCTATCTGTATCTCCCCGTTGAACACCTTTATGGCTATGGCGGCGAAGAATACGCAGTTTATCACCGACGAGATAAGCGTAGTTATTATATGCCATAGGTTTTCTCTTACTATCAGCCGGCGTATGCCCGAATAATATTTCGCGAATACGTCGTCGTATCTTTTTACGAATTCGTCGGAGAGACCGAACATACGAATTTCCTTGACCATATCCTTGTTTACGACGAGCGATGAATAGTAATTCATCTGTCTGCGGTCCTTGGAGCGCTTTCTCATATAGTTGAAGTTCTTTTTCTTGTACGAGAAATTTATTATTGCCGAGGGAACCGATATGAGAAGCATAACTATTGCCGTCCACCACATACCCGGCGCCGTAGCGAGAATAACGATATAGCTTATAAGGGTGATTGCGTGGCTTATGGTAGAGAAGGTGGAGGAGAGCACGTTTATAGGTCTTGAACCCGCCTCTCTATTGGCGTTTTCGAGCTTTTCGTAAAATTCGGGGAGGTCGAATGAGGCGAGATCAACCTCTTTCGCCTTTTGCATTATCTGAACTCTTACGTACCTTACGACCTTCTCTCCCGCTATCCTCGTTACCGCCGAATTGAGTCTTGAGGTGAGATTGTTGATTATCCTGTAAATAAAATAGAATACGAGCAGGAACATAACCATAGAACCCCAGAAAACCGCGGTGAAGGCGGCTCCGCTGACCTCGGAGGCGACGCGCCCCGATATGACGTTCTGAAGCTCGTTGAGTATCTCCTTTGAGAGAAGCGAGCCGATTATCGGCAATATTCCTTCAAAAGCGGAGATTATAACGAGGGATATGAGTATCCACTTGCCCGTTTTCCACACCATTTTGAATATGTAGAAGAGGCGTGAGAAGAAGCCGCCGATAAGCTCCTTGAAAAAGCGCGGAAGGTCGGACAGCGAGCTTGGCGGAGCAACTCTGCTTTCTATATTTTTTTTATCGAGCGGAGGAGGGCCTCCAACGAATCCGGGTCCCATATCAGCCCATATTTTCGGGCAGCTTTCGTCCGCCCATTATATGAAAATGAAGATGCTTTACGCTCTGGCAGGCGTCGTCTCCGCAGTTGGAGATAATTCTGTATCCGTTCGTAAGTCCCGCGTCGCGGGCTATTTTCGGGATAGCCTCGAATATTTTAGCCACGCACGCGCTGTTTTCCGCGCATATTCCGTCGGCAGAGGCAATATGCTCCTTGGGGATTACGAGAATATGTACGGGAGATTGCGGATTTATATCGTGAAAAGCGTAACAGTTTTCGTCCTCGTAGGCTTTCCTTGACGGAATATCTCCGTTTATTATTTTGCAGAAAATGCAGTCCATATTGAAATCTCCTCGTTTTTATGATAAAATATATATAAATAATTCTATCATATATAAAAATAAAAGTCAAGGTGAACTATGAATTTAAATATTGATAAGGATATGTGGCAGTATCTCGCGTCGAGCGGTAAAAAGATAATTATGTACGGAATGGGTAACGGCGCCGACAAGATACTCCGCGTATGCGGGCGGAAGGGAATAGAGGTCTGCGATTTTTTTGCCAGCGACGGTTTCGTGAGAGGACATTCTTTTCACGGAAAGAGAGTGCTGTCTTATTCGGAGGTCAAGGAAAAATACGGCTGTGATAATATTATAATACTGCTGTCGTTTGCCTCCTCTTTGCCCGACGTTATAGATAATATACTGCGTATCGCTTCGGAGTGCGAGATGTACGCTCCCGACGTTCCCGTGTTCGGAGATACGCTTTTCGATATGGATTTTTATAACGCGCACGCGGACGAGCTTGACGAGGTATACTCTATGCTTGCCGACGCGGAATCAAAGGATATTTTTGAGAGTGTGATACGCTATAAGCTGACGGGGAATATAAGCTGTCTTGAGGGCGCGGTTAGTGATAAGCGTGAGGTTTATTCGGAGATTTTGCGCGCGGAGGATATAAAGATTTGCGCCGACCTCGGCGCTTATAACGGAGATACGGTGCGGGAGCTTGCCGAATACGCTCCGTCGCTTTCCGCGGCTTACGCGGTCGAGCCGGACGCGAGAAATTTCAGAAAGCTTTCGGCGTATGCGGAGGGCGAGAGCAGATTTGAGGTAAGAGCGGTAAACGCGGCGGCGTGGAGCGAGGACGTTCTTCTTGAATTTGATGCGGGAGGAAACAGAAATTCAAGCGTCTCGGGAAACGGAAAGTCGATAAGTGTACGAGGATTGACGCTTGACCGACTTCTCGGCACAGACTCGGTTGACTATATCAAATACGACGTTGAAGGCTCGGAGAGGGAGGCTTTGCTCGGTTCTGCCGGAGTCATTGCCGGGTGTTCTCCCAAGCTGCTCGTCTCGATTTATCACAGGAGTGAGGATGTCTTTATCCTGCCGAAGCTGATAAAGACGCTCAATCCGAATTACAGGCTTTATCTCCGCAGATACAGATATATTCCCGCGTGGGATCTCAACCTTATCTGCCTTCCTTGATAAAAGATGAAGAGATATTGATTTTGACGCGGATATGTGATATACTAATTATAATAATTATGAAAGACAGCGCTTCGGCGCCGAAAGGATATTATGGCTAATTACAGACGTGGAAGAATAAACGATGAAATGCAGAAGGAGCTGGCGCAGATACTCAGAGAGGTAAAGGACCCGAGGGTAAGTTCGGCGTTTATCAGCGTAACGGGTACCGACGTAGCTCCCGATCTTAAATTTGCGAAGGTTTATTATTCGGTACTCACGGGAGATAAAAAAGAGATAGCGAAGGGGCTTAAATCCTCGGCGGGATTTATCAGAGGTCAGCTTGCCCGCAGAATGAACCTAAGAATGACGCCCGAGCTTTCTTTTTACGAGGATAATTCGATAGCTTACGGAGCGCACATCTCAAAAATACTGTCGGGTATCGAGATATCGGAGGACGACGGTGAGGACGGGACCCCCGACGGCGAGGAATAAGGAGAAAAAATATGTTTATGCAGTTTAAGGAGCTTTCCTTCGAGGAGCTTTGCGAGAAGCTTTGTCAAAATAAAAAGACCTTGATAATTTTTCACTCAAGACCCGATGCCGACGCGGTAGGCTCGGCGTTCGCTTTGCGCGAGCTTCTTGAGGCTATGGGTATGCAGGCTATCTGCGCGTGCTCAGACGAGGTTCCGAAAAGGCTTGAATTTATGATAGAGGACGTGCAGGGAAGCGTGCTTCTCGATATGGATATGCTCGGAGACCACGAAAGAGTGATAAGCGTCGATTCCGCGTCCCCTCAGCAGCTCGGACCGCTGTTCGAGAGGCTTCACAGGGATATAGACGTTATGATAGACCATCACGGCTCGGGTACGGTATACGCAGATAATTACGTAAGACCCGAAGCGTCCGCTACGGCAGAGATAATTTTTGATATCGCTAAATGGCTCGTCGCAAACGAAAAGATACCGTATATAAGCGACAGAGTTTACGGATGTATATACACCGCCATAAGCTCTGATACGGGGTGCTTTAAGTATTCAAACGTAACGCCCGAGACGCACAGATACGCAGCTGAGCTCGTTGAGGCGGGTGTGGATACCGCGGATATAAATCACAGGCTTTTTGATTCTAAAACGAAGAAACAGATACTTGCCGAGGGTGAGGCGGCAAGGCGTTTGTCGGTATATGGCGGCGGTAAGATAGCGTCGGTGCTGTTCCCGTACTCGTCAAAATTTTCGCTCGGACTTTCAGACGAAAATCTTGAAACTATCATAGATATTCCGAGGTCGCTCGAAGGAGTGGAGGTAGCTATTTCGGTTAGACAGCCCGAGGATAAGAAATTTTTCAGGGTTTCTATGCGTTCAAACGGGGATTTTGACGTGTCAGCCGTTTGTCAAAGATTCGGCGGAGGCGGTCATAAGAAGGCCGCGGGTTGTTCGCTTGAAGCTGACGGTATAGAGCAGGCGGAAAAGAAGATTTTGTCGGTAATAAACGAGTTGTATTGACTTTTATTTACGCTTCGGGGGTGAGTGCGCCGTGCGAGCGAAACATATTTTGAATACCGAATACGACGGAAGCAAGGCTTGGCATAACTTGGCCTTGCTTTTCGTCGTGGTTCTGTGCCTTATATTATGCGCTCCCGTTCTGCGAAACGCGGAAGAGAATATCGAATATCCTCTTGACAGCGTAAGAAACGCCATACCCTACGTTCAGCAGTTCGACGCCTTTATGAAGGGGCAGGCAGAGCTTGACGTAACTCCCGACGCTCGTCTCGCGGAGCTTGAAAATCCGTACTCGCCCGAGGAACGCGAGGAAATACCGTTTTTATGGGACAGAGCGTATTATAACGGTCAATATTACTCTTATTTCGGTATTGCTCCGATACTTACCGTGTATTTTCCGTATTACGTTTTCACAGGAGCGCTGCCGAGCGCGGTTACGGTATGCTTTATTCTTGCCGCATTTTCGGTCGTATTCACGGCTCTCGCCTTCAGAGAGGTAATATTGAGATTTTGTCCGCACGCAAAGCTGTATATGGTGCTTGCGGCGCTCTTCGCCGTTATTTTCGGCGGAGGGCTTTACGCAGGACTCAGTTGGTCGGATAATTATTATATCGCCGTATTGTCAGCTATACAAAACTCAATGGCGTTTATCTTTTTTGCTATGAGAGGAATGAGAACCGAGAGCTTATCAAAGCGGTGTGTTCTTTTTGCAGTATCGGCGGTCTGTCTTACGCTTACGGTGTGGTCGAGACCTACCGCGGCGCTTATGTGTCTTGCGCTCGCGCCTCTCATATTGGATTTTTTTATAAAGGCGTTTAAAGAAAATATCCGTTCCGCGCTCGCTTCCGCTGTTTCATTTCTCGGCGTTTTGACCGTAGGGGCGGGGCTTGTTATGTATTTTAACGCGGTGAGATTTTCATCTCCGCTTGATTTTGGCGCGGCGTATCAGCTTACGGTGAGCGATATTTCGGAAAATAAGATAAGCTTTTCACTTTTCGGAGAGGCGATGACGGCGTATTTTTTACAGCTTCCGTCAATTATGGAGCGTTTTCCGTTCGTTACACGCAGTTATCTGAAATTCGACGCGGCGGGAAGGTATATTTATACCGCATCCTCGGTCGGAGCCTTTAGCTTCGGTTTACCTGCGGCGAGCCTATTGGCTCCTTTCGCGGCGCGTATAAAGGAGGACAAGGCGAGATTTTTGACTTTTGTTTCGGTTATCGTTTTATCGGTGCTGTTGGCTTTTTCTGATTTTTGCCTCGGAGGTGTGAATTTAAGATATCTGCTTGACTTCCTTCCGATTCTTACTTTGTTTTCGGCTTCGGGGCTTTTGATACTGCACGGCAGAACCAAGGGGGCCACACGCGCGGTCGTTACGGCAGCGGCTTTTCTGCTTTTCTGTATGGCGTCTCTGATGGTCTTGGGTATTATAATCGGCAACGGTAAGGATTTTTTGTTTGGGTAGTGATATTTAGATATATTTAGATATATATGGGGGAGGGACTTTTTGCAAAAAGTCCCTCCCCCAAACCCCCACCCAAAAAACTTTAAACGTTTGGGTATGGCATTAAATTTTTCTTTCGCTCTCCGTAGAAAGTAAGGCAAAAATTCAAAATTAAGTCCAAACCGTTTAAAAGTTTTTAAAAGTTCCTCCCCTTAATATTTATAATAATATTTATAAACTCTCCGAATACGAGCAATAATCATATTGTAAAGAATAAAGGAGGGGGCTTAAATGAAGGTTATCGAGGCTATCAGCGATATGAATATCGGAGGGGCGGGGAGGCTTCTTCTCACAAGGCTTGCCAATTCAAGCTCCGAGGGAACGGACACCGTAGTGCTTCTCCCAAAAGGAAGTATGCTTAAAAGCAAATTTTCGGATATTGGTGTATCGACGCGCAGCTTTGAGGGCTGTTCAGACCGCTCGTTTGACGTCGGGGCTATCGGCGGTATCGCTCGGATAATAAAGGAGGAAAAACCCGATATCGTAAATTCACACGGGTGTATGAGCGCTCGGATAGCCGCTTTTTTGTGCCGTGTTCCCGTAAGAATACACACGAGACACTGCGCCTATCCCGTACCTCTGTGGCAGAGGATATTTCCCGTAAAACAGATAATCGGAGGACTAAACGCGGCGCTTTCACACCGAACGATAGCGGTAGCCTGCGCCGCGAGAAGAAATCTCTTGGATATGGGGATGTCGGACGACAGAATAACGGTCATAATCAACGGAGTTGATCGGTTGAGAAAATACGGCGAGGCTGAAAGAAGGGAAGCGCGCAGACGGCTCGGACTTGAGCATTCATTCGTCGTCGGCATATGCGCCAGAGTAGAGAAGTGCAAGGACCACGAGAGCTTTTTGCGCGCGGCGAGGATATTGTCTCTTGAAGATGAGAAATACAGATTCGTTATCGTCGGGGACGGTAGTATGCTCGGAGAAATGAAAGCGCTTGCATCGGCTCTCGGAATAGAGGATAAGGTAATATTTACGGGTTTTACAGACGACGTTGAGGAATATTTCAACGTTTTCGATATTAACGTAAATTGTTCGGTAGGTACCGAAACCTCATCTCTCGCGCTTTCCGAGGGAATGAGCATCGGGCTTCCGTCGGTCGCAAGCTCGTACGGGGGAAACACCTATATGGTCAGGCACGGCGAGAACGGCTTTATATATTCGCAGAGAGACTTTACCGAGCTTGCTGATATGATAAGGCGAATCGCAAGTTCACCGTCTCTTTACGAGCATATGTCCGATAAGGCTTACGAGAGGTATTCGGAGGAGCTTAATTCCGAAAAAATGACGCGTGAGACCGAGGCGCTATACAAAGAGCTGTATCGTGAATATACGCTCCGCGCTAAAGCGCGATTGAGCGGGAACGAAGGCTCAGCACCTTGATAATAGCTTTACGGTATCCTTCGGGCAGAGCTTTTTTCCGTGCTCGCAGAGGTAGTATCTTATCGCCTCGTAATTTTCCACGCTTCCGAACTCTCCTATAAAAGAAAATTTATCAAAAGGGGTGTAGCCCGTGGTATCTACGCCCGACAGTATCAGATAGTAGGCGCCGTTGTCGCCTATGTAAGCCGAGCAGTCGTCGCCGTATTCTGTGCGGTAAAGCTGTCTGCATACGGCTATTACGTCCTCAAGGCGCTCAAAGCAAAAGGCTGAAAAATGCTTTTTGCTTTTTTTAATGCTTTTGGTAGGACTTTTAAGAGTTATTTTTTCGGATATCAACGGCGAGCTCCTTTCCTGATTGCAGCAGATCTCGTCAGAGTGAGAGAGGTCTCCTATCTTCGTTACGAACATTTCGCAGCCGCCGTGGCGCGAGGGATAAAGCTGTACCAGCACCCTTTGACCGTCGGTATCAAAGCCCGCCGTGTGCTTCGCGCGGCTGAGTATATCCCAAAACATTCTTTTCGTGTCGGTGTTTGAATAGTCAAGCTCGTCAGCGTCTATCTCAAAATCCCTGAGGTCTTCTTCGGTAAGCATAACCTTTATTTTGTTTTCGCTTATAACTATAAATTCCATCTCTCCTCCGTATATCAAATGGCAGAATAGTTCTTATTATAATTATAATCACCGAGCGCCGAAAATGTAACCCCTAAATTTATGGTAAATGTGTGAGCATATTGGTAAAGATATTGACGAGAGGTACTTAAAAATGTTATAATTGTCGTAAAGGAAAAAATTATGGCTCGGGAGGACGGGAAAATGAAATATATAAGCAATACCTGCTCTGTCGAGCTGTCGGTAGGCGAGCTTTGCTCGCGCGCGTATCTCGGCGGAGATATAGATTCGCGCTTTTTTACCTCTTCCGCGTCTGCGGGAGCGGGTGCCGATATACATAGAAGGCTTCAAAGAGAGGGAGGGCTGTTTTATTCCGCCGAGGTTTCTCTCTCAAATACCTGCGTGTACGGCGGGATATATTATACCGTAAGCGGAAGAGCGGACGGTGTTATTCGGAAGGACGGGGGATATACCGTAGACGAGATAAAGACGGTAAGACCGTTCGACTTTATGCTTCCTCCGCGTGAGATATTTCTGGCGCAGATGAAATGCTACGCGTATTTTCTCGTCTGCCGTGAGGAGCTTGCGAGCGTACGTGGCAGGATAACTTACGTAAATTCTGAAAACGAAAAGATAAAATATTACGATTACGAATACACAGCCGACGAGCTTCGCGCGTGGTATATGGGGCTTATAGCGAAAATAAGCAGAACGGCGTCCTTTATGAAGCATAGAACGGAAGAAGCTCTTCCGTCGGCGGAGAACGCCGTATTCCCGTACGGAGAGCTTCGCGAGGGACAGGAGATAATGATACGCGAGTGCTATTCCGCGATAAAGAACGGAAAGCGCCTGTTCGTTCAGGCACCGACGGGTACGGGAAAGACGATATCCTCTATGTATCCGGCCGCGCGTGCTCTCGGCGCGGGATACGCCGACAAAATATTTTATCTTACGGCAAAATCAAGCACGAGGCGCGAGGCTTACAGTGCCGCGAAAAAAATGTTTGAGGCGGGAGCAAGGCTTCGTACCGTGGTTATCACCGCCAAGGAGCAGACCTGTCTTTGCTCGGCGAGAGGTATGGGAAAGAAGGGAAATTTGTGCAATCCCGCGGACTGCGAGTTTGCGGCGGGGTATTACGACCGTTCGGAGAACGCCGTGTTCGAGCTTTTGTCCCGAGGCAACGGATTTACCCGTCAGATGATAAAAGAGACCGCCCTGAAGCACAGGGTATGTCCTTACGAGCTGTCTCTCGACCTATCGGAATACTGCGATATTGTCATTTGCGATTATAACTACGTTTTTGACCCGACCGTTTATTTCAGAAGATATTTTTCCGATACCTCCGAGGGCGGAAAATACGTTTTCCTGCTCGACGAGGCTCACAACCTTGCCGACAGGGCGAGGGATATGTATTCCGCCGTGCTGAAATCGTCCTTCTTTGAAAGGCTTTACGCAAGGATAGACGCGTCGGACGGCGAGATAGACGAGTCGTTTGAAAAAATGATAAGAGCCTTCCGAGCGCTGAGAAAGCTTTGCCGAGGAGATATCGTAAAGACGGCTGACGGAGAGGAGAGAGGCTTTTATATAAATTCCTCGCTTCCGATGAATTTTCAATCCGAGCTTGAGATTTTTAAGAGAAAAGCCGACGCATATATCAAGAAAAACGCGGACAGTCCCTTGAAGGCCTCTCTTGAGGAGCTGATTTCAGAGGTACGCAGATATCTGACGATAAGCGACTTTTTTGACGAAAGATTCCTTTTTTACACCGAGATATCGGGGGGAGATATCGCGGTCAAGATATATTGTCTCGATCCATCGCATATAATGGATGTAATACAGAATCGAGCCGTCGCTGCGGTGTTTTTCTCGGCTACCCTTACGCCGTCTGATTATTTCACCGATGTTCTCGGCGGAGGCAAGGATTCGGTATACGTTTCCTTGCCGTCTCCCTTCGATTCGGATAAGCTCTGCGTGGCGGTAGTTCCTTATTTAAGCACTAGATACGAGGACAGAAAAAAGAACGCTTCAAGATACGTTTCAGTCATAGCGGCGTCGGTCGTATCAAAGCCCGGAAATTATATAGTGTATTTCCCATCTTACGAGGTTATGGAAAACGTAGCCGCCGCTTTTTCGAAAAAATATCCCGACGTAAAGACGATAGTGCAGAAGCGCGATATGCCGCAGAGTGAAAGGGAAGAGTTTCTTGACAGCTTCAAGGAGGACGAGGGAAAGCTGCGAATAGGCTTTTGCGTTCTCGGAGGCTCTTTCGCGGAGGGAGTTGATCTCCCAGGAAGCAGACTGATAGGAACGGTTATTTTCGGCGTCGGACTGCCGGGGCTTTCCAACGAGAATAATATAATACGAGATTATTTCGAGCTTAAAAACGGCTGCGGATACGATTACGCGTACACCTTCAATGGTATGAACAGAGTGCTTCAGGCGGCGGGAAGAGTAATACGCAGCGACGAGGATAAGGGAGTCGTGGTATTGGTGGACGACAGATACGATACCGAAAAATACAGAGAAATGTTTCCTGAGCATTGGAAGAAGGTGCGATATGCAGGAAATGCGGCGTCTCTTGCAGAAATTGTTCGTGATTTTTGGAATAAAAGCTGAAAATGTGTATAAAATGTTAATTTTTTGCAGAAAGGTAAAATGCGTCTTGCTTGACGGCGTATCTTGTGGTATAATCTTAAAAGCCGCGTCCGGGGACTCGTTTTGCCCCGCCGACGCTTGGCTTAAGCTTTTACCTGTGGAGGAAATATGAATTACTTTGATATGACGGCGGAACAGCTCTCGGCTGAGAAAAAAAAGCTTGAGGCTGAATACGAGGCGATAAAGAGCAGAAATCTTTCTCTTGACCTTTCCCGCGGAAAGCCGGGCAGAAAACAGCTCGATATAATGACGGGTATGCTTGATTGCATATCTACCGCGGAGGATTGCATCAGTGAGGCGGGAGTGGATTGCAGAAATTACGGGGTGCTTGACGGTATTCCCGAGGCGAAGCGTCTTTTCTCCGAGCTTCTCGGTATTCCGATAAAAAATCTTATAATAGGCGGAAACTCATCGCTTAATCTTATGTACGACGCTATGGCAAGGGCTATGATATACGGCGTTGTCGGCGGAGAGAGACCGTGGAGCGCCGAGAGCAAGATAAAGTTCATTTGTCCCGCCCCGGGATACGACCGTCATTTTGCTATATGCGAATCTCTCGGTATTGAGATGATAACCGTCAAGATGTCGTCAACGGGTCCCGATATGGATGAGGTGGAAAGAATAGCGGCGTCTGACGCGTTGGTAAAGGGCATATGGTGCTGTCCCAAGTATTCCAATCCCGACGGATTTACTTATTCGGACGAGACCGTGGAGCGTCTTGCCTCTATGAAGACGGCGGCGCCCGATTTCAGAATATTCTGGGATAACGCTTACGCGGTTCACGAGCTTTACGAAAACGGCGGCGACGTTCTTGCCGATATATTCAAGGTCTGCGAAAAATACGGAACCGAGGACAGAGTTTTCTATTTTGCCTCTACCTCGAAGATATCCTTTCCCGGATCGGGAGTTGCTATATTTGCGGCGTCCGAGAAGAATCTCGCACAGATAAAGCCCATTATGAGCGTTCAGACGATAGGCTTTGACAAGATAAATCAGATAAGACACGTCAAATATTTCAAGAGCGCGGAGAATATCCGTGAGCATATGATGGCGCTTGCGGAGATAATAAGACCCAAATTCGAGATAGTTGACAGAATACTTACCGAAAAGCTCGGCGGAACGGGTACGGCGGCGTGGAACAAGCCGAACGGCGGATATTTCGTAAGTCTGTATACGGCGAAGGGCTGCGCGAAGCGCGCTTACGCGCTCTGCCGCGAGGCGGGCGTTACGCTGACGAACGTAGGAGCTACATATCCTTACGGAAATGACCCCGACGACAGCAATATAAGAATAGCGCCCACCTTCCCGTCTGACAGCGATCTTGAGCAGGCTATGCTCGTGCTCGTCGTGTGCGTAAAGCTTGCCGCAGCCGAAAAGCTTCTCGCGGAGGCGTAAGAGTTACGGATAGGTCTCTTCGGATATTCAAAAATAAGTAAGTTTAAAATCCCGACACGGCTTTTTTCGTGTCGGGATTATGTGATTAAATATTGAATATCTACGGAGGCGGATATGGCACTTTTTTTACAGGTACTCGGTATGGTTTTCGTCGCGGAGCTTGGAGATAAAACGCAGTTTCTTATGATAGCTATGGCGTCGAAATACAAGATAAGAGACATATTGCTCGGAGTGGGCGGGGCTGTTTGCGTGCTGAATATTTTGGCGATAGCGCTCGGCACTCTGCTCGGCGGATTTCTTCCAACCGCGGTGATAAGCATAGCCGCGGGCACTGCCTTTTTGTGCTTCGCCTATGGGGCGGTCGGAGGCGGGGAAGAGGGAGACGGGGAAAAGCTTTCCGAAAAGGGAAAAAGAGGCGCGGCGCTTACGGTGTTCTGTACCTTCTTTATCGCGGAGCTTGGGGATAAAACCCAGCTTACCGCTCTAACTCTTGCCGCCTCGTCGAGCGCATACGGATTTGATATCCGAAATATTATATCGGTCTTTCTCGGAGCGTCGCTCGCGCTGTTCGCGGCAGACGTTCTGGGACTTGCCGTTGGATATCTTATAGGGAAAACGCTTCCGTCGTCGCTCTTCGCGTGGATATCCTTCGGTATTTTCGCCGTTTTCGGAGCGGTGAAGCTGCTCGGAGGCTTTGAAGAGGCGTTTGCGCCGTTTGGAAACGCAAGGCTGTACGCCGTTATAGCGACTGCGGTAATATGCGTCGTTTTCGCGGCGCTTACTTTGAATAAAACGTTCGGAGCGGGGACGAGGGGGAAACCTCGGCGCTCCGAAGGAAAGGATAAAAATGTCAAGGTCTGAAAAAACTACTCAGAGAAACACGAATCCGTACAAATATACCGATTCCAACAAGCGATACTATACCTACGATTATTATTTGAGGCAGACTTTTGGCGGAAAGTGCGCAAAGATACCGATAGACGCGGGCTTTACCTGTCCGAATATAGACGGCAGGTGCGGCGTGGGAGGCTGTATATACTGTTCTTCGCGCGGAAGCGGAGATTTTGCCGAAAGCTCTCTCTTGTCCGTTTCGGAGCAATACGAGCTTACACGCCGAAAGCTTTCGTCAAAATGGTCGGTTCAAAGATGTATACCTTATTTTCAGGCGCATACCAATACCTACGCGCCGATAGAGACGCTTCGCGAAAAATTCGAGGAGGCGCTTGCTCTTGACGGAGCGGTGGGCCTGAATATCGCGACGAGAGCCGATTGTGTTGACGAAGATATAGCCGAGTATCTTGCCGATATAGCCGAGAGAACGGTGCTTACCGTGGAGCTCGGTCTACAAACCTCCGACGACGGCATAGCCGAGCTGATAAACCGAGGACACTCGTTTGAGGATTTCGTACGCGGATACGGGACGCTGAGGCGGGCGTCGGAGAGGATAAATATTTGCGTTCATATCATATTCGGTCTTCCGAACGAGACGAGAGAGGGACTGCTGCGTACCGTGAGAGACGCGGCGAAGCTGCACCCCGACCAGGTCAAGATACATCTTCTGCACGTTCTGAAAAATACTCCTCTTGCCGAGCTTTACGAGAGGGGAGAGTACGTGCCTATGTCTAAAGATGATTACGTGTCGGCGGTGGTTTCGGCGTTAGAGCTGCTGCCGCCCGATACCGTTATAGCCCGCCTTACGGGAGACGGACCCTCCGACACTCTGCTAGCTCCCGAATGGAGCAGAAAAAAGGTCTGCGTGATAAACGATATAGACAAGCTGTTGTATTCTATGAATACCTTTCAGGGCGCGAAATACGAAAAATAACCGCAAAAAATAATTTATATGGGTAAAATAATGTAAAAAGACAATTTTTTAACAAATAATACTTGATATATTTTTTTATTTGTGGTATATTATTAAGTGGAATAAATTTTTGAAAGGTGGCTATACAAATGACCTATAACAAGAAAAACATTGAAGACGTTGCCGTTGCGGGCAAAAAAGTTCTCGTCCGCTGCGACTTCAACGTACCCCTTAAGGACGGTGTTATCACCTCCGACAAGAGAATCGTGGAGGCTCTCCCCACGATAAAGTATCTGCTCGCGCAGGGCGCAAAGGTTATCCTTTGCTCTCATATGGGTAAGCCTCACGCTATTCTTACCGAGGGCTTCGGTCTTACCAAGAAGGAAAAGCAGAAGGTTGAGGCTCTTCCCGCAGAGGAGCAGGCAGCGGCTAAAGCAGAGTATCTCAAAAAGGCTCTCAATGAAAAGAACACCCTTACTTTGAAGCCCGTTGCGGACAGACTTAACGAGCTTCTCGGAAACAAGGTTACCTTTGCGGAGGATATAATAGGTCCCGACGCAAAGGCAAAGGTTGCGGCTCTTAAAGACGGCGAGGCAGTTCTCCTTGAGAACGTTCGTTTTGATGAGAGAGAGACCAAGAACGGCGCGGATTTCGCTAAAGAGCTTGCAGATTACGCAGAGCTTTACGTAAACGACGCTTTCGGTTCCGCTCACCGCGCTCACGCGTCCACCGCAGGAGTTGCCGCATATCTTCCCGCAGTCTGCGGATACCTCATTCAGAAGGAAATATCCGTTATGGGTAAGGCGCTTGCAGACCCCGCGCGTCCTTTCGTAGCGATACTCGGCGGCGCAAAGGTATCTGATAAGATAGGCGTTATCAACAACCTCATCGAAAAGGTTGACACACTTATAATCGGCGGAGGAATGGCTTACACCTTCTTCAAGGCCGCAGGAAACAACGTAGGAAACTCTCTCTGCGAGCTTGATAAGCTGGAGCTCGCTAATGAGATGATAGCAAAGGCGAAGGCGAAGGGAGTAAACCTTATGCTTCCCGTTGACAACGTTCTCGGAAAAGAGTACGACGAGAATACCGACCATATGATTGTTGACTCCGACAAGATGCCCGACGGCTGGATGGGACTTGATATCGGTCCCAAGACGCGCGAGCTTTTCGCAAACGCTATCAAGGGCGCGGGAACGGTAGTTTGGAACGGACCTATGGGAGTTTCCGAGTGGAAGAACTTTGCGGCAGGTACCGAGGCAGTTGCGGCGGCAGTAGCCGAGAGCGGAGCTATATCAATCATCGGCGGAGGCGATTCTGCGGCTGCTGTTGAAAAGCTTGGCTTTGCGGACAAGATGACTCATATCTCGACGGGTGGCGGAGCATCGCTTGAATTCCTTGAGGGACTCGAGCTTCCCGGTATTGCTTGTCTCGAGGACAAATAATTAAAAATTTAAATACCGCCAAAAGCAAAACTTTTGGCGGTGTTGTTTGAAAACAGAAAGGAAAAAATTATGAATCCGTCTAAAAGAAGAACAGTTATCGCAGGAAACTGGAAGATGAATTTCACTCCCGACGAGGCAACCGCGTTTATCAACGAGATAAAGCCTATGGTTGAGGGAAAGAATAATTGCGACGTTATTTTCTGCGCGCCTTACGTTACCATTTCCGCCGCTATGAAGGCAGCGGAGGGATCGAACATAAAAATAGGCGCCGAGAACGTTCACTACGAGAAGAAGGGTGCTTATACGGGCGAGGTATCGGCTGATATGCTCAAGGCGATAGGCGTTGAGTACGTTATTATAGGACACAGCGAGAGACGTCAGTATTTCGGAGAGACCGATACGACGGTTAATCTTCGCACCAAGGCGGCTCTTGACGCGGGAATGAAGGTCATTCTTTGTCTCGGAGAGGTCAAGGAGCAGAGACTTGCGGGTATCACCAACGAGGTAGTCGCTATGCAGACCAAGCTCGACCTTGCGGGTGTTGACGCGGATATGCTGAAGAACGTAATAATCGCTTACGAACCCGTATGGGCAATAGGTACGGGACTTACCGCAACTCCCGAACAGGCAGAGGAAACCTGCGGTGAGATACGTAAGGTGCTTGCCGATATCTACGGCGCTGACGTTGCCGAGACCGTTACAATTCAGTACGGCGGTTCGATGAACGACGCAAACGCGGCAGAGCTTCTCGCAAAGCCCAACGTGGACGGCGGACTTATCGGCGGCGCTTCTCTCGTAGCTAAAAAATTTACGGCTATCGTTGACGCTGCACAGTAAGATAAATATAAATATAAATTATAAAATATGGGGGGAGTGCCTTTTTGCAAAAAGGTACTCCCCCCATACCCCCCTCTTCAAAAAATCTTAAATATTTTGGGGTTGATTTTAGAATTTCGTATTGCTTTCCGTAGGAAGCAAATCAAAAATCAAAATCATACCCAATGTTTAAAGGTTTTTGTGGTGGGGGTCTGGGGGAGGAGCTTTTTTCAAAAAGCTCCTCCCCCTTAATAAATTTCTAAAATCCGTTTTTCTTTCCTCTGAGGCGAAGAAGTATTTTTCTTATAAGCTCGGCGGGGAAAACCGAAAGTGAAACAAGCATTGTAAAGGCAAGCTCGCTCGGTGTGAGAGGCGCGGTGCGGAGGACGCTTCCGCCGAGATATACGAATAGTATCTGTATTACGCAGACAGCGCTCATTATAAGGCAGAAGCCCTTGTTCTTCGATATTCCCGCGAACAGCTTTATGCGGTCGGTTCTCGAATTGAAGCAGTTGAACACCGACGAAAAAATGAAAAGCGCGAAAAAGGCAGTCAGAAGATATATATTATCTTCGGAATGGCGGAAATGCGAGGTTATGCTCGGAAGCTTAAGAAAAGCTATGCACAGAGCTATCGTGAAGCTTCCCATAAATACTATCTGATTTATCATATAACCGTTAAGTATCGGCTCGTCGCGACGTTTCGGTTTTTCCTTCATACAGGATGGCAGAGGAGCCTCACCCGCAAACGCAAGACCGCCGAGGGTGTCCATAATAATGTTTATCCAAAGCATTTGCACGACGGTTACGGGAGAATCTATGCCGATAAACGGGCATATCATAGAAACACCAACGGCGCAGAGATTCATAGTGAGCTGGAGAACGATGAATTTTCTGATACTTTTAAATATATTCCTTCCGTAAAGCACCGATTTACAGATAGAGGCGAGATTGTTGTCGATAATTATTATATCTCCCGCGTCCTTTGCCACCTGCGTTCCGCTTCCCATTGAGAAGCCTATGTCGGCGCGTTTGAGCGCGGGGGCGTCGTTTATGCCGTCTCCCGTCATTCCCGTTACGAGTCCCATATCCTGCGCAGCTTTTACGAGTCTGCTTTTGTCGGAGGGCAGTGCCCGCGCGATAACAGCGAGAGACGGGAGAAGCTCGCGCAGCTTTTCATCCGAAAGCTTGCCCAATTCATCGCTCGTGATTACGAGGTGATGCCGGCTGTCGGTGATACCGCATTTTTTGGCGATGGCGGCGGCGGTATCTCGGTTGTCTCCCGTTATCATAACTATATGTATTCCCGCGTCCTTAAGCTCGCTTACGGCTTTTTTCGCCTCGTTCCGTATCTTGTCGTTAAGCTGTACGGCGCATATAAGCGTTACGTCTCCGAACAGTCCGCTCACTCTTGCCGGACTTTCGCTGTATCCGACGAGAAGGACTCTTCCGCCTGCCGCCGTCAGATCTCCGAGCTTTTTTAAGAAATTGTAGGAATACGGTGAGAATGGAACGGCTCTTCCCGACGCGTCGATACAGTATTTTATATAAGGCAGGAGCTTTTCAGGAGCACCCTTTATATAGGTCTTGCCGTCGGATAGGGTAGCTGACGAATATTTCCTCGCGCTGTCAAAGCTTATCTTCGATAAAACCCCGAGCTTTAACGCTGCGGGATATTTTTTTACCGCTTCAAGCAGAGCGCGGTCGGTGGAATTTCCTCCGACCGCGCTGTTTTGCGATATCATAGAGGATGTATTGAATCGGCAGGATGTATCAAAAAGCTCGAATATGCGCCGTGAGCTTTTTTTGAGCTTTTCTATGCTGTCAAAGGAGGTACCGTCCGCGCTCAATATCGAGCTTACGGTAGGCTTACCCTCTGTAAGCGTTCCCGTTTTATCGGTAAAGAGTATATTCATACTTCCCGCCGCTTCTATTCCAACCGGCTTTCTGACGAGTACGTTGTCCTTTATCATTCGCTTTATATTTGAGGAGAGAACTACCGCAATCATCATAGGAAGTCCCTCGGGAACGGCGACGACTATTACGGTAAGTCCCAGCATAAAGGCGTGGAGTAGCGTTTGAAGCAGATAGGGAATATCCTTTATCTTGAGGGCGACGAGCTGCATATTGAAGCCGCTGTCAATGAAAAAAGTATTGAAAAGATACGCCAGCGCCACTAAAACAGCGGCGATATATCCAAGCCTGCTTATTTGTTTGGCAAGCTTCGCAAGCCTTATTTTAAGGGGGCTTTCTCTCGTGTCAAGCTGAACCTCGCGGGATATCTCTCCCAGAAACGTTCGGTCTCCGACCTCGCTTACCTTCATCTCGCACTCTCCCGAAAGTATGCTGCAGCCTCTGAAAAGAGCCGAGGGAGAGGAGGGTGAGCGCGCAGTATCCGAGCTTACGTATTTTTCAATCTCTGCGCTCTCGCCCGTCATAGAGGACTGGTCGGCTGTTATTCTTCCCGCAACGATAAGACCGTCTGCGGGTATCTGCTCGCCCGCTCCCGCTATCACTATGTCGCCAACTACGATATCCTCTATCGGAACGGTGAGCACGGTATTATCTCTGCGTACCCGGAAGTCGGCTCTTGAACACTCCTCCGAAAGACGCTTGAAGGCGGATTCACCGCCTCTTTCGGACGCGGTAGATATAAAGGTGGCGAGAAAGACCGATATGGCGATGCCGACGGTCTCGACTATATCGCCGCCTTGAAATACGAATATGAGATTCACGGCGAGCGCGCAGAGAAGTATTTTTATCACGGGGTCTCCGAGATTGGATATAAAATGTCTTATAAAGCTTTTTGAGGGAGCGGCACTTATTACGTTGCTTCCGTATTTTTCTCTTGAGGCTAGTACCTCGTCGGAGCGCAGCCCCGTATCTTTTTTGTTTTTCGTTGCGAGCTTGTTCATATATTTTGCCTTTCTTGTTTGGGTTCATTTTTAAATATATGAATATTTCGGACGCTAAATGATTAATTATCACATTGTAAAAATAAATTAGATTGAGGAGGCTTTTGATTGACGGTAAGGACAGATATGTTCCGCAAAGAAAAATTAAGCGTAAACGCTTTTAACAGATACGGTGTATTGTTTTTCACGATATCTTTTTTAGGCTGGTGCTTTGAGAAGGCAGGGAGATATATAGTCTATAACAGCGTTACCGACAGGGGATTTTTAACGCTTCCGATATGTCCGATATACGCAAGCTCGATACTGATAATATATTTTCTTGTCGGCTCGCCGCGCAATATGCGTATCGGTGTATACCCGAGTGGTGAGGGTAAGGCGGAGAAGGTTCGCTGTTTGTTTTTGAACGTTATTCTGTATTTCCTTTTTTCGGTATTTATATCTACGGCGGTCGAGTTGTCAGTTGGGGTGTTTTTCAACGAGGTATTGGGGGTCTCTCTGTGGAATTACGAAAATCTTCCTCTTAACCTTGGGGGATATATCTCGCTCGGCTACTGCGTATTGTGGGGGGCGCTGATAACTCTTTTTATGCTGTTTATATGGGAGCCTTTGCACGGGCTGTTCGGCAGAATAGATGGCAGAGTGCTCTTTGCGGTAAACGGTTTCTTCTGCTTTCTTATGACGGCGGATTTCATTTTCAATATAATTTATATTATCAAAACGGGCGAGCATTTTAATTTCCTGTAAATTTATTATTAAATTCAGTATTCCTTGCGCCCTGCGCATTGACAAAACCGATAAAAAAATATATAATTAATATGATAACGTATTTTTAAGGAGTTTCGATATGCGTTTTGGAAGAATATTGACCGTTCTTTTGGCAGTCGTGCTGTCGGTGCTTTGCCTTTCTGGCTGTAAAACCGACGAGCCTGCGAACGAGGCGGTTTATTTTACAGTCAAATTCAATTCCGCGGGCGGCACCGAGATTGAGGATATGAAGGTGCTTAGCGGAAACAAAATATCCGAGCCGGCGGAGCCGGAAAAGGAAGGACATATTTTTAACGGTTGGAGAAACGGCGTCAAATCTTGGAATTTTGCTTCCGATACCGTTACAGCCGACGTTACGCTGACGGCGTCCTGGATAAACGCGGGGACTATTTTTGAGACCGAAAAGGTTGACGACGACGGAGACAAGGTTATGGACAGGGTGATTCTGACCGAGTATATCGGCTCGCTTTCTTCCTTTACCATTCCTTCCGTTATAGACGGACTTCCCGTTACAGATATAGGAGACGGTGCTTTTTCCTCATCCGTTCGCGAGGAGCTTGAGGGGATAGTTATCGGTGAGAATATAAAATCTGTCGGAGAGAGCGCGTTCGCGAATTGCACGGGACTTTCAATAAAGGTCGAGTCGAAGCTCTCCTACGTTGGAGAAAAAGCCTTTTACGGCTGCGACGGTCTTGAGAGCATAGAGCTTGGCGAGGGACTTGAGTGCGTTCCTTATCAAGCCTTCAGCGGCTGTACGGCTCTTCGAACGGTCGTTCTGCCGAGCACCGTAAGCTCTATTGAGGAGAATGCCTTTGAGTTTTGCTCCTCTCTCCAGACGGTAACGGTTCACAGTGCGCTCAAAACGGTGGGCGACAGTGCCTTTAAGGATTGCTCGTCTCTCGTAACCGTGTTCTATTACGGAACGGCGGAGAATTGGGCAGAGACCGAGATAGCGGAGGGCAACGACGGCAACGATACTTTTTCAGCGGCTCGCTTCTATATGTACTCGGAGACCAAGCCCGACGAGAGCACCGAGGGCGAATATTGGTATTTTGACGGTGACGGAGACAAGAGAATATGGTAATTTGCGGCTTTTGCCGAGGAGGTTATTTTGAGTAAAAAAGAATGCAGTATAAATAAAAAGACGTCTATCGGTGGTCAGGCACTTATCGAGGGTATTATGATGCGCGGTCCCAAGACGTCGGCTATGGCGGTAAGAAATCCCGCAGGCGAGATAGTTCTCGAAAAGTGGGAGACGCAATCTTCAAACCCGCCCAAGTTTTTGAAGCTTCCGATAATAAGAGGCGTTTATAATTTCATTATCTCTATGAAGGCGGGCTATAAGTGCCTTATGCGTTCGGCAGAGATATCGGGGCTTGAGGAGCTTGAGGAGGAGGCTAAACACGAAAAAGCGCATAAGAAAGCGGAGAAGGCGAGAAAGAAAGCCGAAAAGGCAGGAGTTCCGTTTGAGGAAAAGGCTGATACCGAGACTAACGAGGCAAGCATGGCTTCGGAGAACTCGCAGGCAAGCGCCGAAGACAGCGGAATGGAGAAAAAGAGCGATAAAAAGGGCGAGTCGAGCTTGCTTATGAATGTGATAATGGTCATAGCGGCGGCACTCGGAATATTTCTCTCGGTAGCTCTCTTCATTATGCTTCCGTCTTTTATATACAAATGGGTGTCCGAACTGCTTCCTTTTTTGCGTCCCGAAAATCCCGCTCTGCTCTCTCTGGTAAAGTCGGTATTTGAGGGAGTACTGAAAATTTTGATACTCGTCGGATATATGCTTCTCGTATCTCTTATGAAGGATATTCGCAGAACCTTCCAGTATCACGGAGCGGAGCATAAGACGATTTTCTGTTATGAGCACGGTAAGGAGCTGACGGTGGCTAACGTTAAGGCGGAGAGACGCTTCCACCCCAGATGCGGTACCTCGTTCCTCATACTTATGCTTTTGGTCGGAATTTTTATTTCCTTCTTTATAGACCCCGTTTCTATATTGATTACAGGGAACGTACCCCCGACGTATATAAGAGCGATAATAAGACTCTTGCTGCTTCCTATCGTTATGGGTATAGGCCACGAGCTTATAAAGCTCGCCGGACGCCGCGACAACCTCTTTACGAGAATTATCTCGGCTCCCGGCGTGTGGCTCCAGCATCTTACGGTGTTTGAACCCGACGACGATATGATAGAGTGCGCTATCACCGCATTCAAAGAGGTTATCCCCGAAGATAACAGTGATAATTATTGATTAAATATAGATAAAGGGGAGGGACTTTTGAAAAAGTCCCTCCCCTTAAACCCCTCTTCAAAAGCTTTAAAGCTTTGGGTATGATATAATTTTAAACTTTATTTTCTACGGATTTTATATAGAAAGCAAAATATAAATTTTAGTCATACCAAAACGTTTAAGTTTTTTGCGGGGGGTACGGGGGAGGAGCTTTTTGAAAAAAGCTCCTCCCCCGTATAACCCGTATAATTTATAATTATTTATTTTTCAAGATATTTTTTTAATTCGGGGAGAACGGCGCGGGTACAGCGGCAGCCTTGGCAGTAGAGTTGTTTCAATTTTTCGGGGTCGCTTTCGGTTCTCTTGAAATTTTTGGTATTTTTCGGAGCGATAATAAATACCTTTCCTTCCTTTTCGAGGCGGAAGAGGCGTTCTCTCTGCGCGTTGTAAATTTCGTTGCGATGCTTAAGCTTATGAGCGAAGAGCGGATAGTTACGATAGGTTACCGCCGCCGCGCCTGCAAAAATGTCTGTCTTTGATTTTTCATAATCCCGCTCTCTTGTCAGCACGACTATAAGCTTTTCACATCCGTCCCTCAAGGCTTTAGCATAAGGAATCGAGTCTGCCACGCCTCCGTCCATATACATCTCGCCCTTTATATATACGGGCTTGAAGAAAAGAGGAAGGGCGCAGGACGCGAGAAGGGTGTTCCAAGCCTTGTCCTGCGAGGTAACGGGAAGATATTCGGCTTTTCCAGTGTTCATATTGGTGGCACAGGCGTACACCTCGCCGTCGAAAGCGTCAAACGCGTCGTAATCAAACGGACAGTAAATATTCGGTATCTGATTGAAAACGAAATCTATATTGTAATAGCTTTTGTTTCCTTTTTTCAGAAGATATCTTTTTCCCATATATCGTTTGTCGTGTACGAAATCGCGTCCTATGATATAATTTCTTCTGTACTGTCCCGAAACGTATGATATTCCGTTTCCGATACCTGCCGAGGTACCTATGACGTAATTTGCCTTTATTCCTTCTTTTATGAGTACGTCGATAACTCCGTTGGTGAAGGAAGCGCGGCTTGCGCCGCCCTCCAGAACGAGTCCTGTTTTCATAGCTTCTCCTTTTTTATATTAATAAAAGCAATAAAGGGCGCAAACCGAAAAGTCTGCGCCCTTTGATGACGGTAAATTTTGATTTTGCAAACGTGAGCTTTTGTCTGTCATTCAAGCGATATGATATACGGATAAAGCGGCTGACCGCCCTCAAGGACGTTTATTTCCGCAAAGCTGTCTGCTTTTTCTTTCAGACAAGCCGTAAGCTTCTCCGCTTCGTCGGCGCTTACACCCTCACCGTAGAACACCGTTATAAACGATTTTCCGACGGCGTTATCCGAGAGCTTTTCAAGACATTCGGCAATCGTGTCCTCGGCGCAGGCGATATTTCCGTTTACGAGTCCGAGATACTGACCGTTCTCAATCTTCTCGCCTTCAATAGTGGTGTCTCTTACCGCTTGCGTTACGGACATAGATACGACGTTTCCGATAGCCTCGTTCATAATAGATACGTTGTCGTCAACCGACGCGTCGGGGTCGAAGGCTATCATAGACGCGATACCCTGAGGTACGTTCTTCGTGGGTAAAACCACTACCTTGCGCGTTTTGACAAGCTTTGCCGCCTGCTCGGCAACCATATAAATGTTTTTGTTATTCGGGAATACGAAGACGTATTCGCTCGGAGTGAGATTTATTCCGTCGATGATATCCTGCGTGCTGGGATTCATCGTCTGTCCGCCGAAGATTATCTGGTCGGCTCCGAGATTTCTGAAAATATCGCATATACCGCTTCCCATACATACCGTTACGAAGCCGTATTTCTTCTTTATGGGAGCGACGAGAGGCTTTTCCTCCGCAGGCTTCGGAGCTTCTTCTATTATCGCAGAATGTTGTTTCCGCATATTCTCGACCTTGACGGTAGCGAGCGCGCCGTATTTGAGCGCGTTTTCCATAACGAGTCCGGGGTTGTTAGTGTGAACGTGAAGCTTGATAATCTCCTCGTCGTCGATGAAAACAACACTGTCTCCGATACCGCAGAGAAATTCATTGAAATCCCGCGCGGTTCCTTCACCCTTGAAATCGTCTGATTTTTCGACTATACATTCGGTACAATAGGTGAATTTTATATCCTCGTTGTTAAATTCGGTAAATACGCTGCCGCCCGTAAGGTTTATCGGATCGGTAGCGGCAACGGGATGGTCCTTGAGCGCCGCCAGCATTCCGGAGAGAACCACGACGAAGCCGTAGCCTCCCGCGTCAACGAGATTGACCTCCTTGAGAAGAGGGAGCTGGTCGGGAGTATGCGCGAGCGCGTCCTCTGCCGAGCGTACCAGATAGGTGAACAAGCCGACGACGTCGCCCTTGTATTTTTCTTTAGCTACCTTTTCGGCTCTCTCGGCGCATATTCTCATAACCGTAAGAATCGTACCCTCCGTGGGATTCATAACCGCTTTATACGCTTCCTCGGTGCCTCGCTTGAAGGCGGCGGCAATATCCGCCGAGTCCGCCTGCTCAAGTCCCTTGAAGGATTTTGACATTCCCCTGAAGAAGAGGGAGAGAATAGCTCCCGAGTTTCCTCTCGCGGCGCGGAGAATAAGCTGAGACGCCTTCTCGGCGCAATCCGAGATAGTACCGTCAAAGCCGCTCAATGCCTTGATAGTACTCATAGTCAGCGTCATATTTATTCCCGTATCTCCGTCGGGAACGGGGAACACGTTCATATTGTTTATCGGTATCTTGTTATTGTCAAGAGCGTTGGCGGCAGATACCATCATATCGTAGAACTTCTGTCCGTTGATAAGCATCGGTAATTACCTCTCAGTTCCAAGGAAGAAAAGGGCAAGAGTTCCGGGACCTGAGTGAGCGCCGATAACGGCACCTACGTATCCTATCTTTATTTCTTTTACCTTGAGTTCGTTCTTTATGCGGTTCGCAAGGTATTCGGCGTCCTCTATACAGTCGCCGTGGCTTATATATACTACCTGATTTTCAGGTTCTATTGCGGTTGCCTTCATTCTGTCGAAGAGCGCGTCGATAGACGCTTTGCGTCCTCTTGCCTTCGCTACGTTGATAAGCTTTCCAGCGTTGTCAACGTGCATTACGGGCTTAATGCTGAGCATACTTCCGACGATAGCCGTGGTCGCACTTACTCTTCCGCCTCTCTTGAGGAAGAAAAGGTCGTCTACCGTGAACCAATGGCAGAGCTTGAGCTTGTTGTCCTCAATGAACTTGCATACGCTCTCAATATCGGAACCCTCGTTCTTCATCTTTACCGCGTAATATACCAGCAGGCCCTCTCCGAGAGACGCCGCAAGGGTATCTACGGTGAGAATTTTTCTTTCGGGGTATTTTTCGGACAGCTCTTTAGCGGCAACGAACCCTGCGTTGTATGTACCGCTGAGTCCAGAAGAAAAGCCGAGATAGAGAACGTCCAAGCCTTGCGCGAGGTATTCTTCCATAACCGCGGCGAAAGCGTCTATGCTGACGGCAGACGTGGTAGCGGTTTTTTTGCTTCTGAGCTTGGAGTAAAAATCTTTTGCGTCCACGTCGCAGTTGGGCTTCGGCGCCTCTCCCTCGACGAGAACGTCGAGCTGTACTATTTTAAGATCGCCGTCGCTTAAAATGTCGCTTGCGATATCGGCAGAAGAATCCGTGATGATAACGTATTTGCTCATTGGTAATACCTCCTTGATATGAGACCTTTGTTTTGTTTTATAACACAATAGACGGTTTTTGAGAATTCTGAATGTAGTATTCAAAACTATTATAAATCATATTTTTTGTTTTGTCAAGACTTATTTGGAATTATTTTACAAGATGACGTTTTATTTTTCTTGAAGTCGTTTTTTCAAACTCGGTATCTCTTATCTCTACCGATTGTACGTGCTTGTAGGTGGGAAGAGACTTGTTCATCTCGGAGATAAGCCTTTCGATAGTTTTCTTAACTTCCTCTGCGGGAGTATTTTCGGGGAATTTCTCGGCGTTGGGATAAACTATCGCGACGAGATTTACGCTGTTCTTCGCGTCGGTACGTCCGACGACGACAGCTTCCGCTATCTCCTCGATGCTGCCGAGATATTCCTCTATCTCCTCGGGAAATACGTTTTTGCCGTTGTCGAGTACTATTACCGTTTTGAGACGTCCCGTGATATACACGTATCCGTCCTCGTCCATATATCCCATATCTCCCGTTCTGAACCAGCCGTCCTCGGTGAAGGCAAGCTCGGTAGCCTCGGGATTATTGTAGTATCCGAGCATTACGTTGTCGCCCTTTACCTGTATCTCGCCCTCGGTAAAGCCTCGGGCGTTCTGCGAACTGCCTTTTATTCTTACCTGACAGCAGGGAACGGCGGGACCTACCGAGCCGTATTTTCTCGCGTAATAAGGAGTTACGCAGGTAAGCGGGGCGCATTCGGTTATACCGAAGCCCTCGTATATGGATATTCCGATATTTTCAAAAAATTCTATCATCTTGGGATTGAGTGCCGCTCCTCCGCAGATTATCTTTTCAAGTCTGCCTCCGAAGGAGTTTATAACGTCGGCAAAAAGCTCGCGCCTTTTGTCCACGCCTACCGCCATCATCGCGCGGGACGCGCCGATTCCGAGCTTGAGCTTTTTGTCTCTGCCCGTTTTCTTTGCTTCAGCCCATATTTTCTTATATATGGTGTAGACGAAGAGAGGAACGAGTACGAGACCCGTGGGTTTGAATATCTGGAAGTTTTTGAGGACTCTGCTCAGAGAGTCGTTTATACATACGTGCATACCGTAGTCGAACGCCGCGAGAGTGCAGGCAAGCTCGTAGGTGTGGTGTATGGGAAGGACCGATACGATGATGTCGTCAGGCGTGAAATCAACGGTTGCCGCCGCCGAGGTAACGACCGAGAAGATATTCTTCTGCGAGAGCACTACGCATTTGCTCGTGCCCGTTGTTCCCGAGGTAAAGAGCATCTCTGCGGGTTTTTCTCTGTTGGTTACGGGTGGTATTTCGTAGCCTTTTTCTATCGCGGCGTCTCCGTCGGCGCGCAGCTTTTCAAGGGATATGGTTTTAGCGTCCGAAAGCTCCTTTTCGTCGGGAGCCATAGCTATGAAAAATTTCAGCGACTTATGAGATACCTTGGCGTTCTCGAATTTTCCGTTGAAGGAGGCGGAGTATACGATAGCCTCGGCGTCCACCATTTCAAGAAATCCTTCTATCTCGGTCATTTGCAGCTCTTTATCCATAGGAATAACTATATTGTCGGAGGCAAGTATTCCCAGATAAGAGGACATCCATTCAACCGAGGTCTCACCTATTACTGCAATTTTTGAATTTTTGAGTCCGAGATTGTCTATTCCCGCGGAGGTGCGCTTTACGAGAGCGCACAGCTCGGTGTAAGAGACGTCGCGTATGTTTCTGTTTTTGTCAAAGTACGAATAAGCTATTTTATCTCCGTGCTTGGCTATAACGCCGCAGAAATCGGCAACGTCGGTGACTCTTTCGTATTTTCTTTGCTGTATCGGTTTTCTGTGAATTTTAACAGGCTCGTTTTTTTCACCCGTGTTTTTTGATAAACTCATATCTTATCTCCCAAATTAAAATTTATAGCGGTTTTCAGGAATGCGTTCGGTTTTTCAGTTTTAAAGTATTATTTTGGCAATATGGATAATATTGCCCCTCATATAATAGTACCATAATTTCACTGACGTGTCAACAAAATATTTCTCTTGAGAAAGAATTTCTATACAAAATAAATATATAAATACGCCTTTTAGTATGCCTTGAAAGGGACTTAAAAATTAAAATTAAAAATAAAATCGTTTTTTGGTGTTGACTTTTTGCGGAAAAAATGTTATACTTTACGCGTAGATAATAGTTTCCGAGCGACTGACGGGAATAATAGGGATAACCTATGTGGAACTCGGAGACGTATGGGCCGACCGTCTGGGCAGTTTTGTTTTAGCGCAAAACTGTCTTTTTGTTTTAGGAGGTATTTTATGGAAAAATTTTACAAGGAATGGGAAAACTTTTTTGCTGGCGATTGGTGCGATAAGCCCGACGTCAGAGAATTTATTCAGAAAAACTATACGCCGTACATAGGAGACGAGAGCTTTCTGTGCGCTCCGACCGAGCGTACACGCAGGCTTATGGAGGCGCTGAACGAGAAACTAAAGGAGGAGAAGGAGAAGGGCGGTGTTATCGGCATAGATACCGAAACGGTATCCTCGCTTACGAATTATCCCGCCGCTTATCTTTCGAAGGACGACGAGATAATCGTCGGTCTTCAGACGGGCGCTCCGCTCCAGAGAGGGGTAAATCCGTTCGGAGGAATAAGAATGGCGAGAAGCGCGTGCCGTGCGTACGGCTACGAGCTTTCCGAGCAGATAGAAGAAGAGTTTCATTACCGCACGACGCACAACGACGGCGTTTTCAGAGTATATACCGACAGTATGAGAGCTATGCGCCACGCGGGAATACTTACGGGACTTCCCGACGCTTACGGCAGAGGAAGAATAATCGGCGATTACAGACGCGTCGCGCTTTACGGAATAGATTTTCTTATAGAGCAGAAAAAGAAGGATAAAGAGACTCTCGGCAAAAAGAGAATGACCGAGGAGAACATACGTCTCTCCGAGGAGCTTTACAAGCAGATAGACTTTCTCGGAAAGCTGCGCGATATGGCGGCTATGTACGGCATAGATATATCAAGACCCGCATCAAACGCGAAAGAAGCGGTGCAGTGGCTTTATTTCGGATATCTCGCCGCTAACAAGGAGCAGAACGGGGCGGCGATGTCGCTCGGCAGAGTGGGAACCTTTCTCGATATATACCTTGAGCGCGATATAAGGCGGGGTATACTCGACGAGGAGGGGGCGCAGGAGCTTATCGACCAATTCGTGATAAAGCTCCGTATGATAAGACATCTGCGTACACCCGAATACAACGAGCTGTTCGGCGGAGATCCTATGTGGATAACCGAGGCCGTCGGCGGTATGGGCGAGGACGGAAGAACTCTCGTTACCAAAAACGCGTACAGATTTTTGCATACGCTTTACAATCTCGGCTCGGCGCCCGAGCCTAACCTCACGGTGCTTTGGTCTGCAAAGCTTCCCGAGCCTTTCAAGCGCTATTGCGCCAAGGTGTCGATAGATACCGATTCGATACAGTACGAGAACGACGACCTTATGAGAGCGAGATACGGCGACGATTACGCCATTGCCTGCTGCGTGAGCGCGATGAAGATAGGAAAGCAGATGCAGTTCTTCGGAGCGCGCTGCAATCTTCCCAAGCTCCTTTTGCTTGCGCTCAACGGAGGACGCGAGGAAAAATACGATATGCAGATAGGTCCCTCTATGCCGATTATGAAGGACGGCGTGCTTGACTACGAGAAGGTCGTAAAGCGCCTTGACTATTACCTCGGCTGGCTTGCGGGGGAGTACGTGGATACGATGAACGTTATCCACTTTATGCACGACAAGTACGCTTACGAGAAAATACAGCTCGCTCTGCACGATACCGACGTCGAGCGCGTTATGGCGTTCGGAGCCGCGGGACTTTCGGTAATAGCCGACAGCCTCTCGGCGATAAAATACGCGAGAGTAACTCCCGTCTGCGACGAAAGAGGGCTTATATGCGGATTTGAGACCGAGGGAGATTTCCCGAAATTCGGCAACGACGACGACCGTGTGGACGGTATCGCGAAGGAAATTCTTGACAAGTTTATCACCGAGCTGAGAAAAAATCCCACCTATCGGGGTGCTTTGCATACCCTTTCGGTTCTGACTATAACCAGCAACGTAGTCTACGGCAAAAAAACGGGCGCTACTCCCGACGGACGCGCGGCGGGTGAGCCTTTCGCTCCGGGTGCCAATCCTATGCACAACAGAGAGAAGAACGGCGCGCTCGCCTCGCTCAACTCCGTGGCGAAGCTCTCCTACGACTCTTGCAGAGACGGTATATCCAATACATTCTCGATAGTTCCCGACGCTCTCGGAAAGAATTTCGGAGAGAGAGTTGAAAATCTCGTGAGTATTCTCGAGGGATATTTCTCCCAGAACGCTCATCATATAAACGTAAACGTTCTCGACAGACAAAAGCTTATCGACGCTATGGAGAATCCCGACCTTTACCCCAACCTCACCATAAGAGTTTCGGGATACGCGGTCAACTTCCACAAGCTCTCGCGTGAGCAGCAGAGAGAGGTCATAAGCAGAACCTTCCACACGAGCGTATGAGCAAAGCGGGATACGTTCACAGCTTACAGTCTCTCGGTACGCTCGACGGACCGGGGGTGCGCGCGGTAGTCTTTACCGAGGGGTGTCCTCTGCGGTGTATATATTGCCATAATCCCGATACGTGGGAGTGTAGGAAAGACGACATCTGTTCCTCGGAGGAGCTTGCGGAGAAGATACTGCGCCTTTATCCGTATATAAAAAACGGCGGAGTTACTTTTTCGGGCGGAGAGCCGTGTCTCCAAGCGGATTTTATATACGACGCGGCGAAGAGACTTAAAGAAAGAGGGCTTCATATAGCTCTCGATACCTGCGGGGCGGTGTATAACGACGCGGTTGAGCGTCTGCTGACGCTTACAGACCTCGTGCTTCTCGATATAAAGATGACCACCGAGGAGGACTATGAAAGATATATCGGCGGAAAGCTGTCCGACGTTATCTTCTTTCTCGGCAAGCTTGAAAAATTAGGTATCGCCACGACCGTTCGGCACGTGGTGGTCGGAGGGATAAACGATACTGCGGAGGATATGGAACGCCTTGCTTCACTAATCGGGGGATATACCTGCGTCAGAGAGGTCGAGCTGCTTCCTTTCAAAAAGCTTTGCAGCGAAAAATACCGTTCGCTCGGAATACCCTTTCTGCTTGAGGATACTCCTCAGATGAGCGAGAGCGAGCTTTCTCGGCTTAAAAGCTATTTTGATGAAATAAGACGAAAAAATTGATTTTTCAATGCGCGGGATGAGAGATTTTCTCACCCCGCGCATTAAGTTTTTTGTAAGTGTCAAACAAATACTTGCCTTTTATTTCCGTATAGTGTATAATATATTTACATAATACTTACATAAATTGAAAAATATTGCTTGATTTTTCGATATATTGTTAAGCGCAAGCTTTTGAAACGGGGGATTGCAGATGAAAAAGGATACTTCCGATAAGGGTAAGCTCGGAGCCGAGGATAAAAAACGGCTTTTGCTTGAATTTTTTAAATACGCCGTCGTGGGCGGTATATCGGCGATTGCCGATATGGGCGTGCTGTGGGCGTTCACCGAATTCGTATTCGATGGAAAAAATACGGGCTTTCCGCTTGCCTGCTCGGTAACGGCAGGCTTTGCCGTCGGACTTATAATAAATTATCTCCTCTCTACGCTTATGGTCTTTACGAGCGGGGAGCAGAAGAAGAAAAGCCGGAGCGTAAAGGCGTTTCTGATATACGCCGCAGTCGGCGTGATAGGGTATCTGCTTACCCAGCTTCTTATGCACGCGGGAATGATATTCGTCAGCAAAGAGGGAATATGGTATCTTGTGCTTAACGTATTCGTCAAGGGAATAGTTCTTATATGGAATTATCTCGGAAGAAAAATATTCGTTTATCACGGAAAATAAAGAAGGGGGTAAAATAAAATGAGCACAGAACGCAAGACCGCTCTTATAATAGGCGCGGGTCCCGCGGGACTTACCGCCGCCTACGAGCTGCTTAAAAGCACCGATATTAAGCCGATAATCATAGAGGAGAGCGAGGTTATCGGAGGTATATCGAGGACTGCCGAGCATAACGGAAACAGGATAGATATAGGAGGACACAGATTTTTCTCCAAAAACGACGAGGTTAACGCGCTCTGGCAGGAGCTTATGCCCCTTCAGGCAAAGCAGTCGAAGGACGATATTCTTCTTCAAAATGAAAAGCCTCTCGCACAGGAGGGTCCCGACCCCGAGACCGACGATACGGTAATGCTTCTGCGGAATCGTGTTTCGCGTATATACTTTCTCAAAAAATTTTTCAATTACCCTATCTCTATGAGTGCCGAGACCTTTAAGAATATGGGCTTTAAGAATACGATGCGCGCGGGATTCGGATATCTGTGGTCGTGCGTGCATAAGCTTCCCGAGGACAATCTGGAGAATTTTTACATAAACCGCTTCGGACGCCCGCTTTACGAGATGTTCTTTGAGGACTATACCACGAAGCTGTGGGGAGTCGAGCCGAAATATCTGTCTGCCGATTGGGGCGCGCAGCGCGTCAAGGGGCTGTCTCTCTGGAAGGCTCTCGCGAGCGCCGTTGCAAAGCCCTTCAAAAAGAAGGACGCGAAGGTAGAGACCTCGCTCATAGAGCAGTATTATTATCCCAAAAAGGGACCGGGACAGCTTTGGGAAACTCTCGCTCACAGGATAGAGGAAATGGGCGGAGAGATAATTATGGGCTGCGGCGCGAGACGCGTTGAGACCGACGGAAAAAATATACTCGGAGTGATAGCCGAGCGCGGCGGGGCAGAGGAGAGATTTGAGGCAGACCTTTATTTTTCGAGTATGCCGATAAAGGACCTCGTCGAAGGAATGGGAGACGCGGCTCCCGAAAACGTAAGAGAGGTAGCGTCCTCACTTCCTTACAGAGATTTTATCACCGTCGGACTTCTCGTAAATAAGCTCAATATCAAAAACGAGACCAAGATAAAAACGGTAAACGACGTCGTTCCCGACTGCTGGATATATATTCAGGAGAGGGAGGTCAGGCTCGGAAGGCTTCAGATATTCAACAACTGGTCGCCTTATATGGTGAAGGATTTCGAAAATACCGTATGGATAGGGCTTGAGTATTTCTGTTCCGAGGGCGACGATATGTGGAATATGAGCGACGAGGACTTTATAAGCTTTGCCGCGGGCGAGCTTGAAAAGATAGGAGTTATCTCGAAAGACGCGGTACTTGACAGCGTACGCATCAAGATAAAGAAGGCTTATCCCGCGTATTTCGGAAGCTACGAGCGCTTCGGAGAGGTTAAGGACTGGCTGTCGGGAATAGACAATCTGTGGTGTATCGGAAGAAACGGACAGCACAGATATAACAATATGGACCATTCTATGCTCACGGCAATCGAGGCGGTTCGTACGATATCGTCGGGAGAAAATTCCAAGGATATCGTATGGAGTGTGAATACCGAGAAGGAATATCACGAGCAGAAGACTGCGGAGGACGGCGCAAATGGATAACGAAAAAAATACGCCGTCTCTTTCCTCTCGTCTTTCGGAGTATAAAAGCAGACTTATCGGCTTTTGCACGACGCGCAGATTTTATTTTGACATTATTTTCTCCGTGCTTTTTCTTGCTTTGAGCGTATTCACTCTCGTATACTATATCACGGGACCCGCCCTCGAATATTTTCATTCCGACTGCGCCGACTCACTTATCTGGGCGCAGGCGACTGTGGAAAGCGGGGATATCCTGTCGGAGAATTTCTCTTATGCCGCGCTTCTTCCGTTCGGTTCTCCTATATGGATGGTGCCCGTGCTTAAAATATTCGGATTTACTATGAAGGCGCAGACCGTCAGTATGGTGATATTCGCTCTTATATTCGTTCTTTCGGCGCTGTCCTTCTTCCGTTCTATGAAATGGAGCTACGCCTTAAGCTCGGGGGCGGTATTCTGCCTTTCAATGTTCCTGTCTGCCTCGGTAAAGCTCCGTGAGATAATGTGGGAGCACGTTATATATTACAGCCTCGGCGTTCTGTTTCTTATGCTTACGCTCAATCTCGCTTTTCGCTTTTTGGACAAGATCGATGGATTTTTCGGCGCTCCGAGAGCGGAGAAGATAAAGGCGGTAATTTACGGAGTGCTTTTGCTTCTTATGTGCGCGGGTTGTGCGGCAGACGGATTTCAGGTGCTCGCGCTGTCGGTGATACCGGTTCTCGCGGCTGTCGCCGGATACGCCGTTTTCGACTCGAAAACGAGGCTTGATTCGGCGGGGGCGGTGAGAAAATACACCGTCTGCGCGGTTATGCTCATCGGAGCCTTGATTGGATTTTTAGCTCTTGACGCCGTTACGAACGGCGGTGAGATATACGCGGGGTACGAGAACGCGTATTCGGCGTGGTCCGCTGTCGGCGAGTGGCGGGAGAACGCGGAGCTGTTCGTCGAGTCGTATTTTTCGCTTGCGGGTGTGGAGATAGAAACGAATACCTCTCTTATGGCGCCCGAATCGCTTCCGATAGTCTTGAAGGCGCTCGGAGCCTTGATAGTTTTGGTTTGTCCGTTTATTCTGTTGTTCAGCTACAACAAGCTTCGGGACAAATACTCAAAGATGGTCGCTCTCGCGCACGCCGTAGTGTTTGCGGTGATAATGTTCGGATTTATATGCGGAAGGCTTTCAAACGCCAATTGGAGACTGACGCCGCTTTTCGCAAGCTCGGTTATCTCGACTATGGTGTACGTGAAGCATCTTATAGGAAACGGTATCTCTTTCCGAAGAGTCGGCGTACTGCTTGCCGCCGCGCTTCTATGCGTCTCGCTCGCCAATATGAAGGAGATAAACGATATGCCGCGGGACAAATGGAAGGACGATCCGCTCCAGACGGTAGCGCAGACGCTTGCCGACAAGGGTTACGGCTACGGTTACGCTACCTTCTGGAACTCTGCCGAGACCGCGCTTCGCTCTGACGGTAAGGTGCAGGTTGTCAACGTTGAGGTCGATGGCGGAAAGGTGGAAAAGAGACGTTATCAGACGATGGATTATTGGTTTGACGGCGTTGAGGGACAGGAGAATTATTTTCTGCTTCTGAGCTCCTACGAATACGCTTCGCTGTACGGCGGGGAATATTGGAACAGGCTTACGTCCGAGCGTAACGTTATCGACAGCTTTACCTGCGAGGGATATTATATAGTCGTATTCGACGGAAATATTATTTTTGAATAAACAATCGGGACCGCGTAAGCGGTCCCGATTGTTATTTAAGCTTGTTTTTCTTCCTCTGCGGAGGGGGCTTCGTCGTCTATTTTTACGTCCTCGGCAGAGCTTTGTCTTTCTTTTTTCAGTTCCTCAATTTTTAATTTGAGAGCTTTTATCTCCTCGCGGAGAGAGTCGATATCCTCAATAACTTTGGCTATTTCCTCGGCGCGCGATATTTCGGTCTTGAGCTGTTTATAAGTGAGGCGTCCGAGCCTTTCAAATTTATCTCCGAGTCTCGCGTTGAGAGTTTTCAGCTTGAAGTGCAGGGAAGCGGTGTCGGCAAGCTCTCCCGCTTTTTTCATAGTTTTGTTAGCGGCGCGTCCCACGCCCGATTTGATATCGTTCCAATTTGCCATAAATACCTCCGAGGCAAAGCCATTAATTTGATTACGTAATTATTTTATCACAAAAAATTCCATATGTAAACGGAATATCGGGTATCCGAAAAAATTTTACAATTATTCATTAACCTTTTGCCTGCGGAGGCGTTTTTCGTTCATCTTTATCAGAAAAAGCTCCTCTGCCGCCATTCTTGTCTTGGCGACTATCGTTTTGGAATTTTTCGGGAAGCAGTAAAACAGGTGCCGTTTGTTTCCTATACATATCATATCGCCTATCTCGTACCAGAAATAGTCGGCGCATATGCTGTACGAGCTTAAAGGGGACTGCGTATATTCAAGCTCGCCGTTGCAGCCTACGAGGCGGAAACCGTCACAATCGTGCGTAAGGCGTCCCTCACCGACTCGGTAAACGGCAGAATAATCGACCATCATATAGATATCCACGTCGGTGTCGAGGCGATAGCTTCCGTCGAAAAGCTCTTTTCTCACCTCGTCTCTCTGCCAGGAGAACCAATTTGGAATATGAGTGAAAAGAGGTTCTCCGCCCGTGCGTTCAAGCGCTCCAAGCTCGGTAAGCTCATACGCGGAATTGCAGCTTTTGCATACGAGGCGGGTTCCCTTGCCCTCGGTAGTACCCTCCGCGAGGCAGTGGGGACATTTGTAAAGAACTCTTTCAAGTCCGTCGGCTCTGAAAGCCTCGTTGATAATTATATTGTTTTCCTGCTGCCAGCGGAAGTTGTCGAAAGAGAACGCCTCTTTGATTATTCCGTTTAGCTCGTCGGGGGTGGATTTTTCTATATCCTCGGGTGAGAGAAGATAGGTTACGTCGGCGCTGATGCTTACCTTGCGGTGTCTGAGCATATTGTAGAGCGGCTCGCGGGAAAACGCGCCGCGCGATATTATCGTTATTACGGGTACTTTGAGTATTTTGAGAAGTCCGCCGAGGCTGTCGGGAAGGGTGGTTGCCGTTCCGTCGAAGGAGTAGCCCGCCTCGGGGTACATAAGCACCGAGCTTTTAAGGGTATGGAGCGCGTATTTGATATCCTTTAGAAGCGTTATATCCGATACGAATTTCTGCGTCGGTATACAGCCTATCTGCCTCATAAGCCAGGTTTTTCCCACGTAAGCGTCGGTGGTACAGACGGTTGAGAAGGGGCGGGGATAGAGATAATCGGCGGCTATCTGTAGATCGATAAAGCTTGAATGGTTCATAAGAATAAGGCAGGGCTCTTTTTTTGCGAGCCTTTCCATTCCGTGCTCTCTATACGACATATCGTTTCTTTTTAAGTTCAGAGCAGAGAGTACCTTGATAAGCGTCCTGAAAAAAAGTCCTATCTTTTTAGGGTTGCGGTGCTTTGGTATGGGAAGCGCCATAACTTCCGAGTAGGATTTGTCAACTATCTTTATCTTCATAACATTACGTTCCTCTCTTTTCGTTTTTCTCCGCTGTATTCATTTTATCTTAAATATACCGTTAAATCAAGGCTTTTTTGAATTTTTGAATAAAAAAAGCACAACAGATACCGTTACCGCGTGTTGATATCATAAGCTTGATATTCCGCAGATCTCGATGACTATTGTGCGTGACGCTGTGGAGTTGGTGCCGCCGACAGCCTCATTATTATACCTTTATTTTTGGATTTTGTAAATATCCATTTTACACGATTTTTTGTCGAAAAATTCGTTAAAAAAGATACACAATAGAAAAAAATAACTTTTTTATAAAAATATTTGGCACAAATACACATTAATTTCAAATTTAAGTCGTAGATATGTCGCATATGAGGGGGAGATGAAGACCATTCGTGTTCTTCACTCCGTAAAGATTCTTTACTTTATGGGATTATGTTCATTTTTTGCTGCACGGCAAAAAACGAACCAAAAAAGCGTGCCAAGGGGTTTCCCCTTGGAACCCCTACTTCCCGACGCATTTTTAAGATGCGTCGGGGACTTACGTTTTATCTTAACAAAACGCAGAAAGGTCAGGACGACGACCTTTCTGCTGTCAAGCTTTTTAGCTATATCCGTGCAGTATGCTTTATATCTATAATCATACTTACCCGTATAGTACTTTTTGATTTTTA
>JAFTZH010000017.1 GCA_017464565.1 Clostridia bacterium
GGACAGGCTCGGCGGAGCGGGGCTTGATATTCCGCAGATAACGAAGCTTATGCTTCTGCTTAAGGGAAAGGGAATAGACGTAAACGCCGGAATATATACCTCCGACGCGGCTTACCGTGAGCTTGCGGCGCTGTTCGGAAAATAGTTCACAGTTCAAAGTAGAGAAAGGCAATTTCAATAATGAAAAACATTGCGCTTGGGCAGTATTATCCTGCCAAGTCCCCGATACATCGGACGGATCCGCGTATCAAGGTCATACTTGCAATTTTATATATAGTCTGCGCTACCTTCTTGGCTAAAAACGTTGTCAGCTTCGCGCTGCTTCTGCTGTCCTCCGTCTTTATGATAGCGGCGGCGAGGATACCTTTTAAAACGGTGCTTCGGGGCATAGTTCCCGTGCTGTTCGTTATGGCGTTCGCGGCGGTATTCCAGGTGTTCGGCAGGAGCGGGGATATGCTTCTGCTTGAGTGGAAATTCATTCATATCTACGCGGAGGGGATTTACGCGGCGATCTTTATGATAATCAGAATATTCGCGCTTATCGTCGGAACTAGTATTTTTCTCACCTACACGACGACGCCGATAGAGCTGACCGACGCTATTGAGGATTTGCTCTCACCCCTCAAAAAAATAAAGGTTCCGGTTCACGATTTCGCTATGATGATGACGCTGGCGCTGAGATTTATTCCCACTCTCGTCGAGGAGACGGATAAGATAATGACGGCGCAGAAGGCGAGGGGAGCCGATTTTTCAAGCGGAAGTCTCGTGCAGAGGGCAAAGGCTCTCATACCCGTGCTGATTCCTCTCGTGGTTTCGGCAATAAGACACGCCGTGGAGCTTGCCGTGGCTATGGAATGCAGATGCTATCACGGCGACGGCAAAAGGACGAGAATGACGGTAAGAAGGATTCGTTTTTCGGATATCGTGATGCTCGTGATTATGGCGGCTTTCGGAGCGGCTATGGTGTATTTCAATATCGCGGGCATAGGATATACGATGAATTAACCACGGCTTTTGAGGAGCTTTGAAATTTATGAAGATATTGCTTTATATATCCTTTCTCGGAACTAATTACTGCGGATATCAGGCGCAGAAAAACGGAAACACCGTACAGCAGACGCTGTGCGCGGCGGCAGAGAGGGTTTTTGGATTCCCCTGCGATATAACGGGGTGCAGCAGAACCGACAGCGGAGTTCACGCGAATATGTTCTGCGCGGCGGTAACAGAGAGAGGAAGGGAAGATATAAATACCTCTATTCCGATGTCAAAAATACCGCTCGCTTTCGCGTCGGTGCTTCCGCCCGATATATCGGTAACGTCGGCAAGAGAGGCGGACAACGCCTTTCATCCGAGATACGACGTGAAATACAAGGAATACGAATATAAGATATATAACCGAGCCGTACCGAGTCCGTTCTGGGCTGACAGGAGCTGGCACTATCCGAGAAGGATAGACGACGGCGCGCTCGGACGAATGAAGGATGCGGCACGGCACTTCGTCGGCACGCACGATTTCGCCTCTTATATGGCGTCGGGCTCGGACGTAAAGGATACCGTGAGAACGGTCTGCCGAGCCGATGTATGCAGGGAGGGGGATTTCGTGATATTCCGCGTGAGCGCCGACGGATTCCTTTACAATATGGTTCGCATACTTACGGGAACGCTCGTTGCGGTCGCCGAGGGGAAGATATCTCCCGACGATATAGATAAAATAACCGCGGCGAGAGACAGGAGTCTTGCGGGAATAACCGTGCCCGCCAAGGGCTTATATTTGAATTACGTGGATTACGGAGATAAATACCCGTCTTGATAAGGTAGGGCAGAAGTATGAAAAATCCTTTTTCAAAAAAACGGAATAACGAAAACGGAGAGGACAGCGGCGATAGCTTTTACGCGAAATTTGCCGAAAACGTAGCTCGCTTTTTCAGCGCGGAGCCTCAAAAAGAAAAGATACTTCGGCACGAGGACTTCGCGGGCGCGGGCGATACCTATTACGCTTCGGTCTCCGCGCGGTATAAGGTGGCGCAGAGAATACTTACGCTGCTGCTCGTCCTGTTCCTCTTGTTTTCGATATTTACGAATATAAAGGAAATAACCTACGGCAACGTATTTTATTTTCTTCGGGATTTCGGAAACGCCGTCGATCTTGAAAGCACCAATTACGAGACGCTTTCTTACGACGTTTATCAAAATCAGAATTTCAGACTGTACCGCGGCGGTATCGCGGCAATAAGTCCGTCTAACGTCTCGGTCTATACCGCGACGGGCAGACGGACGCTCAAGAGCCGTTCCGATTTCGTAACGCCTTACGCGGTCTGCTCGGACAAGTACGTACTCGTTTACGATATGTCGGGAACCTCCTTCGCTCTCTACAATTCCTTTTCAAAGGTATACACCGAGAGCTTCGAGTATCCCATTACCGACGCGGCGCTCTCGGATTCGGGAGTTTTCGCCGTGGTTACGCGGTCGTCTGATTATAAATCGGTCGTATGCGTTTATAATAAAAATATAAAGCTTGTAGGAAAATACAGCAAAAATCTCTATGCGCTCGACGTAGCCGTTGACGGTGCGGGCGAGCGTATGGCGGTGCTCTTTTACGACGTCGGGGACGGCAGAGGACGGACCACTGTGAGAGTTTACGATATATCGAGCAGACAGTCGAATGACGGCAGAGACGCCGACGAGGACAGGATAATTTCCGAAAAAATTATAAATTACGCCTTTCCGCTATCTTGCGGATTTTCTGACGAGGGATTTCTCTCGGTAGTTACCGACTCATCGGTGACGGTATTCGACGAGGAGCACGAGATATACGACAGCTACGGCTACAATACCGAGATATCGGCGTCGTATTCGGGAGAGAACGGAACGGCGGTCGCCGTTAAGACGGGAGCGCTCAACGACGTAAACCGTCTTGTGGCGTTTGACAAAAGCGGAAATTTGTTATATAATGAAATAATCGGAGAATCGGTAAGCGAAATAGAGCTTTGCGGCAAATATATCTTCGTTAAGTCTGACACGGGTGCCGTGCGGGTGAATACGAATAACGGAGAAGAGGAAAAATACGATTGTCAGTCGGGGAAGATGCTCGTCTACGACGAGTCTACCGCGATAATATGCGCCGAATCAAAGGCTATATATATTAAATTTACGGGATAATAACGCCGATATTTTGGCGGTTTGCGAACGTTTGATTACTAATTTGCGAGGTTGTATAAAATGAAGTCTAAAAACATTCCTAATATTTTATCGGTTATCAGAATACTTTTAGTAGGGGTATTTATTTATACCTTCTTCTTCGTGAGCGAATACGTGGCTCTCGTCGTCTTTCTGCTCGCGGGAGCGACCGACGTTATCGACGGATATCTCGCGAGAAGAAACAATTGGATAACGAATATCGGAAAAATACTCGATCCCGTCGCGGATAAGCTTATGCAGTGTACGGCGCTCGTCTGTCTTTATATCAAGGAGATGATTCCTCTTTGGTTCGTGATACCCTTTTTCGTCAAGGAGCTGTTCACGCTTATAATGGGCTTTATAGTTCTGAACCGCCGAAGCGTAGTGGTGGTCAGCAAATGGTACGGAAAGGCGACCGTTTGCCTGTTCTACGCGACGATAGCGCTGTCGGTTCTTATCTCCGATTATCTTTCGGGCAACGTACTTTTGACGGTAGTAGTGTATACTCCCGCGGTAGTATGCGCGGCTTTGACGCTCGGAGCGTATATCAAGCATTACGCGGGACTTAAAAATCAGAAATCAGCTAAAACAAAATCAGAAAAGAAAGCAGAGACGGCTGACGCCGTAGAAAATAATTGATATGGTAATGTGTTCTAAATGCCGCAAAAGAGTGGCGGTGGTTTTTGTAGCGAAGGTTGAAAACGGTAACAAGGTTACCGAGGGGCTTTGTATGAAGTGCGCCAAGGAGCTTGGCATACCCGTTGAGAGTATGCTTGGCAACGTTATGGATAAAATGGGAATACCTCCCGAAATGCTTGAAAATATGGAGGGAGATATAAACAGTTATCTTGAGGAGAACGGTCTTATACCCTCCGAGGACGACGAAGGAGAGGAGGGCGGCGCGCCCGCTATCTCTCTGCCGAAGCTGTTTGAAAACGCAGAGGGACTCGTTCCCGCAGAGGAAGCTCCGAAAAAGAAAAATAATTCCAAAAAAGAAAATAATAAAGAAGAGCATAAAAAATACAAGTATCTCGATACCTACTGCCGAAATCTTACGAGAAGAGCGGCGGAGGGAAAGCTCGACCGTATAATCGGGCGGGACAGAGAGCTTGAGAGGGTTATACAGATACTCTGCCGCAGACAGAAGAACAACCCCTGTCTTATAGGCGAGCCGGGTGTCGGAAAGACCGCTATCGCCGAGGCACTCGCGCAGAGAATTGCCGAGGGAGAGGTTCCGTATAAGCTCAAGGGAAAGCAGATATATCTCGTAGACCTTACCGCGCTTGTCGCGGGAACGCAGTTCAGAGGGCAGTTTGAGTCGCGTATTCTCGGACTTCTGAACGAGGTCAAGGCGGCGGGCAACGTTATCCTCGTTATAGACGAGGTGCATAATATCGTCGGAACGGGAGACGCGGAGGGAAGTATTAACGCGGCGAATATCTTAAAGCCCGCGCTTTCAAGAGGCGAGGTCAGGGTTATAGGAGCGACCACGCTTAACGAATACAGAAAATATATCGAGAAGGATACGGCGCTCGAACGCCGCTTCCAGCCCGTTACGGTAAACGAGCCGTCGGTCGAGGAAACGATACGTATGCTTGAGGGAATCAAGCATTATTACGAGGAATTTCACGCTATCCGTATACCCGACTCGGTTATAAAGCGCACCGTCGTGCTTTCAGAAAGATATATTACCGACCGTTATCTGCCCGACAAGGCTATCGACCTGCTCGACGAGGCGGCATCTCACCTCTCGCTGAACAGCTCGGTGCTCAACGAGGCGCAGCAGATAAGAGAGGATATGCTATCTCTGAAGGAGAAA
>JAFTZH010000018.1 GCA_017464565.1 Clostridia bacterium
AATGGTTGATGTCGGCTTCATCTCTTAATGCTTTTACTTCATCACTTATAAAATCTCCCTTTCCTTCTAAATAGTGCCACTCTAAATCGTCAATGTCGATATTACCAGAATGGTTGCTATCTCTTGTAAGAGTAAAAATTTTTCCTCTTGTATGGGTAACGCTTTCATCATAATTCGGATTGTTACATTCAAAATCGGTAATATCAAAAATAGAAAATTGGTGATAATCCTCTCTGAAATCGTAAGTTTCTTTTTTACTGTCGGCGGCATAACTTGTGCTTATTAACTTCTTCAAGCCAAAGTTTTCAAAATTCTGTGCAAAAAATTTTGTAAAGTTACTCCACTCTGGATCGTCACAAGGGAGCAATACTGTTTTACCGTAAAACAAGTCGGGATTGTACTCAAGATAAGCATTTACTTCTCGCTGTATATCCTCGTATTGAGTGTAGAACTCGTCATTTTTGCTTTTATTAGCTTGTCTTAATGTATCATTTTTTTTGCCATAGCACTTTTCCCATCCAAATCGCATTATATACCGTCGCCGTGCCGTCGAAATGCGTTTTTTGGCGAAGCATATTTATACCCATTACATCATACCACAAAATCGTCAATGTTTCAAGACATTCTGACAATAGTTTATAAAAATGTTGCAACACAATCCAAAAGAAAACTGTTGTCAAAGTGTTGTCATTCAAATTTATAAAATTTGCAAAAAGTGGCTTGGAATAAAGCTTCCAAGCCACTTAAAAACCTTATTTAATTATTCCCACTCGATAGTGCCTATCGGCTTCGGGGTGAGGTCGTAGAGGACGCGGTTGATACCGTCTACTTCTGCGGTTATTCTGTCGGTTATACGATGCAGAAGGTCGTAAGGAATTTCCTCTATCGTCGCGCTCATTGCGTCATTCGTGTTGACCGCGCGGATTATTGCGGGCCAGCCTTCGTAGCGTTTGCTGTCCTTTACGCCTACGCTCTTGAAATCGGGAACGGCGATAAAATACTGCCATACCTTGCCCGCGAGACCGTTTTTGTCGAATTCCTCGCGGAGTATAGCGTCAGCTTCACGGAGAGCGTGAAGTCTGTCGCGCGTGATAGCTCCGAGACAGCGTACTCCGAGCCCGGGACCGGGGAAGGGCTGACGGTCTACCATAGAGGAGGGAAGTCCGAGTGCCTTTCCGACGACTCTTACCTCGTCTTTATAGAGAAGCTTTACGGGTTCTACTAGACCTTCAAAATGAATATCATCGGGGAGACCGCCTACGTTATGGTGCGCTTTTACTCCGTCGCTCTCAAGTATATCGGGGTATATGGTGCCTTGAGCGAGGAAGGAAATACCTTCGAGCTTGCGGGCCTCCTCCTCAAATACGCGGATAAACTCTCCGCCGATTATTTTACGCTTCTTTTCAGGCTCTGCAACTCCGGCGAGCTTATCAAGGAAGCGGTCGGTAGCGTCTATATACACGAGGTTTGCGTCAAGCTGATTTTTGAACACCTCGACGACCTGTTCGCTCTCACCCTTACGCATAAGTCCGTGGTTGACGTGTACGCAGACGAGCTGTTTTCCGATAGCCTTGATAAGCAAAGCGGCAACTACGGAGGAGTCAACTCCGCCCGATAGCGCAAGCAGTACTTTTTTGTCCTTTACTTGATTTTTAATCTCTTTAATCTGTTCCTCGATAAAAGCGTCAGCCAAAGCTTTCGTGTCAATACGCTTCATTGATTCGGGGCGTACGTCGTTCTGCATAATTACAAATCCTCCTGAAATGTGAAGATAGATTTTATAGTATATATTTTATCACATACCAATTAAATCGGCAAGATATTTTGAAAAATTTTCTTGATTTTATCATAAGATACAATAATCGGCAGCATACGACCGCCGAATTAATAAATTTTATTGAATTTTAAGCGTTCTCGCACGAGAAAGCTTTTTCATTCTCTTTAACCACAGTCGTCCTTTGCCAATAAAATGATAATAGGATCGGGTAATGGTGCTTTTGAGCACAGACTGTCAGATCCTTGAAATTTAAGGATAAAAATTCCTGTGCCAAATATTTATTCGCGTGTTTAAAGACGGGGTATACACGGTAAAAATATACTTGTACGGAAAAAGGTTTGAAGACCGGGTATTTAGGTTTTCAAGAAAGGCTTGGTAAACAATAAATGAGTGTAAAACGAGGAGATATCTATTATGCTGATTTGAGTCCCGTCGTCGGTTCCGAGCAGGGCGGTCTCCGTCCCGTTCTTATAATTCAGAACGACGTCGGCAACAAATACAGTCCAACGGTAATTGCGGCGGCTATAACCTCACGCCTCGGAAAAACGAGACTGCCTACTCACATTGATATTTACGCCGACAAGGTGGGACTCGCAAAGGATTCGGTTATACTTCTCGAGCAGGTGAGGACGCTTGACAAGCGCCGCCTGAAAGAGAAGATGGGGCATCTTGACGATCGGCTTATGACCGAGGTTAACAACGCCATCGCGGTAAGCTTCGGGCTTGGAGAAACGGCACCTGCTTCCGTCGGGGAAACCGCCGAATCAGGTGGGGAAGCGGCAAATCCGGGCGCGGTAACGGCGTGATACCGTAAATTGTAAAAAAATATCTTATTCCTTGACTTTATATCAAAACGGTGATAAAATTTATATGGTTTTGGAGGTAAGATATGAAGTACACAGAAAGCTTTGAAACAAAATGGCACGATACCGACGCGGAGCGCCGAGTTCGTCCGTCGGAGATACTCGTATATATGCAGGAGACGGCTAACCGTCAGATAGACAGCACGGGCACCTCTCTTGACGACATACGGGACAAACAGAGGCTTGCGTTTATTTTAAGCAAGATAAAGCTGGTTTTTCACAAGCCTCTTGCGGCGTATGAAAGAATAGACGTGAGTACTTGGACCTGCGAGAGCAGGGGATACAAGTTCAACAGGTGTTTTGATATACGGAGAGAGGGTGAGCTTGTTGCCGAGGGAATCTCGGAATGGGCGCTGATCAATCTTGACAGCAGAATGCTCGTCAGATGCGATGGGGTCGATCTCGGCATTGAACCTGACGAGATACTGAAAATAGATATGCCGAGAAGAATAAAGCAGCCCGACGCCGAGCTGTCGGTTCTCGGAACGAGACCGATACGCTATTCGGATATAGACTACAATATGCATATGAACAATACTAAATATCCGAATATGATATGTGATTTTATGCCTATTGAACAAGTAGACAAGATACGCGTGATGACGCTCGAGTTTCTGCACGAGTCGGCGCTCGGAGATATGCTGACCGTTTACGGCTGCGGTGATGAGGGACGTTATTATTTTAAAACGCTGAACGGTAAGGGGGATATATGCCTTACCGCCGAAGTTCTTACCGATAAATAATGAACGGAATCCTCGGAGGTTATACCTCCGAGGATTATATTTTTATTTTATCTGGTCATATAAAATTCTTCTATTTTGATTATTTAAATAGTATCAAAACTGAATTATAATATAGACAATTCAATTTCCAAGGGGGAATTTTTTATGTCAGAGCAAAAAAACAAAGCTCGTTCTTCGGCGTACAGTATTTGTATTACCGCGGTATTTGCCGCTTTGTGCTGTGCCGCCACATTTATAGCCATACCGCTTCCGATAGGTTATTTTAATCTCGGAGATATTTTCGTATTGCTGTCGGGGTATTGTCTCGGTCCCGTATTCGGAACTATCGCGGCGGGATTCGGTTCGGCTCTTGCCGATGTTCTCGGCGGATACGTTATATATGCGCCCGCTACCTGTATTATAAAGGCGGGAATGGTTCTCGTGTCGTATTTTATATACAGATTACTCGGCAAAAACGTCTCTTCAAAAAAGATAGATTTTCTTTTGAGATTCGTTGCGGCTTTGCTGGCGGAAGCGCTGATGGTAGTGGGATATTTCGTGTACGATTCCTTGTTTTTGGGATACGGTCTCGGAGCTGCGGCAAGTATTCCCGGAAACTGCCTGCAGGGCGTATTCGGTATAGCGGGATATCTTGTTATAGCATCAGCCCTCAAGGCTTCGGGTATAGCAAAAAAATTTTGGGGTTAGTTGGGGTATGAAGTTCTTAAGGGGAGTGCCTTTTTGCAAAAAGGCACTCCCACTATAAGTTAGTTTATGTGTTGATTTTTTAGGGGAGAAACTTTTGCAAAAGTTTCTCCCCTTTAAACCCCAAATATATTATCTTTCATCTATCGGAACATATTCCTGCTCGGACGCGATGAACTTATAGCCCGGGCGAATTATTTTTTTAGCGGTCTGATATTCCTCTATTCTGTGAGCGCACCAGCCCGAAGCTCTTGCTATCGCGAAGAGAGGAGTATACATTTCGGTAGGTATCTCAAGCATTCTGTAAACGAGTCCCGAATAAAGATCGACGTTAGCGCACATAACCTTGTTGGTGCCCTTAAAAGAATTGAACAGGTCGGGCGTTACTCGCTCTATCGCTTCGAGAAGCTTGAAGTCGTCGCCGTAGCCCTTGTCTACCGCGAGCTTTTCGGCGTACTTCTTAAGCATAACGGCTCTCGGATCGGACTTGGTGTATATAGCGTGTCCCATTCCGTATATAAGTCCCTTGCCGTCGCAGGCTTCGCCCTTGAGGATTTTGAGAAGATAAGCCTTTACCTCGTCGTCGTCGTTTACGTCCTTGATATTCGGTTTTATGCAGTCGAACATCTCCTGCACCTTTATGTTTGCTCCGCCGTGAAGGGGTCCCTTGAGTGAGCCTATCGCCGCGCCTATCGCGGAATAGGTGTCGGTTCCCGACGACGAGAGCACACGGCAGGAGAAGGTGGAGTTGTTTCCACCGCCGTGCTCTGCCTGAATTACCATACATAGGTCGAGAAGCTTTGCTTCCTCCTCGGTATACTGCTTGCTTGAACGAAGGATACGCAGGAAATTCTGCGCCGTTCCTATATCGTCGTGAGCCTTGTGCAGATTGAGGCTTTTTCCGAAATACGCGCTGCGGTATATAGCGTAGGAATGAGCGGCTATGATAGGCAGCTTCGCTATAACGTCGATGCATTGTCTGAGCATATTTTCAAGGCTCGTATCGTCGGGATTCTCGTCGTATGAATAAAGAGAGAGAACTCCGATAGCCATTTTATTCATTATGGATTTTGAGGGGACGCTCATAAGTACGTCCTCGGTAAAACGCGGTGGAAGATGCCTGCGGCTTGAGAGAAGCGTTTTGAAATTTTCAAGCTCGTCCTTTTTGGGGAGCTTTCCGAAAAGCAGAAGGTATATACATTCCTCAAAGCCGTATCTGTCCTCTGCAACGAAGCCGTTGATGAGAGAGGTCATATCCACGCCTCTGTAAAGAAGCCTTCCGTCTACCGGGGTTTTTTCACCCTCGCTTACGATATATCCGTGGGCGCTTCCGATGTTGGTAACTCCCGCCATAACGCCGGTGCCGTCCATCTCGCGCAATCCTCTTTTTATGCGATAGCTGTCGAACGCTCCCGAGGGAACGGTATAAGCGTCCCTTGCGGCGTCGAGAAGCATTTCAAAATTACCGCTGTTATTCGTCGTCTGTGCGTTATTATTATCGAGCATAATTACACCTCCCGTTTCAGCACTTTTCCTATTATAACATTTAAAGGTTATTTTTGCAAGTAAGAAAGTGAGATTATTCATAATGTTTACATACTGTTCACAATAATCCTTGCGCGCTTTTTTTGCTTAGATTTTGGAATAAATCAAAAAAACGCAACACGGCTTGCGTTGCCGTGCTGCGATGTGGCTTTACCCGCGCGTTTCGTCACACTTTGCGATACGAAACGCAGTTATGCAATTTAAAGACGTTAATTCTTGCGTTCGGAAGTGTCTTCGCTTATTTGCTCCGAAGCTTTTGGCTTTTTTGCCGCTGCGAAAGCTCCCCAGATAATTACCGCGAGGAAGCGGACGGCGTTCGCTATGAGAGACGAATATACGAATCCGTCAAGCCCGCCCTGCCAAGTTCCGATAAGGACTATCGCGAGAAATTCTACCGCGTATCCGAGGTTGAAAAGAAACTGCTTTTTCTCGCCGCAGAAGCGCAGAAGTATTACCAGAAGTATTCCCGATATAAAGTAGAATATCTGTCCGAGTATTGCCGCCGGGACATATACCTTTGCCATAACGTAAAGGTCGGGGTAGAGAATATTGAGTATGAACGGAGATACGATATAACAGCCGAGGAAAGCGATTCCGCCGAGTGCCGCGGCGGCTATCGACGCCACGCTCCAGAGCTTTTTGGTGAGCTTGCCTTCGTACTTCACGAGATAGCTTATTATTATGGAGTTTATCGGTACGCTCAGCATAGCTATTATCTTGCCTACAAGCGACGCGGTATAATATACCGACACCGCTACTCCGCCGGAGAATACCATAAGCAGAAGCCTGTCGGCGTTCAGCGTCAGATTTTCTATGAGCGTTGAAAGCATAAGGAAGCCCATACTCTTGAACACGAGAGAAAAGCTCTTTGACGTTCTCAGCGCGTTTTTGCGGTATATCGACGAGGCGAAGAAAGCGAATATTATTCCGAAAGCCTCGCCCGTGATGAGCGCGAGCATCCATTCTCCCGTGAACTTGTATACCAGCGTTCCGAGCAGATATCCCGCCGATATAGCCGTATAGTAGAGCATATATCGGAGAAAGTCAGATTTCATTCTGAACTCAACGTCAGAATAGTAACGAAAGGCGGTAAGAAGCGCGAGCAACAGAAAGAGAACGGCTGACAGTACCGAGGATATTCCGAGATATCTCAAATAGAACATACCGCCGATACCGCATACGAGGGAGAGAGAAAGAACGATTAAGTTGTAGTCTCCGTTCGTATATTCTATATCGCGGTTTCCGCTGGTTACCATTCTCGAATAGTTTGCGGAGGTTCCTATCGTCCCCGCAAAAATCGCTATCACCGACAGGACGGAGAGCGCCGCTCCGTATCTCTCCTCTCCGAGATTCCTTTCGAGAAAAGGATAGAGAACGAATTGTATGACGATATTCAGTATCGCCGTAGCGGAAATGCTTAAAAGCAGGTCTCTTATTTTTCTTTTATTATTTTTAATAATATCGTTTTTCATTAAATATGTATCGGACGTCTGTCCTCTTCCTTTGGAGGCGTCATATAATCCCCGTAGAAAACGGTAAGAATGTGGTCGTATCCCGCGGGACAGCTGAACAGCTCGTCTCTTATGGGAAGCGTTTCGGTCTTTTCAAAGGCTTCGCGTTTGAGCGTTCTGTCAATGTGGCTCATTATCTGATTGCTTATGTAATAAGCCTCGCCCGCCTTGCCGTGATGCTTTGTCGCCGCCTTCTCTTGCTTTTTGAGTATCTTCTCGAGAGACATCGTTTTGCCTATCGTCGAGAGAACTCCGATTTTCAGCTTATCTCCGATGGAGTGCTTTTGATGAGTTTTGCTGTATCTGTGCGCCATAGCGTAGCCGTAGAGTATCTTCTGACGAAGTATAGCGAGCTTCGTGCCGAGTGAGCTTGCGGGTGCGTCGTCAAGAATGAATATATCGACGGCGGGGCGGTTCTGATAGTTGTTCTGTGCCGTGTCCTCGGGTGTTTCGTCGCGCAGAAGCGCCTCGAGACTGATTATTCTCGGAACGAAGTCGAAGAAATATCCTCCGTATTCGTTGGGCTTTACGAATTTGTAGGGATGAGGAAGCTCGTGAGCTGCCTTCTCGAATTTTATATATTCGTCGCGCTTCATCGTTATGTCGGCGTCGTCGTCCCACGGAATAAAATCCTTGTGGCGAACCGCGCCGAGCAGAGTGCCGCTGTCGAGGGTATAGGTTATACCGTGCTTGTCGCACAGGTCTCTGATAGCCTTTAACATTCCAAGAGATATGTCGTGTATTTCTTCCAAGCTTGCCATAGTAGTCTCCTTTTTCTGAATATTTAATAGGGTATAAATCAATAATCTTAACGTAAATTCCGCGCGTTCGATTTATACGCTACCTTACATTATACCACTTGTTCGGTATATTGTAAACAGCTTTGTCGAAAAATATTGGTTCGCAATATGAGGAATACGAGTATTATCCGCCTTTAAAAAACAGATGTTGCATTTTTTGGAGAATTATGTTATAATAAAAATTAAGAATGTTTTCATATCGTTTATTGATGATAAAAATATTTTACGGAGGCTGTATGCTTAATAAAAAAGAGAGCGGGGCTATTGAAACGAAAAAAGTAAAAAGAAAAAGAACTCCCGCGGAGATATTTGCGATATTGATGGC
>JAFTZH010000019.1 GCA_017464565.1 Clostridia bacterium
GAGAGCAAATCCTCAATAGCGTCGGTCAGCTCTATCGGCGTCGTCGTGTAGGTGAGAAAAATACTCGTTCCGACGATAAGCGCGAATATTCTGATTATCATAAAGACCGCCGCGTAAATTCCCTCCGCGTAGATATGAATGAACTTCCACTCAAGCAGAAGCATATCTCCGCTCCTGCCGAACACTTGGAATACCGCCGCGAACGCCATAACGAACAGCACGGGAACTATACCCCGAAGCACCGTTTTAAAAGGTATCCTCGCCGCCGCTATCATAAAGAGAGAGGACAGCAGAAGCAGCGCGAAGCTGACGACGTTTTTAGCCAAAAAGGTAGCGCAGACTATATATAAAATTGCAAGTATGACCTTGATACGCGGATCCGTCCGATGTATCGGGGACTTGGCAGGGTAATACTGCCCAAGCGCAATGTTTTTCATTATTGAAATTGCCTTTCTCTACTTTGAACTGTGAACTATTTTCCGAACAGCGCCGCAAGCTCACGGTAAGCCGCGTCGGAGGTCTATATTCCGGCGTTTACGTCTATTCCCTTTCCCTTAAGCAGAAGCATAAGCTTCGTTATCTGCGGAATATCAAGCCCCGCTCCGCCGAGCCTGTCCGCATCCGAGAAGACCTCGTCGCGGCTGCCGTTCATTATTATTTTTCCGCCCGACATAACCACTACTCTGTCGCAGTATCTCGCCATATCCTCCATACTGTGGCTTACTATAACCACGGTGCTTCCCGTTTTCTCCTTATAATCCACGATATTGGCAAATATGGATTCTCTGCCCGCTGGGTCAAGCCCCGCCGCCGGCTCGTCGAGAATAAGCACCTCAGGGCGCATAGCGATGATACCCGCTATCGCCGCGCGGCGCTTTTGTCCGCCCGAGAGGTCGAATGGAGATTTATCGAGAATATCCGAGTCAAGTCCGACGAAGCGCGCCGCCTCAAGAACTCTTTCGTTTATTTCCTCTTCGGAAAGTCCCATATTTTTAGGTCCGAACGCGATATCCTGTCTTATCGTTTCCTCAAAGAGCTGGGATTCGGGGTACTGCATAACGAGTCCCACCCTGAATCTTACTCCGCGTATCTCCTTAGGCTTTGCCCATATATCTTCTCCGTCGATGGAAACCGTACCCTCCGCGGGCTTGAGTATTCCGTTGAAAAGCTCGACGAGAGTGGATTTTCCCGAGCCTGTGTGCCCTATTATTCCCGTGATAGCTCCCTGCTCTATATCAAGGTCTACCGAGTCGAGGGCTTTTATTTCATACGGCGTTCCCTTACCGTGAAAGTAAGAAACGCCTTTAAGCGATATTTCAGCCATTCTGACCTTCCTTTCCGAGAGCGCGCGCTATAAGCTCGGCACAGCTCTCGGGAGTAGTGCAGTCTCCGTCAAGCGCAACGCCCGCGCGGCGAAGCTTGTGTACGAGAGAGGTGGACTGCGGAACGTCAAGCCCCATCAAGCGAAGCTCGTCCTCGCGCTCAAAGACCTCAGAGGGCGTACCGTCAACGGCGATTCGTCCGCCGTCAAGCACGAGAACTCTTCCCGCCATAGCCGCCTCGTCCATATAGTGAGTTATCATAATTATGGTTATACCCATCTCGGAATTGAGCTTTTTTATAGAAGCGAGCACCTCACGGCGTCCTATAGGGTCGAGCATAGCCGTGGACTCGTCAAAGATTATACATTCGGGCATCATAGCGATGATACCCGCTATCGCGACTCTCTGCTTCTGTCCGACCGAAAGTCTGTGAGGCTCGTGATGCGCGTATTTCGTCATTCCGACGGTCGCGAGCGCCTCGTCAACGCGCCTTCTTATCTCTGCCGACGGAACTCCGAGGTTTTCGGGACCGAACGCCACGTCGTCCTCTACGACGGTAGCGACGAGCTGATTGTCGGGATTCTGAAATACCATTCCGACGGTCTTGCGAAGCTCGTATATTTCGGGCTCGGTCATATTCTCGTCGGTAATATCCTTTCCGCCGACGTATATCTTGCCGTCCTGCGGGGAAAGTATCATATTCATAAGCTTCGCGAGCGTCGATTTGCCCGAGCCGTTGTGTCCGAGCACCGCGACGAACTCGCCTTGTTCTATCTCGAGAGACAAATCCTTGATAACGGGAATACTCGTTCCCTCGTCGGTCTTATAGGAATAATTTATATTTTCAAGCTTGATAAACGGTAAACTCATTCAAAGCACCTTTTCATTTGATTTTACTGTATTCCGACGCGGTCCAGCGCGCGCTTGCTCCGCAGGGAAGATATCCTCCCGTAGCCGATATTTTAAGTCCAAGCTCGCCCGTATCCGTCCTGCCGCCGAATCTTGACGCTACCCTGAGGTCTATCATATATTTCATCGTCATAGGCGAAAGCCCCGTCGTATAGGAGTTGACGAGGAAAAATAACGGGTCGTCGGAGAGCAGTCTTGACGCAAGCGTAATAAGCTCGTCCGCGCTGTCCTCTATCTTCCAGACCTCTCCCGACGGTCCTCTGCCGTATGAGGGCGGATCCATAATAACCGCGTCGTATCGGTTTTGGCGACGTATCTCCCTCTCGACGAATTTTTTGCAGTCGTCGACTATGTATCTTATGGGAGCGTCCGCAAGTCCCGAAAGCGCGGCGTTCTCTTTTGCCTGCGCCACCATACCCTTCGCCGCGTCAACGTGCACGACCGACGCGCCCGCTCTCGCCGCCGCGACGGTAGCTCCTCCCGTATAAGCGAACAGATTCAAAACCTTTATCTTTCTTCCCGATTTGCGTATAAGCTCGGAAAACCAATCCCAATTTGCCGCCTGCTCGGGAAAAAGCCCCGTATGCTTAAAGCCCATAGGGCGAAGCACGAAGGAAAGTCCCCCGTACCCTATATTCCACTGCGGAGGAAGCGTATTCTTAACCCAGCCTCCGCCGCCGTTTGAGGAACGTCTGTAAACCGCGTCGGCGCGCTTCCACAGCGGATGCGACGCGCATCCCTTCCATATCACCTGCGGGTCGGGACGCACGAGTACGTATTTTCCCCACCTTTCAAGCCTCTCTCCGTCCGACGCGTCGAGCAGCTCGTAATCCTTCCAATTTTCTGAACACCACATATCTGTCACCGTTCTCCGAGCGCGTTACGCGCTCTCGCGTTATTTGGTTATTTGTTATAATATTCGGCAAGCCTCGACGTACCCGAGTGGGCGTGGCAGACCGCGATAGCCAGCGCGTCGGCCGTGTCGTCGGGCTTTGGCGGAGCTTTCAGCCCAAGGAACATAGTAACCATAGTAATTACCTGTTTTTTCTCGGCTCTGCCGTATCCGACCACCGCCTGCTTGACCTGAAGCGGAGTATATTCAAAGGTGGGAATTCCCATTCTCGCCGCGCAGAGCAATATAACTCCTCTCGCCTCCGCGACTCTTATACCCGTAGTCTGATTGGTGTTGAAGAAAAGCTCCTCCACCGCCATCTGCTCCGGCCGGTACTTCTCTATTATCTCGCGGAGACCGTCGTATATGGCGCACAGTCTCTGCTCGGTTTTCATTCCCGCCGGAGTTTGTATCGAGCCGTATCCGAGGACCTCGAAGCGGGAGCCTCTGTAATCGACCACTCCCCAGCCCACTATCGCAAGCCCCGGGTCTATTCCGAGTATAATCACGCAAGTCCCTCCCTTAAATACACATACAAACCGAAAACAATTTACTCTATATTATATCACACCGCCCTCTCCAAGTCAAAGGTATTTTATAAATTTATAAAATTTTGAATACTTATTTACAAATTATTGATATTATGCTAAAATAATATAAGTATTATTTCACATAAGAGCCGAATCCGCGTTCGCGGTACGGCAAAAGGACGTAAACTATGCAGATAATCAGATTTGAGGTCGGGGATACGGTAGAGCTGAAAAAGCCTCATCCCTGCGGAACCAAAGAATTCAAAATACTGCGTGTCGGAAGCGAGATGAGAGTCGTTTGTCTCGGCTGCGGGCGCGATATGAACGTAGACAGGATAAAGCTTGAAAAGGCTACTAAAAGAATACTTTCCTCCGAGACCGCGGAAAAAGGTACCGCCGGTATACCGTCGAAAGATTGAGAAAGGGCAAAAACTATGAACGAACAAAATCAGAGCGTACTCGCCGAGACGAAAGACTCTGCGAAAAAAACTTTTTTCCTGAGAAGGATACAGGAGAGGATATCCGCCTCTCCCTCGTCGTATCTCGCGTACTGCTTCATAATACCCGTGATACTGACCTATCTTATATATCTCGCTATGGAGATACATCCGTTTGGAAACGGCTCTGTTCTCGTGCTTGACCTGAACGCGCAGTACGTATATTTCTTCGAGGCACTGCGGGACTTCGTCCACGGGGACGCGGATCTCCTCTACTCGTTTTCAAGAGCGCTCGGCGGAGAGTTCGTGGGAATGTACGCCTACTATCTCGCGAGTCCGCTGTCGTATATAGTCGCGCTTTTCCCGAAGGATATGATGCTTGAGGCTCTGCTCACCCTTTTCCTTCTGAAGGCGGGTCTTTGCGGACTTACGTTCGGCTTTTATCTGCATAAAAACTCAAAGCACACGAATAAGGTAATGGTGGTCGCCTTCTCGGCAATGTACGCGCTCTGCGCCTTCGCCGTCGTTCACCAGAACAATACGATGTGGACCGAGGCACTTATCCTGCTTCCCCTCATCACCTACGGTATAGAACAGCTCGTAAAATTCGGAAAATTCAAGCTCTTCGTAATCTCCCTCACCCTTACCGTGTGGAGCAACTACTATATCGGATATATGGTCTGCATATACGTCGCGCTCTACTTCCTATTCTACTGTATAGCTTACGGAGACGGACGAAACAATCCCCGCGGAGAGAAAGCCCATATGCTCAAATCGTTCGTAAGGATAGCCGTTTTCTCTGTTATCGCTATCGCTATATCGGCGTTTATCATACTCGGAGCGTATTATTCTCTCGGCTTCGGAAAGAACGAGTTTTCAAATCCCAATTGGACGCCCGAGGCAAAATTCGATCTTCTCGATTTCTTTACGAAATTCCTGCCGGGCTCTTACGACACCGTGCGTCCCGAGGGACTGCCCTTCGTATATACCGGACTTCTCACGCTCATACTCGTTCCCGTATTCTTTATGTCCAAAAAGATAAGCTCTCGCGAAAAACTCGCGTCTCTCGCCTTTATCGCGGTATTCTGTCTGAGCTTTATAACCAGCACGCTCGACCTCATATGGCACGGCTTCCAGAACCCCAACTGGCTCAACAACAGATACAGCTTTATGCTTTGCTTCTTCCTGCTCGTGCTTGCCTATAAGGGATTCGGAAACCTGCGGCGCTTCAGCGAAAAATTCATTCTCGGCATATGCGCCTTCATAATTCTGCTCGTCGCGGTCTGCGAAAAGCAGGAGTTCGAGACCTACGTAGAATCGGAATCAAAGCTCCTCACCTTCCAGACGGTATGGCTCTCGGTCATAGCCGCCGTGGCGTTCCTCGTCCTTCTCTGCCTGCTTATGCGTACCAAAAACGTCAGAAAGCGCGAAAACATAGCTGGCATACTCGCGGCGGTAATATGTATCGAGCTTTATTGCAGCTCGCTCGCCTGCGTGGTGCAGTTTGACGGAGACGTGGTATACTCGAATTACAGCGGATACAACGATTTTCTCTCCGATATGCGCGAGATAACCGACGTGGTGCAGGAGAACGACGAGTCCTTCTACCGAATGGAAAAGACCAACACCCGAACGGTAAACGACAATATGGCGCTCGGTATGAAGGGGCTTTCAAACTCGACCTCCACCCTCAACACCGAAACGGTAGAATTTCTGAATAAAATGGGCTACTCCTCGCAGTCGCACTGGTCAAAATACCTCGGCGGAACGCCCGTAAACGATTCCCTGCTCGGAATAAAATATCTTATAGACACGAAGAATTCAAAGACGGCTTCGCTCTACTACACCGAGGCTTATTCGTCCGAGAAATACACGGCTTATCTCAATCCTTACGCCCTCTCTCTCGCTTACGGCGTGGACAGCTCGGTAAACGACTTTGATATGACCAAGTACAGCAGTCATTTTGAAAGGCTTAACTCGCTCGTATCAGCTATGCTCGGAGAGGAGCAAACGCTCGATATCTTCGTACCGATAGAAACCTCGGCAGACACGCAGGTATCAAACTGCGAGGTGTCCTCGGTATCGGAGCATTACAAATACACGGCGAAGGTCAAGGACGGCTCCTCCGTCACCTTTACCATAACTACCGAGCGTGACGGCGAGGTATTCTTCTACGCGCCCAGCGATTATCCGCGCGAAGCCAAGCTGTCGGTAAACGGCTCCTCAAAGGGAGACTATTTCGGCAACGAGACCAACAGAATAATATCTCTCGGAACCTACTCGGCGGGTCAGACGCTCCAAGTCAAAATAACTCTTTCGCAGGACGACCTGTACCTCAAAAAGAACGCCGATTATTTCTACTGTCTCGACACCGAGGCTTACGAGGACGCGTTCTCAAGGCTTTTGAGCAATCCGCAGTATGAAATAGACGACGGCTGCAAGGATTCTCACCTCACGGGTACTATTACGACTACCACATATGACCAGACAATTCTCACCACCATTCCCTACGACGAGGGCTGGAAAATAACCATCAACGGAACCGAAGCAGAGACCTATAAAACACTCGGCGCGCTCATAGCCTTCGATATACCCGAGGCGGGCGAATACACGCTTGAGATGAAATACAGCCCGACTATATATACCGTCGGATTTACTATATCGGTAATAGGTATCGTGGCGTTTATAGCCATATGCGTAATCGAATTTGCCTTCAAGAAGCTCTTCCGACGCTTGATGAAGCTTGAAGAGTGCCGCGCGGAAGACGATTTCTGGGTACTCGAGGACTTCGACGACGACTTTGAGGAAGAAAAGCTGCTTCCTCCCGAGCCGAAGCAGAAAAAGACGGTTAAGGAATATTTACTTGACGCGAAAAAGCTTCTCGGAGGAAGCAAAAACGCACGAAAATCCGAGGAAAGCAAGAGCGAAAGCGAAAAAGAAGAAAACGAAAAGGAAAACAGCGGAAACGACGGCGCTGACGGAGGTAACTGATGCTATACTACGTAAGCGGAAAATTAGCTCATCTTGAAACGGGCTTTGCGGTTATAGACGCGGGCGGCGTGGGATATAAGCTGACTATATCCCAATCCACCTACGCGCAAATGCCCCCGCACAGAAGCGTTGACGAAAAGCCCGTAGTTACTCTCTATTCCTATATGGCGGTAAGAGAGGACGGCATAGAGCTTTTCGGCTTTGCCACCTCCGAGGAGCTTGACGCCTTCAAGCTGCTAATAACGGTATCCGGCGTGGGTCCGAAGGCAGCCATATCCATACTCTCCCTGCTCACCCCGCAAAAGCTGACGCTTGCGATATGCTCCGACGACAAAAAAACCATATCAAAAGCCAACGGAATAGGGCCGAAAACGGCGGCAAGGATAGTCCTTGAACTTAAGGACAAGCTGAAAAAGACGGCGTTTATAGGAAACGTCGGTGAGGATTCCGAGCAGGAGACCTTCTACGATTCGGCGACGTCCTCCGACAAGCGCTCCGACGCGCTCAGCGCCCTTATGGTTCTCGGATATTCGAGAAACGAGGCAGAAAGCGTTCTGCGTAAAATAGATATATCCTCGCTTGAGGTAGACGATATTATCAGAGAAGCTCTCAAAAAAATGAAGTAAGGAGGTCATCTTTATGATAGACGAAGAATTTGATTTTGAAAACCGAATGATGACGACCTCGTACACGAAGGACGACTCCGAAACCGACCTCTCTCTCCGCCCGAAAAATTTTGACGATTATATAGGACAGGATAAGGTAAAGGAAAACCTTAAGGTCTATATCGGTGCGGCAAAGCTTCGCGGCGACAGTCTCGACCACGTTCTTCTATACGGTCCTCCCGGACTTGGAAAAACAACGCTCTCAAACATTATCGCCAACGAAATGGGCGTGAATATAAGAGTAACGTCGGGTCCTGCGATAGAAAAGCAGGGCGATCTCGCGGCGCTCCTGACCAATCTTTCGGAGGGAGACGTTCTCTTTATAGACGAGATACACAGACTTCCGAGAACGGTCGAGGAGATACTGTATCCCGCGATGGAGGACAATGCCCTTGATATAATCATCGGAAAGGGTCCCGCGGCAAGAAGCATAAGAATAGATTTGCCGAAATTCACTCTAATAGGAGCCACTACGAGAGCGGGACAGCTTACCACTCCTCTTCGCGACCGCTTCGGCGTGGTTCTGAAGCTTGAGCTGTATACCCCCGAGGAGCTTGCCGTAATCGTTCGCAGAAGTTCGGGAATCCTCGGCTTTGATATCACCGGCGACGGCGCTTACGAAATAGCCTCCCGTTCGCGCGGAACGCCGAGAATCGCAAACAGACTTCTCAAGCGTGTGCGGGATTTCGCGCAGGTGAACGGCAAGGACAAGATAGACAGCGTTATAGCAAATTACGCACTCCAGAAGCTTGAAATAGACGCTCTCGGACTTGATAACACCGACAGGCGTATGCTTGAAACGATAATAAAATTTTACGACGGAGGGCCCGTAGGACTCGATACCCTCGCCGCTACCGTTGGAGAGGAAGCGGTAACGCTTGAGGACGTTTACGAGCCGTATCTTATGCAGATAGGATATCTCAGCAGAACGCCGAGAGGACGCTGCGTAACGAGGCTCGCCTACGAGCATCTCGGTATCAGATATAATAAAAACACCAAGTCCTCGCCCGATCAGCTCGATTTTTTTGAAAACAACGTGTGAGTTAGTTTGTGTTGGGATTTTTTAGGGGGAGAAGCTTTTACAAAAGCTTCTCCCCCTAACCCCTCTTCAAAAACTAAAATGTATTTGACTTGATTTTAGATTTTCGCCTTGCTTCCTACAGAAAGCAAGAGAAAAACAAAAAACAGCCCCAACGTTTAAGTTTTTTCGGAGGGGGTTTGGGGGAGGAGCTTTTTGCAAAAAGCTCCTCCCCCACATATCACATATCACATATCATATATAATTAAAAAAACCCTTAAGCTGTTCGCAGAAAGAACGGGTAAACCTTTCTTTCGCGTCAAAATCCATACAGGAAAGATATATTTTTTCAAGCTCGAAATGATATTCTCCCGCCTCCGCGAAGCTGTCGCAGGCAGAGCTTACGAAAGCGTCGTAAAGCCTCATATTGTACTTATATTTTTGCTTTACGCCGTCTATAATATCCTTTTCAAGAAAGCGCTTCATATTGATAAGCGTACCGTCCTCTTTGTTTGCCTCGGAGGGCTGCGCCTCTGCGAACGCTATTCCGCTGTTACAAAAATAAACACAATTCGGCAAGCTTGAATTTATAGGGTCATACGACACCTTAACGGGTATGTCATTTCTTTGAGCGCAAGTTATTACCGCAGATAAGAAAAAGTGCGCAGTAGAATACCAATCCAAAACGATATATAATTTTTCAGCACATTTTTCGTAAGTATCAAACCGCACTCTTCCCTTCATTCCGATAGAGTCTATCAACGCGGGAGTAAGCGAAAATCCCGCGCCTCTCGGAGCAGACGATACTATGCGTTCTATATAAGAAAGCATCTTCCTTTCCTTAATCGCGGGAAGGACGAGAGAATCGTTGATTTTTGAAAGCTCCCCGCACCCCGAAAGATATCGGTAACCTCTCACGTAGCTTTCGTTTTTCTTTCTGCCAAGCTCTGCTATATCCTCAAAGCTGCGGGCAAGCCTTGAAGAATCCCAAAAAGCTCCGAGATTTATTATCTCGTCTCTTGCCCCGGGTATATCAGGCTCCGAGACGTGCGGGGCGGTTCCGTCAAGAAGAACTATCCTGCCGTCAATGATTATTCCATCGAGCGAATCGGGATCGGAAGAGCAGTTGTAATACTCGACGTACCTGCCCAGCCGCTCCGCGTATTCGGCTACGTCTCTCATAAATCTGCTTTTTCCCGTTCCCGGTCCACCCTTTATTATGTAAAATCTTTCGAATTTACTCTTGTTAAAGACTTCCCCGTAATAGCTTTTAAAGCCCGACGAGCTGTTCGATGCCGCAAACACTGCATCGGCCTTAAAAAAATCCTGCGTCTCGTTATTCTTCATCAGCGTATGCCTCCTGCAAATTTTCTATGCAGTACAGCATATGCCGTCGTTCGTATTTTTGATATTATCTTTCAATTATAGTAATATTAACAGGAAGAATACCCGCCTGCTGATATACTATCTCGTTTATTTGGGATATCTCGGATGCTATAAGTCCCTCACTCTTGACGACGATGCTCGCGCTCTCTCCGCTTATAACGGCAACGCACTCCTCAAAGCCCTTCGCGATAACGAGAGTCTCGATATTTGCCTCGGTCTCCATAACTCCCGCCATCTTGTTTATTTCCGCCAAAGCCTCGTTTTTAGCGGTCTCGGTAGAGGATTGATTGTCAACCACGCTCTGAAGCACCTCGATAGCCTCGTCTCTCGTGCGCTGTCTGCTTATCTGTACGCTTGAAAAATAAGAATCGCCCTCATCCGCCACCTCGGTTTCAGCGGGAGGATTGGTACCGACGTCGTTCATTCCAGCGCTTTGGTCGTAATCGTACCCCTCGTCATCCTTTCCCGTGGCAAATATAGCGAAATTAACTATAACCGCCGCGGCAATAAGCAGTACCGAACCCGCGATAATAAAATTTCTTTTCCCGACTTTTTTGCAAAAGCTTTTAAAACCTTCTTTGAATTTTTCGAATTTCATAATATCTTCCTCCGATAATTTATTTCTACGGTACATTTATATTAAAGGCATACGCCAAATATAACTTTAAAATCAATTTTGAGCCTCGGCTACGTAAATTTTGTTAGTGCTGACTCCGAACGCCGCTCCGACGAGAGAAATAATCTCCTGCCTTATCGAAGAATCTCCGCCGCCGACGCACACTATACCCACGCCCGATATCTGCGGGGCGGAATATCCTATAAGAAGCGGCTTTTCCGACGAACCGTTTCCCGTGAGAACGAACTCGTTTTTATACCCCGACGAGCCGGATTGGGAATTTTGGGCGTAAACGGCGTTATACCCGCCCGAAAGAGTTACCACCACTTTCACGTTCTTCACTCCCCTCACGCCCGAGCATATCTGCGCAATTCTCTCCTCGGTTTCTCTCGCGTACTCGTCGGGATCCATAGAAAGCTCGGCGGACGTTCCTTCCGCCTCGTTCTCTCCCGAATCCCCCGCAAGCTCGGCATAGCTTCCGTACACGAGCAAAAGAACACCTACCGCCGCGCCCAAAATAAGTAATATTATTTTACCGTTTATTTTTGATTTATTATTTTCGTTTTTCATTACTTATTTCTCCGATATATTTCTTTATATTTATGTATTTTATTTTATTTTTATATATAATACGACATTTTATTTATATATTATTTGACACTCACACCCAAGAAGTGAGGATATGTATTCGGATATTTCTCTCGGCTCCTTGGCTATCCCGCTCGGATATATTATAAGCGCAGCCGACTCGGTCTCAAAGCTGTCCTCATAGCAAACTACCGAAACCCGTATCTCAAAATCCTCCTCGTTCATACCAAACCTCTCGCAAACGAGGCGTTCACTCCCCACCGCTATACTTGCCGCCGTATAATTTCCAAGATTATCCTTGTAAATTTCATCATATTTTTCTTCAAGCTCGTCCTCGTTGAAATACTCCCCTCCAAAATTGAAATTCATATTTTCAATACCTGTGAGAATACTGCCCAACGGTGCGAGCGCAACGCAAAGAACGCATAGAGAAGCGACGAGATTTATATGTTTTTTCAGCCCTCCGCGTTCTCCGTCGGGCGAAAGCACTCCGATAAAACCGCATATGAGCGACACGCATATCAAAGTAACGATATAATTTTTCATTACATTCAAAATTCCTTATATTTTTACATTATTCATCACAAAAGAGCGACCGTCGTTTTTATAAATATATTCAGCGCTAAAATAAACATAACCGAGCTCATAGCTACCGCCGCTATCATACAGCCGTACACCTGTCCGAGTTCTCCTATCAATTTACTTTCCCCCTCGCAGCCGAGAAGGTCGGCAACACAGCCCGAAAACGAAAAAGCAAAGCGAGTAAGAATAAGAGAAATAAGCGTCGGAAGCAGTAATATAACGATAAAGATTATTCCACTGACGCCGACGATTCCTTTCATATATTGAACGCTTGAGGCTACCGTCCGCAGAGTATCGGACACCGAGCCGCCGACGTGCGGTATCATAGACGACGTAACCATCTTTGCCGCTCGCGCCGCGGTGCTGTCAGCCGCGGCGGTCAGCGTCGTCTGCGCGGCGAGAAGAGCCGTAAGTATAGTCATTATCATTCCGAGAACAAAAACGTAACATTTTTTTATTCCCGAAGATATTCCCTGCAAATTTATTTCAGGCGCTACCCCTCGGCAAAGAGCCAACGCGGTACATACACAGCTTATCGGAATTATAGTGGAGGCGCATATTCGTTCAGATACCGCTAAAAAGGTATACATCGCGGTATTTCCTGCGGCGGCAGTGCTTATATTCCCTCCCATAGCGTAAATCGCTCCCGTAACGGGTATCATTCCGAGAAACAGCGAATTGAGCCTTTCAAAAAATCCTTCCACCATAGAAAGCTGTTCGTATTGCATATCTATAACGGCGGCGAAAACGGCACAGGAAGAACAAAATCCGACCGCCTTTGAAAGCGCCTCCGAGTTCAAAGATTTCTTAAAGCTCGCGAACACGGCAGATATCAGCAATATTCCGCACAAACGCGCAGCCACTCCGAGAGCGTCCCCTATACCGCTGCCAAACAACTCGCTTATAAGAGAGAATATATATTCGGAGCTTGTCAGCTCGGTAAGCGCCTCGCCTATACTCTCCGCGTCTCCCGAATACATCTCGTCGGGAAGCCTGTCTGCCACCTCGTCCGGAATATTTTCAAGCATTCCGTAATATTCCTCGGGCAGAGCGCCGATATCGTCCTCGGCGTAAGCTCCAACCGAAAGCGATAGTGCGGCAAAGAAGAGTAAAATCAAAAAAGCAAGTCCTTTTACACAAAAAAATATTTTTTTCATCGCCCTTTTTCCTGTTCTGCGTTGCGTTATTCCATAGACACAATCTGCTCCGCATATTCAAGTATTTTATTTATAAGCGGCATACACAGTATAAGTATCTCAATCTTTGAAGCAAGCTCCACCCCCGAGGCTACACCGTCCTCCCCGCAGTCACGGCATATCCCCGACGTTATCTGAGCTAATATAGCAATTCCGAGCGCCCGTAACATAACGTCGATATACAGCGCGCTCTCTCCAAGCAGCGCTATACTCTCCAGCCTCGACAGAAGCGGCTGAAGCATAGCTATTATAAGCCCGAATATCACCACGCCCCCCGCCGTTTTTACGGCGAAGGAAAGCTCGTTTTTTATCTGCCGCACCACGACTCCCGTTACGGCGGCTATCAGCGCGATAGCGCATATCTTAAAAAGCTGACCGTCCATCAGAATCCGAAAACCGAGCGAACCGTATCAACAAGCTCTCCTATCTCACCGACGAGCATAAGCATCACGACAACGATTCCCGCTACGGTAACGAACACCGCCTGCTCGTCCCTGCCCGATTTATTTAAAATTGCCGACGCCGCTGAAACGAGTATGCCGACGCCGGCAATTTTCAATATAAGAGTTACGTCCATATATATTACCGTTATCCTTTATATAAGCAAAATTATAAGTGCCAGCGCAGACGATACGCAGAGCGTGGAATTGACTTTTTTTCTTTTCGGAAGCTCGTCGGAAATCCTTTGCTTCGCGTCGCAAAGCTGCGCTATATAATAATCACATTCACGAAGCTGTTCACTGCGGTAGCTTTTTCCGAAATTCCGCGCGAAATTCTGCGTTATCGCCGCCGCTTCTCCGTCTCTTACCGAAAACTTTTCAAAAAGCTCCTCAAAGCTTTCGGGCAATTCACCTCCGCAATATCCGCACCTTGACAGAAGCTCCCCGTCGGCTCGCCTGATTATCTCCGACGCGGGAAGCGCAAAGCACTCTATCTGTATTCTTATAAATCTCATAAGAGCTATAAGCGCTTCGGTCTGTGTCAGCGTCCTTGACACGGAGGAATTCATTATCCACGCGCCCGCGAATCCGCTAAACGCCAATATCGCCGCCCCTGCTATTCTGTAAAAGTACATCTGCCTCCTCCGCCGTCGTTACCGCGTACTTGTATTCTCCTCCCGAGCTTCCTCTCTCTATCCTCACGTAATACCCGAACACCCGCGCGTTATGAAGCTTCATCACGGCGCTTCTCCGCAAAAGCCCCGATACGCAGTCCCCGTGAGCGCTCGCGAGCAAGGGCACCCCGCAGTTCTGCGCCGAAATTATAGCCTGCGCCTCTTCTCTGTCTCCTATCTCATCACACACCATAAGCTGTGCGTTCATCGTCCGCGCCGCTATCTCTATTCCTATACCATTCGGATAACCCGAAAGAACGTCTATCGTAGCGTTTTTCAGTTCTTCGGAATACAGCTCTCCGCGAGTGTCAATAAGAGCTACCCGCAGAGGACGCTCTCCGCTTGCCATCTTATACGCTACCGACCTCAAAAGAGTGGTTTTTCCGACTCCCGGAGGCGAATATATAAGCACTCCTCGGCTGCCTCTCGTACTTCTCAAAAGCTCGCACACGGGTTCCCCGAGATAGCGCAGAACCGACGGTATTCTTATATTGAGCGCTGAAACGTCGTAAATTCCAAGCACCTTGCCGCCGTCAAGAGCCGCTCGTCCGCATATCCCCACCCTTATTCCGCCGCTTATCGTAACGTATCCGCTGTTTATAGTATCGCTGTGCGCGTACAGCGAATTGCCGCACAGACGCGAAAGCATCTCATTAAGCTCGGACGGCATTATAACGGTCTTGAGGAAAACGCTTCCTCGGTCGGTGGTCAGAGATGCTTTTCCTCCCGCACGCAGTCTTATTTCCTCTATGCGTCCTATTCCCGAAAGGCTTCTTATTTCTTCGCAAAGCCGCAACGGGAAAAATCGGTTGAGTATTTCGGGGTACGGTTCCCTTTTGAGCGGCATATCTATTCTTATTCCCATTTTTACGTCTCCAAGCCTCAAAGCTCAGCCGAGTCTTAATAGCTTGAACGCGCCTCAAATCCGGCAGATTCAGCGATTTTTGCACTTCGGCAGCTCGTAATATTTTTTATTTTCTTTCTGTAAATGTATATTGCGCTGCTTCCGCCATTATGACAATCAGGAATTTTTTAACAATCAAAAAACGCAAAACGTCAAAATATGGTGCTTTTTCTCCCATTTCGACACAAGATATCGTTGTTGTTAATTGTTTGTTAATAATTATTTAATAATATGTTGTTGTATATATAATATTATTATGATAAAATTATAAAGAGAATTTATAAATAATCTTTCGGAGGTTTATTTATGTTTTATAAAAATAATCATCGGCTTGCAACGGCCGCGGCGGGAGCTGCTTCCGATAACGCCCTCGGGCGCGGGTTGAACGACGGTATACTGTTCAACTCGGCAACGAGCGAAACGGACGATTTCAACGCTTTCGATTCAACGGCGGAAACCGCCCGTCCCAAAAAAGCCCCTCAAAAAACGCCGAAATCACCGAAAAAGAAAGCTTCGTTTGATTTGAATTTAAAAACCATACTTATCGCGGCGGCGTCTCTCGTAGTCTTCATACTTCTGATAGTCATTATCGTTGCTATCGTAAATTCAAACAGCAAAAATATCACTGCCGAAAACAATACTTACGTTTCCTATGAGAGCAACGGTCTGTACTACCTCGCTATGAACGGAAGCACCGTCGGCACCGAGTTTGAAAACGAAATTTCCGTAACTCCTGCCGCCGACAACTCATTCGCTTACGTTCTTGAGAATACGGCTGACGGATATAACGTATTCATTCTTCAAAAGAAGGAGCTTATGCAGATAGTTCCAAATCCCGTAACCGAGATAATCGCTCTTGCGGAGTACAAGCCCGGCGTTATCTACAAAGAAAACGAACAGATATATTTCTACGCCGATGAAAACGAGGAAAGACTTACGAAGGATCCCACGGCGGGCAATTTCGTAATCTCCCCCGACGCGTCCGCGGTAGCTTATACGAGAGCAAAAGAAGATAACGTAAACGAATTTAAGCTTTATCTTTACGTTGACGGTATGACCACCGACTACGCAAGCAATATGTACCCCGTGGCTGTTTCCAACGGCGGAAAATATCTCTACTCCTACGGAATTATGGACGATTACGTAAGCAAAAAGCTTTACGTTATCATACCCGAGGACGACGACAAAAAGGAAATAGCAAGTGCCTTCAACTCCCTCACTTATATGAATATCAAGGGAGATGAGATAGTATATTCGATAGGCAGTGCCGAGGCGGGATACCGCTCGTATATTTACAGCATCAAAAAGGACGAGTCCTTTAAGATTGGCGCGGGTATCTGCAAGCCTCTCATAGCAGATCCTTCGGTAGTGGCTCTCTCCTCGCTTAAGGAAGTGTTTATGGAAAACACCTTCGTTACCGATACGAGCAGCAGCGCTACCTACTACGTAGATAAGAAATACAGTTCGGACACTATAAGCAAGTTCAACGGTCAGCTCAATCAAGACGAGAATATGTTCTTCTACATCAACAGCGACGATACCCTGTATTACATAGACCTTGACGATAAGAACCGCACGCCCAACCGTCTTACGTCGGACGTTCAATCATTTATCGTAACGGCAAAGGATAACGTTTACTGCCTCGATACCGAGAACACGCTCAAGTTCTGCAAGACCTCCACGAGAAAGACGAGAACGGTCGCGAACGACGTCGTGGCTATGTCGATGAACGACTATTCCAATATCCTGTATTTCCAGATATTAGATGACGTAAAGGTTTACTCCACCGAGGAAGGTCCCGGAAAGGAAATTGCCGAATTCGGACGTTCCGAGGTTCAGACTCCTCCCGTATTCATCGACGGCGGACAGAAGCGCTCCTTCGCTTGCGTACAGGACAGCGCAACCTCCCTTTACGATATATACTACACCTCCACGGGCAAGACGTACAAGCTCGTTGCCGAGGATTGTTCCTCAATAAACGGCTGGGAGGATTTCGGTTCGGATATTGAAACAGGCGCAAACAATACCACGAGCAATAATACCAATAACAACTCAAATACGAACGCACCCTCTTCAAACGGTGCTTCGGGCTGATTTAAAAATCAAAATGGCTTATGCAAAATTGCATAAGCCATTTTTAATCAGATTATTTAGGCGCGTAATCCACGCCTGATTTTACAGCATTTTCAGCTTTAACAGCATAGAATTATATAGCGGCGTATACTGTGAAAATACCATATACATATATTTTTCGCCATCCTCTCCCCATCTCTCGTGAAGGAAGAGCCGTATGTGCTATCAAGCTTAGAAGCGCAAATAAGTCCCGCCTAGGAGGCATATACGATTTTTTATCTCCGTATTCTCCCCGCTTGATACCCTCGGTACGATATCCGCTCTCACCAAGAATGTAGATAATAATTATATAAAATGGTTGCGCAGACAAAATATCAATAAAAAGCAAAAAATTCATATCAAGGTCAGAACCTATGGCAAAAGAAAACCCGCAGAGATTAGTTTCTCTGCGGATTTTTACTTATATTTATACGCCCATAGAAAACCGAACAAAGCGATTGAGGTAAGAATAAAACTCAAGTAATTAAAATCGTTTGAACTCAATAGTTCAAGCCCTCGGTCTATTAGTATCGGTCAGCTGAACACGTTACCGTGCTTACACCTCCGACCTATCAAACTTGTAGTCTGCAAGTGACCTTACTAACTCGAAGTTAGAGGGATATCTTATCTTGAGGCGTGTTTCACGCTTAGATGCC
>JAFTZH010000020.1 GCA_017464565.1 Clostridia bacterium
GACGACCTTTCTGCTGTCAAGCTTTTTAGCTATATCCGTGCAGTATGCTTTATATCTATAATCATACTTACCCGTATAGTACTTTTTGATTTTTATTTTTTAAATCATAAAAGAATTTTATGGGGAGATATATTCTTTGAATTAAAGTATAGCTTATGGGGAGAAACAAAAGAAACAAACAGCCCTCGGAGCCTCGTTATGCTCCGAGGGTGTTTCATTTAAATTAAACGTTACTCCGCGGCGCGTCTTAAAAACGCGCCGCAATTGCGGGGTTCCAAGGGCACTCCCTTGGTTTGTTTCTTTCATTTAGGTCGCAGACCTAAATAGAATTTCATTGTCGAATAACAAGAAATTGCATAAAATACATAAAACAAAGTAACTTCTTACGGAGTGAAGAACACGAATGTTTTTCAACTTACGGGAGAAGCAAGCCCCTCCCCTACCGTGTATGGTAAATACCTAAATTAAACTCTCCGTAGGAAGCAAGATAAAAATTAAAAATCCATACCCAACGTTTAAAGTTTTTGAAAAGGGGTTCGGGGAGAAACTTTTGCAAAAGTTTCTCCCCTTAAAAATCCAAACACAAACTAACTTCAATAAAAATCATAAAAAATAAAAAAAGCACTTGACAAGAAGAAAATAATGTGATAAAATATGCAGGAAAACAAAGCAGAACATTCTCCGTTCTCACCTTACCGCACAGGCGCGTCGGGTATATACTTAATCTCTTGCTCGTGGTTGGGCAGGTGTTTTTGCGCGGGGAATTTTCGTTCCCGCTTTTTTTATGCTCCGCCGAACAGGCGGTACACGATGGAGGTGTATTTAACATTAGCGCAAAAGAAATGACCATCAATGAAGACATCAAAGCCAAAGAGGTAAGAGTGGTGGGTCCCGACGGAGAGACACTCGGAGTTATGCCGCTTGAAGCCGCTTTGAACGCCGCCTACGACCAAGGCTACGACCTCGTGCTTATGGCGCCGCAGGCAGTTCCGCCCGTCTGTCGTATAATGGACTACGGAAAATATCGCTTTGAGAGAGACAAGAAAGAAAAGGAAGCAAAGAAAAAACAGCAGGTCATAGAGCTTAAGGAAATCCAGCTTTCTTGCCGAATAGACACTCACGACTTTGAAACCAAGCTCAGACACGCGAAAAGGTTTCTGACGGAGGGAAATAAAGTGAGAGTGGTAATGCGCTTTAAGGGACGCGAGATGAGCCACGTTTCTATCGGACAGGAGATAATGACGAAGTTTCAGGAGGCTTGCTCCGAGCTTGGCAACGTCGATAAAGCTCCCGTACTCGACGGAAGATTTATGAGTATGGTAATCACGCCTCTGAAATTCAAATCAAACTGACTTTGTTCATAAACAAACGGCGGGAGACCGCGGATTTTATGATATAAACGAATATCGAAAAGGAGACTATAAAAATGGGAAAAATCAAGACACATAAGGCGTCGGCTAAAAGATTTTCTGTTACCGGATCGGGTAAGGTAAAGATGGGACACTGCCATCACAGACACAACACGGGTCTTAAGACCGCGAAGAGAAAAAGACATCTGCGCAGCGGCGCGATTCTCAGCGATGCGATGACGGCTAACGTCAGAGCACTTATTCAGAAATAATTCGGAACAACAGAGGAGGACATAGAAAATGGCAAGAATTAAAGGCGCAATGATGACGCGCAAGAGAAGAAATAAGATTCTTAAGGCTGCCAAGGGATATTGGGGAGCAAAATCAAAGCATTTCAAGATGGCTAAGCAAGCCGTAATGAAGAGCGGTAACTATGCTTTCGCGGGCAGAAAGATGAAGAAGAGAGACTTCCGCAAGCTTTGGATAACCCGTATCTCGGCACAGGCTAAAGCGAACGGAATGAACTACTCCACCTTTATGCACGGCTTGAAGCTTGCCGGCATCGACCTTAACCGCAAGATGCTTGCAGAGCTTGCGGTTTCCGATAAGGAAGCTTTCGCGGCACTCGCAGAAAAGTCAAAAGCAGCTCTTTAATCAGAGCTATAAAACCCCGTTTTTGCGGGGTTTTATTTGTATAATTTTAGCGTTGATACAATCAGCAGGAGGGCTTGTATATGGACGGGACACTCGTTATAACGTCGCGGCAAAATCCGCGCGTGAAAAAGCTCGCCGCGCTTTCGGACAAAAAAACGAGAGAGGCGGAGGGGCTTTTCAGATTCGACGGTATTAAGCTTTTTGAGGAAGCCGCCGCCTGCGGTGTCGAAATAGAGAGCGTATATATAAAAGAATCACTGTCGGGCGAGATTTGCGCGAGGCTTTCGCACTGTCTTGAAGCTATACCACGCGAAAGGATAGCCTGCCTGTCAGACTCGGTTTTTGATAGGGTGACGGAAGAAAAATCCCCCGAGGGAATAATAACTGTTGCAAAATATATTGACAAATTCCGTAAAATCGTTAAAATAGATAAGGAAGACTTTCCGAGGAATAGCGAGAGCGTTCTCATACTTGAATCGGTGAGAGACCCCGGAAACGTGGGAACGATAATAAGAAGCGCGGCGGCGCTTGGAGTCGGACGCGTACTTTTTACGTCCGATTGCGCCGACCTTTATAATCCCAAGACGATAAGAGCGGCTATGGGAGCCTTGTTCCGAATAAACGCCGATAAAATAGACGCGCCCCTTTTGCCCGAATATATTCTCGGTATGCGGGGGACGGGACGTAGAGTGTTCGCGGCGTCGCTTGACGAGGGGGCTGTGCTTCTCGGAGATACGGAGATATCTTCGGGAGACTGCTTCGTTATCGGCAACGAGGGACACGGATTGTCGGAGCAAACGATAAAAGCGTGTAACGGAAGCGTGATAATTCCTATGCAGGCGGGCTGTGAGTCGCTCAACGCTGCCGCGGCGTCGGTGATATTTATATGGGAAATGAAAAAGGCTTACGATAAAACAAAATGAGAAATTCAAGTATTTGAGGAGGTTTGGGAATGTACGACGATGACAGTCTTTATTGGATATGGCTTGCCGACAAATGCGGTCCTGCCTCAAAGAGCTTTGCTCGTATAGCCGACAGATTCGGCAGTCCGTTCGAGGTATACAGGCTTGAGCCCGAGGAGATAGACGCGCTCGATTTCATAAGCGAAAGACTTAAATCGGCGCTCTCCCAAAAATCTCTTGAGCGCTCTTATTCCATACTTAAATACTGTAAGCAAAACAAGATAGAGATAATAAGCTACGGGAGCCGAAAATATCCGTCAAGTCTGAAAACGCTTGAGGATCCGCCCGCCGTGCTTTATTGTGCCGGCAGACTTCCCGATTTCGACAAAAGACTTTGTATCGGAGTCGTCGGAACGAGAAAGATAAGCGCATACGGAATGCAGACCTCGTATAAGATATCATACGAAATGGCGGCTGCCAATATATGTGTTATAAGCGGAATGGCGCTCGGTGTGGACGCGGTATCGGCTTGTGCCGCTATCGAGGCGGGAGGCTGTACGGTTGCCGTGCTCGGCTGCGGTATAGATATCGTATATCCGAAGGCTCACGCAAAGCTGAAAAACAGCATTTGCAGAAACGGAGCGGTGATAACCGAGTTTCCTCCGTCCGAGCCTCCGAACGCGAGGAATTTTCCGAAGAGAAACAGAATAATCAGCGGTCTGTCGCAGGGCGTCCTTATAGTTGAGGGGAACGCCGCGAGCGGAGCGATGATAACGGCGGAGAGGGCTATCTCGCAGGGCAGAGAGGTTTTCGCGCTGCCAGGTAAGATAAATGAGAGCAATTCCGAGGGCCCCAACGCTCTTATACGAAAGGGCGCTAACGTCGCTCTCGGCTCGGAGGACATCATTCTTCATTACGATTTTCTTTATCACGACGCGATAGATTACAGAGGCTTGAAAAAGTCGAAGCACCTGTCCGATTTCAAAGGAGAGTCGCTTGAAAAATATGGAGTCTCCTCAGAGGTGGTCTACGGCGCGCCCGTACCTCCGCGAAGCGCGGGACGAATCGGCGTGAATGATAATAAGATATCTTCGGAGCCGAAAAACGAGTTTCTTTTCTCAGAAAAGACGGATAAAGAAACCGAAACGGAAGAGAATAGAAGCGAGGAGCACGGCTCGGACAGCTCCGAGAGGGTGCTTGAAGGGCTTGACGCGCTGACGAAACGCGTTTTTGAGCTTATGCCGATAGACCGCGCCTGCACTCCCGACGAATTTATCTCGTCGGGGATAGGGATAGCCGAGGCGATAACGTCGCTTACGATACTTGAAATAAGCGGACTCGCGGTGTCGCTTCCGGGCGGAACCTATATGAGAAAATAATATTGAAACGACAGGACGGTATACGTCCTTTAACATATTCAGAAAGGAAGAACAAATTTATGTCAAATCTTGTAATAGTGGAGTCTCCCTCAAAGGCGTCTACGATAAAGGGATATCTCGGCTCAAACTATAAGGTCATAGCCTCCAAGGGACACGTCAGAGACCTTCCCAAAAGCACGCTTGGAGTTGATATAGAGAACAATTTTGACGCTCATTACATCAATATCAGAGGAAAGGGCGATCTTATCAAGGAGATAAGAAAGGAAGCTAAGAACGCGTCTAAGGTCTTTCTCGCAACCGACCCTGACCGTGAGGGTGAGGCTATATCTTGGCATCTTGCCGCGACTCTCGGTATTCCGCTTGAGAAAACGATGAGAATAACCTTCAACGAGATAACCAAAAGCGCTGTCAAGGCGGCGATAAAGGAGCCAAGACAGATAGATATGGATCTCGTCAACGCGCAGCAGGCGCGCAGAATACTTGACAGAATCGTTGGATATAAGATATCTCCGTTCCTGTGGAAAAACGTGAGGAGCGGACTGTCCGCGGGACGCGTTCAGTCGGTCGCTACGAGGATAATCGTCGAACGCGAGGAAGAGATACGCGGATTCGTCCCCGTGGAGTATTGGACTATCGACGCCGAGCTTCTTACCGAGGACGGCAAGCCCTTTACCGTCCGATTTTACGGAAACGGCAAGGGCAAGCTGAAGCTCTCGTGCGAGGCTGACGCTATGAAGGTAGTGGACGCGGTCAAGGGAAAGTCGTTTACGGTAAGCTCCGTAAAGAGAGCGAAGCGCCGCAAATCTCCCGCGCCGCCCTTTACCACATCTACTATGCAGCAGGAGGCGGCGAGAAAGCTCGGCTTCCAATCGCAGAAGATAATGAGGATAGCGCAGGAGCTTTACGAGGGAATTAATATAGGCTCGGAGAACGGCGGAGTACAGGGTCTTATAACCTATATGCGTACCGACTCACTCAGAGTATCGTCAGAGGCGCAGAGCGCGGCGAGAGAATATATCGAGGGCAGATACGGCAGCTCGTACTGTCCCGCAAAGCCGAGAGTTTATAAATCGGGCGCGGGAGCGCAGGACGCGCACGAAGCTATCCGTCCCTCACGCGTGGATATAGAGCCCGCGAAAATAAAAAAGCATCTTACCGCCGACCAATTCAAGCTGTATAAGCTTATCTGGGACAGATTCATAGCGTCTCAGATGGAGTCGGCAACGCTCGGAACGGTTACCGCCGATTTCAACTCGGAGGGATACGTTTTCCGCACGAGCGGATATACCGTTGAATTTCCGGGATATATGGCTCTTTACGAGGAAAGCGAGGACGATTCGAAGGTACGCAGTGCCGACGACGTATGCGAGCAAAAGGATATTCGTCTGCCCGAGCTTTCCGAGGGTCAGACGGTAAAGCAGAACGATATAGTACCCGCGAGACACTTCTCGGATCCGCCTCCGCGCTATAACGACGCCTCTCTTATTAAGTTCCTTGAGGAGCAGGGCATCGGACGCCCCAGCACGTATACGACTATAATAACCACCATAATAGCGAGAAATTACGTTAAGAGAGACGGAAAAACGCTCGTTCCCACTCCGATAGGAGAGCTGACGAACAAGCTTATGAAGGAGAGCTTCCCCGACATAGTAAACTACAAGTTTACCGCAAAGATGGAAAGCGAGCTTGACGAGATAGAGATCGGAAGCAACAGTATGGAAAACGTTCTCGGAAGCTTCTGGTCGGGATTTGAGAAGGAGCTTGCTCTCGCGGAGGAAAATATGAAAAACTCCGAAATAGAGATACCCGCCGAGGAGACCGATTTTATCTGCGAGAAATGCGGAAGCAGAATGATAGTAAAGAACGGACGCTTCGGAAAGTTTGCGGCGTGTCCGAACTATCCGCAGTGCAAAAATACCAAAAAGCTCGGAGAGCCGATAAAGGAAAACGCGGATGGCAGCGAGAGCGCGGAGCAGAAAAAAACCGTGCTTGCCGATTTCAAGTGCGAGAAATGCGGCTCCGACGTGGTGCAGAGAATAGGAAAGTACGGTCCGTTTTACGCCTGCGTCAAGTATCCCGCCTGCGATTTTACGAAACAGAAAACGAGGGATATCGGAGTGCCGTGTCCCAAATGCGGCTCTAAAATAGTTATGAAAAACGGCAGAAACAAGACGGTATTTTACAGTTGTGAAAGATATCCCGAGTGCGATTTTTCATCGTGGGATATGCCAATAAACGAAAGATGTCCGAGCTGCGGAGAGATACTTTTCCGCAAAAAAGGACAGCCGTATATCGTTTGTCATAACAAGGCTTGCGGATTTAAAAAAGCGATAGAAGAAAATAAGACCGAAGAATAATTTTTGGAATTTTACGAAAAAGCGATGGTGAAAGCGAGGTCGGACGATGAGCAATATTGAGATAGATATATACGGCGCGGGGCTTGCCGGCTGTGAGGCGGCGTGGCAGGCGGCGCGTCTCGGAGTTCGGGTAAGGCTTTTCGAGATGAAGCCGAGCCGATTTACCCCCGCGCATCATTCGAAAAGCTTTGCGGAGCTCGTTTGCTCCAACTCTCTGCGCTCCGACAGCGTTACCAACGCCGTGGGTCTGCTCAAGGAGGAGCTTCGCACCTATTCCTCGCTGATACTTGAGGCGGCAGACGCCACCCGTGTTCCCGCAGGCTCGGCGCTTGCGGTAGACAGAAGGCTTTTTTCGGAATACGTTACCGATAAGATAAAGAGCTGTGATATGATAGAGATAGTCGAGGGTGAGGCTTGCTCGGTAGAGCGGGACAGAATATCGGTAATAGCCACGGGACCGCTCACATCCGATAAGATGGCGGACTATATATCGGGCGAGCTTGGCTGCAGAGGACTTCACTTTTTCGACGCGGCGGCGCCTATCGTCGATTTTGAAAGTATAAATATGGACGTAGCTTTCTTTGCTTCGAGATACGATAAGGGAGACGCCGACTATATCAACTGTCCTATGACGAAGGAGCAGTACGACGCTTTTTGGGAAGCGCTCGTCTCGGCAAGAGAGGCGGAGCTTAAGGACTTTGATCGTGAGGAGCAGAAGGATATAAAGGTGTTCGAGGGCTGTATGCCCGTCGAGGTAATGGCGAGGCGCGGTTACAACACCTTGCTTTTCGGACCTCTCAAGCCCGTGGGACTTATAGACCCCAAAACTCAGAAGGAAGCCTACGCCGTCGTACAGCTCAGGAGAGAGAATGCCGAGGGCAGTATGTATAATCTGGTCGGCTTTCAGACGCATCTCGCTTTTCCCGAACAGAAAAGGGTGTTCGGAATGATACCCGGACTTGAGAACGCTGAGTTCTTAAGATACGGAGTAATGCATAGAAACACGTATCTCAACTCTCCCGATATTCTGCTGCCCACCTACGCTATGAAGGACGCGGGGAATATATTCTTCGCGGGACAGATGACGGGAGTTGAGGGATATATAGAATCGACGGGCTCGGGCTTCGTCGCGGGGGTGAACGCGGCGAGACTTGCGCTTGGAGAGGAAGAAATAATATTCCCGAAAACGACTATGCTCGGAGCTATGGCGGGCTACGTCGCGTGCGGAAGCGGAGCTTCTTTCGTTCCTATGAACGCGAATTTCGGGATAATAGAACAGCTTCCCGCAAGAGTCAAGGGTGGAAAGAGAGCAAAATACGAGGCACTCTCCGACAGAGCGCTGAATACCGCGCGGGAGATAAAGGAAAGATACGGCTTTTGATTTCAAAGAACCGTAAGATGAGGTTTTGTATGAAGATAATCGTTGACGCTATGGGCGGAGATAACGCCCCGAATGAGATACTTAAAGGCGTATGCGCGTCATACGCCGAAAATCCGAAAGCGGAGTATATTCTCGTAGGAGACAAAAAGAGGATAGAGAGAGCCGCCGCGGAAAATAATATAGACGTAAGCAAATTCAATATAGTACATACGAGCGAGGTCATCACTATGGAGGACAATCCGCTTTGCGTAACCCGCGAGAAAAGCTCGTCCTCTATGGGAAAGGGTCTTCATATGCTTGCCGACGGAGAGGGCGACGCTTTCGTGAGCGCGGGCAATACGGGGGCTTTGTTTGCGGGCGCGTCTCTTATCGTCAGACGTCCCGCGGGAGTAAAGCGCGCGGCGATAGGCGCGCTGCTTCCTATGGACCCGCCTGTGCTTCTCTTGGATTCGGGCGCGAATATAAGCGTAACTCCCGAATATCTTGAGCAGTTTGCCGTAATGGGCTCCGCTTATATGAAAAAGATACACGGAGTGGAGAAGCCGAGAGTGGGACTCCTCAACAATGGCTCGGAGGACTGCAAGGGTACCGAGCTCCAGCTTCGCGCGTATAAGCTCCTTTCGGAATGTGAAATGATAAATTTCGTGGGGAACGTCGAGGCTAATATGGTTATGAGAGACCGCTGCGACGTTCTTGTTACCGACGGATTTACGGGAAATATACTGCTTAAGAGCATTGAGGGAATGGGCAGACTTGCTCTCCATACTCTCAAAGACCTCTTTTACGCTAATACCAAGACCAAGATGGCGGCTCTTCTCGTAAAGAGCGAGCTGTCGGGAGTAAAAAAGAAATTTGATTCCTCCGAGTACGGCGGCGCGCCTATTCTGGGAATAGCGAAGCCCGTCATAAAAGCACACGGCTCGTCAAAGGAAAAGGCGTTCAAGAACGCGCTCAGACAGGCGATATTCTGCGTTGACGCGGGAGTGAGCGGCAGTATCTCGTCGGATATGCAAAAGCTTTCCGATATACAGAAAGCCCGCAAGGCAACGACAGAGGCTTCCGATAAGGAATGATTTATATAAGGGGTAAGAAATGAGTCCAAGTTCTTTTTACGGGCTTGAAAAAGCTATATCGTATAAATTCAAAAATGAAAGAATACTCGCGGAGGCGCTTACGCACGCTTCTTTCGCCAATGAAATGCGTTCCAAAAGAATGAACGTTCCATGCAACGAAAGGCTTGAATTTTTGGGAGATTCCGTCTTATCTATAATCGTCAGCGAATATCTCTATTCGCATTACAGTGAGCGTCCCGAGGGCGAGCTTACCAAGCTGCGCGCCGCCGTCGTTCAATCGTCGGCGCTTGCGGGATACGCAAGGCAGATAGGACTTGGGGGTTATCTTTTCCTCGGACACGGGGAGGAGAAAAGCAACGGCAGGGACAGGCAATCGCTCTTGGAGAACGCTTTTGAAGCGTTGCTGGCGGCTGTCTATCTTGACGCGGGTGAGAACGGTAAGGAGTGCGTGAGCGCCTTTTTGCTTCCTCTCGTTATCCGTGAGCTTGACAGAATAGACAGGGAAAATATACACAGCGATTTCAAGACCGAGCTTCAGCAGCTCATACAGCAGGCAGAGGGAGATTTTCTCGAATACGTTACCGTCGGAGAGAGCGGTCCCGATCACGACAAGACCTTTTCGGTCGAGGCGCGTCTTAACTCAAACGTCATAGGCAGGGGAACGGGAAAGACCAAGCGCGAGGCAGAGCAGAACGCCGCGAGAGAAGCGCTTACGCTTTTCGGAGAGATAGAAAATTAAGTACGCTTAAATACAGTATTCACCGCCGAGACTTACGGCGGTGAAGCTTTTATGGAGAAACCTGATGAAAAAGCATATAAATATACCGATATTCATACCGCACCTTGGCTGTCCGAACAACTGCGTTTTCTGCAATCAGCGTTCTATTTCGGGCAGAATGAGCTTTGACCCTGCCGACGCGGAGAGACAGATAGACGAGGTACTTGCCACTCTCCCCGAGGATACCGAGAGGGAGATAGCTTTTTTCGGAGGCTCGTTTACCGGAATTGACAGAGAGCTTATGCTGTATCTTCTCGGTATAGCGAAGAGATACGTTGACGAGGGCAAGGCGGGAGGAATAAGGCTTTCCACCCGTCCCGATTACATAGACGAGGAAAGGCTGGATATACTCGCGGAGTACGGCGTTACGGCGGTCGAGCTTGGACTTCAGAGTATGGACGCGGAGGTGCTTGCTGCGTCAAAGCGCGGACATACCGTGCTCGACGCGGAGAGAGCCTGCTCGCTTATCAAGCAATACGGCTTTGAGCTTATAGGTCAGATGATGATAGGGCTTCCCGCCTCCACCCCCGAAAAAGAGACGCTTACGGCGGAGAAAATATGCGCTATGGGCGCCGACGGAGCGAGAGTATATCCGACGGTGGTTTTTTACGAAACCGAGCTTTGTCAGATGGCGGAGAGAGGAGAGTATACTCCGCTTGCGGAGGAGGACGCGGTCGAGCGGACGAAAAACGTCCTCGCCGTATTTGACGCTCACGGCGTGCCTTGCATAAGAGTAGGGCTTTGCGCGTCCGAAAATCTTTCCGACGAGGGCGAGGTCTACGGAGGAGCCAATCAGAGCGCGATAGGAGAGCTGGCTATGGGAGAGCTTTACCTTGAGAGAATATGCGATATTCTCGATAAACGCCCCGATATCAGAGGAAACTGCCTTACGATATACGCGCCCGTCGGGGCGGTATCGAAGGTCGCGGGACAAAATAAGCGGAATAAAATAAAAATATGTAAAAAATATGGCTTCAATAAGATAAAAATCCTTGAAAAAAGAGAAATTATAGGTTATAATATTATATTAGATTGTAAAGATATTTCAGCGGAAAAATAAAAATTCCGAAAGGAGAAACGAAGTGTATCTCAAATCACTCGAACTGCAGGGCTTTAAATCTTTTCCCGATAAAACGAAGCTTACCTTTGAGGGAGGATCGACGGTAATAGTCGGACCCAACGGAAGCGGAAAATCGAATATATCGGACGCTATGCGATGGGTGCTGGGCGAGGTCTCCTCAAAGAGCATCAGAGGAACGAAGATGGAGGATATCATCTTCGGAGGAGCGGACAGCCGAAAGCCTATGGGATACGCCGAGGTGTCTGTTACCTTTGACAACCGCGAGATGATAGGCAGGCTCGATTGCCCCTACGACGAGGTTACGGTGACGAGACGCTACTACCGCGCGGGAGAGAGCGAGTATTATATAAACCGCCGTGCCGTCCGTCTGCGCGATATATACGAGCTGTTTATGAATACGGGTATCGGACGTGACGGATATTCGATAATCGGTCAGGGAAAGATTGCCGAGATAATATCCCGCAAGAGCGACGAGAGGAGAAGCATTTTCGAGGACGCTTCGGGTATAGCGAAATACCGCCTTAAAAAGAGCGATACCGAGAGAAAGCTCAAGGCTACCGAAGAAAATATGACGAGAATAAACGACGTATTTACCGAGGTGGCGTCTCAGGTCGGACCACTTGAGAGGGAAGCGGAGAAGGCGAAAAAGGCTATCGACCTTCTTGAAACCAAAAAGAAAGTAGACATACAGCTATGGCTTTACGATACCGAAAAGCTCAGGGACGATCTTTCAAAGACAGAGGATAATTTTAAGCGCGCGGAGTTTGATCTTCAGACCGCGGAGGACGCGATAAAAACCTTTGAGGTGCAGAACGAAAGGCTTTTCGAGGCTTCGCAGACCAACAAGCTCGCTTCAGAAAAGCTGCTTGGAGAGATAAAGGCGTGCACCGCCGACAATCACGCGCTTGACAGCGAATACAGGGTTACCGAAACCAATATACTGCACACCAAGGAAATGATAGCGGAGGCAGAGGGCAACGCGGCGTCGGCAAAGAGATCGGCGGAGAACGAGGCTCTTTTGAGCGGTGAGAGAGCGAAAAAAATCGCCGAGCTTGAAAAGCTGCTGGACGAGCGGCGCGCGGAGCATCAAGCGGTAAGCGACGAGCAGAAGGGCTGCGAGGCGCGGGCGCGCGAGCTTGATTTTGAGATTGCGCGCGCTCTTGAAGATATAAGAGTGCTTGACGCCGAGGCGGTAGACGTAAAGGTAAGAACGTCTGTGCTTGAAAACACGAGAGCTTCGGGAAGCGATAAAAACGCCTCTATCCTCGGAGAGATAGCCGAATACGAGAAGATATCTGATGATTTGAAAAAGCAGTGCGCTTCGGCTAAAAAATCGGCTGACGAATTCGCGTCCGCCGTCGGGGAGACCGAAAACGCGGTGTCCTCTCTTGCGGAGAAGCTTTCAGCGCTTTACGAAAAAAGAGATAACGAAAGCTCCGAGCTTTCCGCTCTCAAGCTCCGCAGAGATTCGATAACGCAGAGAATAGAGAACTTCAAGATAATGGAACAGCAGTTCGAGGGATATTCGGGAAGCGTCAGATACGTTATGAAGCAGTATTCCGAGAACAGAATAACCGACAGAAACGGTGCTCCGTGCGGTAAGATATACGGACCGCTCAGCAAGGTCATAAGCGTTGAGGACAGGTTCGTTACGGCGATAGAGACCGCTCTCGGAGCGAATCTCCAGCATATAGTCGTTGAGGACGAGAGCGTTGCCAAGGCGGCAATGTTCGCGCTTCGCAAGGCGGAGGCGGGCAGAGCTACCTTCTTCCCGTTATCCTCTATGAGAGGACAGACTCCCACGAGGGAGACGCGGGACGCTTCGGGCTTTGCGGGATATATCGCGGTTGCCGACGAGCTGGTAGGCTGTGATTCGAAGTTTTCCGAGGTCGTTTCGGGACTTCTCGGAAGAACGGTGATATTTGACAATATTGATAACGCTACCGCTATGGCGAAGAGCCTCGGGTACAGAGTAAAAGCGGTTACGCTCGACGGTCAGCAGATAAACGTGGGAGGCTCGTTTACGGGAGGCTCGGTAAAGCAGAAGGGAAATATCCTCGGACGCGCCGGCGAGATAAAACGACTTGAGGAAGAGGAGACAGCCCTTGCTTCCGCTCTGAAAAAAGCCGAAAAGAGCGTGTCGGAGCTTTCTGCGGTTATTGCCGACTGTGAGGACGAGAGAGATTCGGCAGAGGAGAAAAAGAAAATACTTCTCGTTATGCAAAGCTCGGAGCAGACGAAGTACGAGCAGATAGCCGCAAAGCTTGAAGCCAACGACACTCTTATAGAAAAGCTTCGTTACGACTTTGAGGAGCTGAACCGCCTTAAAGTACGTTACGACGAGGATATAGAGGCTTTTGAACGCCGCGAGTCGGAGCTTAAGGCGCAGATAGCCGAGATATCCGCGTTCAGGGAAGCGAAGGATATAGAGCGCTCCGAGCTGCTTGACAGAAAAGCAGAGGCGGAAGAAAAAATGACCGCCCTGTTTATCTCGCTCAGCGAGGTCCAGAAGGATATCGAGACCGAAAATTCTATGATGCGGATGTCGCAGTCTCATATAGACGATTTTACGGCACAGCTCGGTATGCTTGAGGAGCGGATAGCAGAGCTTAACGCGAAGATAAAGGAGTACGGCGAGCTTCAGGAAGAAAACCGACGCAGATTCTCCGAGGGTGAGCGAAAGCTGGCAGAACTCAACGCGGAGAGAGCTAAGGCCGAAGAGGGCGGATTTGAGTTTGAGCGCAAATTGAACGAGGTTAATTCCAAAATGCGCGAGAAAATGTCCCAGAAGGAGCTTATATTCCGCGACTATTCAAAGCTTGAAAACAAGCTGTCTAATCTCAGGGACGAGCAGGATAAGCTGGCGACGAAGCTGTGGGACGAGCACGAGCTGACGAGAAACGAGGCTCTCGCTCTCGGTTACCCGTCTATCAGCGCCTCCGAGCGCCCCGAAATATCGGCAAAGCAGACCGAGTGCCGAAACAAGCTGCGCGCGCTCGGAAACGTTGACCTTGACGCCGTAAGCAAGTATAAGGAGCTTAAGGCTAGATACGATTATATGGATTCGCAGATAAAGGACCTTACCGCGTCGCGCGACGACCTGCTTGATATCATAAGCAAGCTTGAGGGCGAGATGAAGACGGCGTTTATAGATTCCTTTAATCAGATAAACGAGAACTTTAACAAAACCTTCGCGGAGCTGTTCGGCGGAGGCTCGGCGGAGCTTTCTCTTACCGACCCCGACAACGTTCTCGAGAGCGGAATAGAGATAAAAGCAGCGCCTCCCGGAAAGATAATCAAGAACCTCGTTCAGCTTTCGGGCGGAGAGCAGTCGTTTATCGCGATAGCGCTTTTCTTCGCGATACTTCAAGTCAACCCCACGCCCTTCTGTATACTCGACGAGATAGAGGCGGCGCTTGATGAGGTGAACGTCGCGAGATTCGCGGAATACATAAAGAGATACGCGAGCGGAACGCAGTTTATTCTGATAACTCACCGCCGCGGAACTATGGAAGCGGCAAACAGGCTCTACGGCGTAACTATGCCGGAGAGAGGCATATCAAAGGTGCTTGAGCTTGATATTGCTGATATTTCAAAGAAAAAAGGAGAAGATTGGGATGGCATTTTTGGATAAGCTGAAAGCGGGGCTTTCAAAAACGAAAAATGCGATTTTCGGACAGATAGACGATATTCTTAAGGTATTCGTCAAGGTAGACGAGGAGCTTCTTGAGGAGCTTGAGGAGCTTCTTATATGCTCGGACGTAGGCGTTGCGGCTACCGAGGAGATAATAGAGGAGCTCAGAGAGCAGATAAAGGACGGAAGGCTTAAGGAAAAGGACCAGGTTATAGGCGCGCTCAAGGGTATACTTGAGAAAATGATAGGAGAGGGCGAGCCTCTGAAGCTTGAATCCGCTCCGTCGGTGATACTCGTTATAGGAGTGAACGGCGCGGGCAAAACCACCTCTATCGGCAAGATATCGAACAGACTTATAAAGCAGGGCAGGAAGGTCGTCGTGGCGGCGGCGGATACCTTCCGCGCGGCGGCGATAGATCAGCTTGCGGTCTGGTGCGAGAGGTCGGGAGCCGATATAGTGAAGCAGAGCGAGGGCAGCGATCCCGCCGCAGTTGTTTACGACGCTATCGGATACGCCAAGAGCAAAAAGGCTGACGTGCTTATAATAGATACCGCGGGACGCCTTCATAACAAAAAGAATCTTATGAACGAGCTTTCAAAGATAAACAGGGTTATCGAGCGTGAGCTTCCCGACGCGTCGCGGGAAAACCTTCTCGTGCTTGACGCGACGACGGGACAGAACGCCGTCCTTCAGGCGAAGGAATTCAGAAACTCCGCCGATATAACCGGACTCGTTCTCAACAAGCTTGACGGAACCGCGAAGGGCGGTATCGTTCTTTCAATAAAGAAGGAGCTGAATATCCCCGTTAAGTTCATAGGCGTCGGAGAGAAGATAGACGATATGCAGGAGTTTGAAGCCTCCGAATTCGTAAACGCCCTGTTTGATTGAGGTGCGTATGAAGATAGTATTGGCATCGAGAAACAAGCACAAGATAAGCGAGCTTCAAACGCTCCTCGGAAAATATATCGAGGGGATAGAGATACTCTCGCTTGACGACGCGGGTATTTACGGCGAGATAGAGGAGAATGGAAACAGCTTTTCCGAAAACGCGCTTATAAAGGCTAAAGCCGCGGCAGTCTCTGGGTATATAGGAATCGGAGACGATTCGGGACTTGAGGTGACCGCTCTCGGCGGAGCGCCGGGGATATATTCCGCGAGATACGCGGGCGGACACGGAGACGACGCCGCAAACAACGAGCTTTTGCTTAAAAATCTCGTCGGAGTCTCCGACAGAAGCGCGCGCTTCGTCTGCGCTTTGGCTTGCGTTTTTCCCGACGGCAGAGAGTCCTTGTGCGTGCTCGGAGAGGCAAAAGGAGAGATAATATCGGAATACCGCGGAGCAGGCGGATTCGGTTACGACCCGCTGTTCTATTTCCCGCCTCTTGAAAAGACCTTTGGAGAGCTTACGGCGGAAGAAAAAAACAAGGTATCTCACAGAAGCGACGCTATAAAAAAGCTTGCCGAGGCTTTGAGAAGCAGAGAAATAAAATAACGGAATAAAATTCAGAGGAAAAATATGATAACTTCAAAACAGAGAGCGTATCTGCGCTCGCTCGCCAATTCCGAGCCGACCATTATGCAGATTGGCAAGGGCGGAATAAGCGAGAATCTTATAAAGACTATATCCGACGCGCTTGAGGCGAGGGAGCTTATCAAGCTGTCGGTGCTGGAGAACTGCGACTATACGGCGAGAGAGGCGGCTGACGCGCTGAGCGAGGCCTGCGGCGCCGAGGTTGCTGGCGTTATCGGAAGAAAAATAATACTTTACCGCGAATCGGAGAATAATAAGAGAATAGAGCTTTGAGTATTCAGGGCTTTTCGGAGGTGAGTACGATCTTTGACGAAAAATTGAGAGTAGGCATATACGGAGGGACGTTCGCTCCCGTTCACAACGGACACGTCGCCGCCGCCGAGGCTTTTATGAAGCAGATGAAGCTTGACTATCTCTACGTTATTCCGACCTATCTCCCCCCGCATAAAACGGTGGATTTTGCCGATGACCCGATACACAGACTGCGTATGTGCGAGCTTGCGTTTGCGGGTATTGACGGGGTAGTGGTTTCGGATATGGAGATAAGGCGCGGCGGAAAGAGCTATACCTACGATACGCTGAACGGACTTGCGGGAGAGGACAAAAAGCTGTTTATGCTGTGCGGAACCGATATGGTGCTGACCTTCGATACGTGGTATAAATTCGAGGATATCCTCAAGCTTTGCTACCCGTGTTACGTGAGAAGAGAAAACGACAAAATCATCGAAAACCGCATAATCGCGAAGATAACCGAATATTACGAAAAATACGGAGTTATGTTCAGGCGTATTCTTACCGAGACGATAGAAATATCCTCGACCGATATCAGGGGAGCCGTATCCGAGGGACGCGATATTTCGGATATGGTACCCGCGTTGGTCGCAAAATATATAAAGGAGAATAGGCTTTATGAATGATACTGTCTTGGTAAGCGACGAAATGCTCAGCGCTTTGCGGGATAAGATAACGCGGAGAAAAGACGGAGGGCTTATGTCGGAAAAAAGATACGGACATACGCTCGAGGTTGAGAAAATGGCGGTGCGGCTTGCCGAGCTTTACGTTCCGGAGAAAAGCAATACTCTCAGGGCGGCGGCTCTTCTGCACGATATAACGAAGGAATATTCTGCGGAGCTTCAGATAAAGCTGTGCGCCGAGTACGGAATAGACGTTTCCGAGACTGAAGCGTACGCGCCCAAAACCTTTCACGCAAAGACCGCGGCGGCTCTGCTTGACGCGGAATTTCCCGAATTTGCCTCCGACGAGATAAAAGAATGCGTAAGATGGCATACTACGGGACGCGCCGATATGACGCTTTGCGAAAAGCTGGTATATCTTGCCGATTATATAGATATGTCCCGAAGCTTTGAGGATTGCGTGAGGCTGAGAAATTATTTCTTTGACGCAAGACCCGAGGCGATGACCGAAGAAGAGCGTCTGCGGCATCTGGACGATACCTTGCTTCTATCCTACGATATGACTATAAGAGGACTGCTTGAAGGAGGTTCTCCCATAAGCGAAGATACGATAGCGGCGAGAAACGAGCTTGCGGTAAAGCGGCTGAAGCGCAAAACACTGTAAGACAATGACGGCTCCTTACATACTTTTAATTAAAGAATAAAAGGAGCTTTCATATGAATAACGAAATAAAAAAATCGGTTATCGCCAAGGCTGTGGGGGCGGCAGCGGTTTTCTGCGCCGTCGTGCTATTGTTTTCGGTGTTTACCGATAAGATAAAAAGCAGTTCGGGAAACGGAGAGGAATATCTGCAAAGCTCCGCTTCGGAAGGGGAGAGACAGAACTTTCTTCTTCTCGGAACCGACAGAGCCTCGGGGCTTACCGACGTTATTATGCTGGTCTCGGTAGATACGGGCGAGAGGCGCGTGTCGGTTATTCAGATACCGAGAGATACCTACGCGCGTTTTTCGGACGGCAGTCACAGAAAGCTCAACAGCGCCGTGTCGGCGCTGTCGGCGGACGGGCTGTGCCGATTTTTGTCAGAGTCTATGTGTATCGGGATAGAAGGCTATTGCTCGATAGACCTTGACGCTTTTTCGGAGATAGTGGACGCGGTAGGCGGAGTCGAGATAGATTTGCCGTTTGATATGGAGTACAGCGACCCCGCGCAGAACCTTTCGATAATGCTGAAAGCAGGCAGGCAGACGCTTGACGGAGAGACCGCGGAGCAGTTCGTCAGGTATCGCTCGGGATACGTCAGGGGCGACCTTGGAAGAATGGACGCACAGAAGCTGTTCGTTTCGGCTTTCGTCAAAAAGGTCTCCGAGGAGATGACGCCAGCTTCGATGATAAAGCTCGTTATGGCTATGCTTGACGACGTGAATACGAATATAGGAATAACCAAAATGACCTCTCTCGTCTCGCTTTTCTTCGAGGTGGGACAGGAGGATATAACTATGCTTACGCTCCCCGGTGCCGATATACGCTCGGAGGCGAGCGGAGCCTGGTATTACGTGATATCCGAAAGCTCATCGGTTGAGGCGCTCCGTGAATACGCGGGAGCGGATATCACCGCGGAGGATTTCGACAAAAATAAGGTGTTTCTCAATTCGTCAGACGAGAGCTTCTCGGAGATATATAATTCTTATATTGAGTTCATACCCTCAAAGGCTTCCGATATCAACGAGGGCGGAATAGAGATACGAAAACGATAAGATAAATTATAGATATTGACAAATCATCTTTTATGGATTAAAATATAATATTGTAAGTATAAACAGAAAGGAACCGACAAATGAAAGAAGAAAACGCTTCCGAGGTTCGTCCGTCTCTTGAGGGCGCGGGCGCGCTCGAGCTGGCGCAGGCGATAGCCGAGGTGCTTGACTCGAAAAAAGGAAAGGACATAAAGATAATTCACGTTGAGGAAAAAACGGTTATAGCCGAATATTTCGTGCTTTGCACGGGTAATTCGAGTACGCAGGTAAAGGCACTCGTGGGAGAGACGGAATTCAGAATAGGCGAGAGAGGGGTATTGCCATACAATATAGAGGGCAGGGACAACAACTCTTGGATTCTTATGGATTACAGCAACGTAATAGTTCACGTCTTCAGCAGAGAGTCGAGAGAATTCTACAATCTCGATAAGCTATACGGAGATTCCGAGAGCGTCTCTTTTTAAGGCTTTTCCGTAAAATACGAATAAAATTAACCCGAAAGGTTTGGACTTATATTATGAAGTATAATTATACCGAAATTGAACAAAAGTGGCAGAAGCGCTGGGACGAGGCTCACGTTTTCGAGGCGCAGGACAACTCCGAAAAGCCGAAGTTTTATGGACTCGTTGAGTTCCCGTACCCCTCGGGCTCGGGAATGCACGTCGGACATATCAAAGCGTATTCGGGACTTGAGGTCGTATCGAGAAAGAGAAGAATGCAGGGCTATAACGTGCTCTTCCCGATAGGCTTTGACGCTTACGGTCTCCCCACCGAAAACACGGCTATAAAGACGGGAGTACACCCGAGAATAGTTACCGACAGAAATATCGAAAAGTTCACCTCACAGCTTAAAAAAGTGGGATATTCTTTCGACTGGTCGAGAGTAATAGATACTACCGAGGAGGACTACTACCGCTGGACGCAGTATATCTTCCTTAAGCTCTTTGAGAACGGTATGGCTTACCGCGACACCGCTCTCGTAAATTACTGCCCCTCCTGCAAGGTCGTGCTTTCAAACGAGGATTCGCAGGGCGGAAAGTGTGATATCTGCCACAGCGACATAATACAGAAATCGAAGGACGTTTGGTATCTTCGTATCACGAAGTACGCCGATAAGCTCCTTGAGGGACTTGAAAAGGTCGACTACTTACCCAACGTAAAGCAGCAGCAGATAAATTGGATAGGCAAATCCACCGGAGCTTTCGTAAACTTTAAGCTTTCGGGAACCGACGAGAAGCTGCGTATATATACGACGAGATGCGATACGCTCTTCGGAGTTACCTTTATGGTCATAGCTCCCGAGCATCCCATAATAGAGAAGCTCGCTTCGAGGATAAAGAATATGGACGCGCTCAAGGCTTACCGTGAGGAGTGCGCCAAGAAGACCGAATTTGAGAGAACTCAGCTCGTAAAGGACAAGACGGGAGTTAAGATAGAAGGTCTTTCTGCCGTGAATCCCGTGAACGGCAAGGAGATACCGATATTCATAGCCGACTACGTTATGATGGGATACGGTACGGGCGCTATTATGGCGGTCCCCGCTCACGACGAGAGAGACTACGAGTTCGCAAAGAAGTTCGGAATAGATATAATTCAGGTCATCAAGGGCGGAAATCTCGACGAGGGCGCTTATACGGGCGACGGAGAGATGATAAACTCCGGCTTCCTTGACGGCATAGAGAACAAGAAGGACGCTATCGCGAAAATGCTTGAATTCCTCGGAAAAGAGGGAATAGGAGAGGAAGGCGTTCAATATAAGATGAAGGATTGGGCGTTCAACCGCCAGAGATATTGGGGCGAGCCTATCCCGATAGTTCATTGCGAGCGCTGCGGACTCGTTCCCGTGCCTTACGACGAGCTTCCTCTGCGTCTGCCCGAGGTTAAGGAGTTCGCCCCCGGCGAGGGCGGGGAAAGTCCTCTCGCAAAGGTGGAGTCCTTCGTAAACTGCAAGTGTCCGAGGTGCAAGGGCGACGCGAGAAGAGAGACCGACACGATGCCGCAGTGGGCGGGATCGTCGTGGTATTTCCTGCGTTATATCGACCCGCATTGCAATACGGGCATCGCGGATATGGAAAAAATGAAATATTGGCTGCCTGTCGATTGGTATAACGGCGGTATGGAGCACGTTACCAGACATATGATATACTCGCGCTTCTGGCACAAATTCCTTTACGATCTCGGAATGGTACCCTGCGACGAGCCTTACGCCAAGAGAACGGCACAGGGGCTTATTCTCGGTCCCGACGGCGAGAAGATGAGTAAGTCTCGCGGAAACGTGGTTGACCCCAACGACGTAGTAGACGCGTACGGTGCGGACGTTCTTCGCACATACGTTCTCTTTATGGGTGATTACGGAAGCGCGGCTCCTTGGTCAGATTCAAGCGTCAAGGGCTGTAAGAGATTTATCGAGCGTTTTGCGGACCTCGCTTCTATCGCAAGCGGAAGCGGTGTCACGCCCGAGCTTGAGGTAGCTATAAACAAGACGATAAAGAAGGTATCTAACGATATCGAGGAGCTTAAGTTCAACACTGCTATCGCCGCTATGATGGGACTGCTCAACGATATTTTTGACGTCGGAAGGATAACCGTTGACGAGCTTAAGGCACTCGTTCGTCTGCTCTGTCCGATAGCTCCGCATATCTGTGAAGAGATGTGGGAGCAGCTTGGCGGAGAGGGCTTCTGCTCGCTTGCGGAATGGCCAACCTACGACGAGGCAAAGACGATAGACTCCGCAGTTGAGATAGCCGTTCAGGTCAACGGAAAGCTCAAGGCGACTATCACGATACCGCTTAACTGCCCGAAGGACGAGGCTATTTCTCTCGCGAAGGCTGACGAGAGAGTTGCGGCGGCTATCGAGGGCAAGGCTATCGTTAAGGAAATAGCCGTTCCAAACAAGATAGTCAATATCGTAGTAAGATAACGAGTATGCAACGGAGAAGCCTGTATAGGCTTCTCCGTTGGTTATAAGGAGCAATATGCTGAAGAATGACATAGTTTACGAGCGCTCGGATAGAGAGGCCATAAGGATACTTGACGATTTTTTGCCCGACAGAATATTCGACGCTCACGCGCATATTTTTGACAGCCGTTTTATGAAGGGGGCTTTTTCCGAGTCCGACGCGCAGCGTTCGGTTGGTCTTGACGAGTATAGAAGCGCGATGCTTCCGATGCTTTCATCACCGAGAGAGTTGCTCGTCAATATGATACCTATGCCGGACGCAAGTATGGGGAACACAGCTTTGGACAGTCTTGCGATTTCAGATGAATTTCTTGTTCGTCAGCTTGATAAGGACGAGCGTTGCGTAGGCGAGATAATGCTTCGTCCAGGCGAGAGTGAGTCCGAGATACGAAGCCGTCTCGTTCACAGGGGGATAAAGGGCTTTAAGTGCTATCACACCCTGCTTGACAGAAATGATAGCTTTAATGCGGATATAGAAGAGTATCTTCCCGAGTGGGCGTGGCAGATAGCGAATGAAAAGGGAATGTGTATCACCTTACATATGGTTAAGGAACGTTCGCTTGCCGACGAAAAAAACCTTGATTATATCAAGGCTATGGCAAAAAAATATCCTAACGCGGTATTGATACTGGCTCACGCCGCGAGGGCGTTCGCTCCGTGGACGGCTTTGGAGACAGTTGAAAAGATAGCGGAGCTTGAAAACGTATGGTACGATTTTTCATCTGTCTGCGAGCCTACCGCAATCTTTTGGATAATACGAAAGGTAGGAATATCACGGTGTATGTGGGGGAGCGATTTTCCCATCTGTATAGACAGAGGTAAGGTAATATCTCTTGCCGACACTTTTTATTGGATATATCAGAGCGATCTTGACCGCTTTTTCTCAAAGACGGGAGTGAACAATTGGCTCATAGGCATAGAAAATCTTATGGCTATGCGTCAGGCGGCGCAGATGCTTGAGCTTACTCCAAAGGACGTTGAGGCGCTCTTTTTCGGAAACGCGTCGGGGCTGTGGAAAATATAATAATGAAAAATAATTAAGGAAAATATTTTTTAGTTTATCTAAAACACTTGACAAAGCGGAACTAATCGGTTATAATATATAAGTCTATTAATTTGTCTTTGGCAACCAGCGGAGGGAGGGAAAAAAATGGCAGAAATCAGAGTTAAGGAAGGCGAGTCCTTGGACAGCGCTCTTCGTCGCTTTAAGCGTGCAACTGCTCGCTCCGGCGTCCTTACCGAGCTTCGCAAGAGAGAACATTACGAGAAGCCCAGCGTAAAGCGTAAGAAAAAGTCGGAAGCGGCTCGCAAGAGAAAATACAAATAATTTTGTAACTTTAAAAGGGGAACCGAGTTCGGTTCCCCTTTTTGTATTGTTTTTTATCAATAAGATTAAGCTTTTGTTGATGATGATTTCTGCTTTCATACAGATAGCTCCTTTCGCTTTTTTGTAATTATACTATATTAATGTTGAAAATAAAATGATATATAATGTTATCGTACTGATATTTTCTGCTTTTATAAAAAGGAGTATATTATGAACATCGTGAATTGCGGATATAATTTCGTGCACCCGAGCGACTTTAAAATATGCCGTCCGAGCGGTTCGGGAGATTATATTTTACTCGTACTGCGCTCTCCCGCGTATTTCGTTTTTGACGGTATTACGCGCCTGACGGACGGAAACGCGGTGGTACTCTTCAAAAAGGATACACCGCAGATATACGGAGCGAACGGTCAAAAATTCATAAACGACTGGGTACATTTTGAGGCTGACGGAGAGGATTGCGAAAAGCTGCGGGAGCTGGGGCTGAGCTTTGACAATATAATCGAGCTGTCGGGTGTACAGCCGCTGTCAACTATAATTCAGCAGATGATTACCGAAATGTATTCGGAGAACAAGAACTCAAACGAAATATCGCATACCCTTTTTCGATTGCTTATTCTCAAGCTTTCTGATTTTTGCTCTGATACACGGGCTAACGGCAACGGCGCTCTCTTTGAAAGACTGTCGAAATTGAGAGCAGATATATTTACCGGTCCGCAGAACGATTGGAGTATAGATAAAATATCGAAGGATATGCTGATAAGCTGTTCCTATCTCCAACACTTGTATAAAACGTATTTTCATAAAAGTATAAAAAAGGATATTACGAGCGCGCGGCTCGAATACGCAAAGTATCTTTTATTTTCAACCGATTATACCGTCGCGGCGGTTTCCCGTCAGTGCGGATATGAAAACGACGTGCATTTTATGAGAACCTTTAAGCAAAATATCGGAATGACACCGAGCGAATACCGCAGCAGGCAGAACTGCTCCAAGAATAAAATTGACGAGGCAAAAAGTAAAAATCCGTATTGCTTATCTCCGAGGGGAAACAAGTAAAAAATTGATTTTAAAATCAGGACAAAAAACGAAAATCAAGGCGGATATTTTAAAAAATAAGTGATATAATCATATTTACAAAATCGTTGCGTTTGTGATAAAATAGATTTGTAAAACTCGGTTGCGGAGGTTTTTATGTATATTGTAAACGAAAACGGTGTTTATCGCACGTCGGTATCGGCAGAGGGCGCTGTGGTAAGCTTTGAGCCGCCGATTGCCGTTGAGAACGGCAGTGAGTACACCCTTGAGGCGCTTTGGGAAAACGAGAACGGTGCCGTATACGCCGGAGAGAGAGACAGAGTGGAGCTATCGGTTTGCGATAAGGGAGACGGTCTTTTTTACTTAAAACGCAAATGGAGCAATCTTGCGTCCGAGTCCCGCAGAATACAGGCTGTATTTCGTCTGAAAAACTGCTTTGAGGCGGAGCATTTTGTCATTCCCTGCGTAAGCATCGACGGAAACAAGTTCGGAGCGGGTCTTGAACCGAAGGGGCTTGAGAGAAACGGTGAAAAGTGGATATTCGGGTACGACAGAGAGCCGATACCCTCCTGCACGCTCACCGAAAACGACAGCGTAGCGGTGTCTCTGTTTGCTTCCGCCGAGAGCGGCGTCTCGCTCGTTTCATCTTGCAGTATCTTCAAGGACGCGCAAACGGGAGTATTCTGTCAGGAGATATATCATCCCAAGATAGAAGCCCCAGAGGTATACTGTACGAGAGACGCGTATTGCGGTCCTAGTGAGGATTTTATAGAGCTTGGAGCGGGAGATAGCTTTGAGGTCGGAATGTACGTTTCCGTCTCGGCTCCTAGGTGGAAAAAATACGGAATATGTAAAACGCTCGACATAGCGCTTGAGCTTTTCGAGGACGGCGCTGGCGCAAAAGTACCCGATAAAAAGGAGATATGGGATAATTCCATAAGCTTCGCAAAAAGCCTTATTACAGATTATAAGGGAAAGAAAGCCTTTATAATAGGTTTTCTTCCGAACGGAGAGGGCGGATTTTCATACCGTTCTGACGACAATCACTTTGAGCTTGCTTGGTGCGGACAGAACGTTCTTCTGTCAAGAATGCTCATAGAAAATTATATTATAAACGGAGACAGAGAGGGGCTTGATACCGCTCTGGAAATACTCGACACGAGAGTTAAGTATTGTACGTCAGAGAACGGTCTGCTCGCCTCACAGCTCAGATTTTGCGACGATTTGGAGTCAAGCGCTTCGGATACCTGCAATATGGGCTACGGAGCGTACGAATTTATGCGAACCTATACGGCGCTTCGCAGAATAAATATCGACAAGCCCGAATATCTGCGCGCGGGACTTGGGCTTTGCGACTTTTTCGTTGATAATTTTTCGGAGGAATACGGCTTCGGAAAAAGCTGGAGGCACGACGGAGTCTGCGTTGATAAGGGCGGAACGATAGGCGGTTTCGTTATCCCCGCGCTTGCCAAGGCGTACGAGATAACCGGAGACGGTAAGTATCTCGGCCTTGCCGAGAGAGCGATGAGCTTTTATATGGAGAGGGATCTTGATAATTTCTGCTGTACCGCGGGAGCGCTCGATACCTGCTGTGTGGATAAGGAGACCTCGGCGCCCTTTATTATGAGCTCGGTGCTTTTGTACGAGCTTACAAAAAAGAAGATATATCTTGAATACGGTGAAAAGTCGGCATATTATTTTTCATCGTGGATGTTCTGCTATGATCCCGTATATGACCAAGACAGCGATATAAATCGTTATGGGGTTTCGATAAGAGGGTTGACATCTGTTTCGGCACAGCATCATCATCTTGATATGTATGCGGCGATAGTAGTTCCGTATATGAGACGTCTTGCCGAGCTTACAAAAAATGATATTTGGAGATATAGGGCAGAGCTTATGTGGTCGGCCGTGCTTCAGTGTATAGGTGACGGAACGCTCAATATTCACGGTATCACTCGTCCCGAGGGCAGCCAGAATGAAGCGATCTTCCATTGTAGCTGGGGATTTCGGCAGTACAAGAGAGGCAATCTCAACGATTGGCTCGTCGCGTGGCCCTGCGCCTTTCGCCTGTCGGTTCTCGCGGGAGAGCTTGACGGGGAGAGCTTGGATATCTGACGAAATAAAATATAAACGTAAAGGAGAAAAAATATGTATATAGGAGCGGCGTATTACCCTGAATTGTGGAAAGAGAACGAGGTAGAGAAGGACGTTGAGCGCTGTAAAGCGTACGGAATCAACGCTCTGCGTATAGGAGAATTCGCGTGGAGCAAGATGGAGCCCCGCGAGGGAGAGTACGATTTCGATTGGCTTGAGAGAGCGGTGGATAAGCTGTACGAAAACGGTATATATACGGTGCTTTGTACGCCCACCTGTACACCTCCGAGATGGCTGTTTAATAAGTATCCCGACGTCGTGCGCGTGCTCTCTGACGGCAAGCGTATGCCGATAGCGTCGCGCTGTCATCCGTGTAAATCCTCTCTTACTATGCGTAAAAAGAACAGTGAGATAGTTACCGAAATGGCAAAAAGATTCGGCTCTCATAAGGGAGTTATCGGCTGGCAGATAGATAACGAGCTTTACGCATACGACGGAGGCTGTTATTGCGAGGATTGCCGCCGCGGATTCAGAAAGACGATGAAAGAAAAGTACGGGGATATCGACAAGCTCAACGAAAGCTGGGGAATGTACCGCTGGTCGCTTAATTATCTATCCTTTGACGATATCGAACCGCCTCCTCCCCTCGGAACGTCCGAGTGGAAGCACCCGTCTCTTGAGGCGGAGTGGCTGAGATATCAGCTTAACCTCATAATCTCATACGTCAAGGAGCAGTCGGATATACTTCACGGCTATACGAAGGCCCCCGTAGGTACCGATATGATGCCCAGCAATAAGCTCTCGTATTACGATATGAACGAAAATCTTGACGTAGTGCAGTTCAATCACTACGGCACGGCGAATATGCTCTTTTGGGACGATTGCTTTTACGACTTTCTGCGTCCCATAAAGGATCGTCCGTTCTGGGTAACCGAAACTCAGGTCGGCTGGAACGGAAGCGAATTTGCGGAATGCGGATACCGACCTATAGGAAACTGCTACGCAAACACGTGGCTTCCCATAGCGCTTGGCGGAGAGATGAATATGTATTGGCTTTTCAGAACTCATCCGAACGGACACGAGCTTGCGCACGGGGCGGTGTTCAACACCGCGGGCAGACCGTACCGCGTGAGCGAGGAGGTTCTGAAGGCGTCAAGAGATATGGATAAATGCCAAGCCTTTCTTGAAAAAGGCAAGATAAAGTCGGATATAGCTATCCACTATTCCTCCGTATGCGAGCAGAATTTTCAATTTGCTCCGATACTTAAGGCGTTCAATTACAGAGTCGCTGTCAACGAAAAATTCCACGCCGCATTTAAGCACTATAACGTAGACCTTATAGATACGGGGCATTCGCTCGACTCTTACAAGGTGGTTTTCTCACCCTTTCTTGCAACGATAGACAAGACGACGGAGGAGAAGATAAAGGCTTGGGTAGAGAATGGCGGAGTCTGGATAGCAGGACCTATGAGCGATATTATGACCGAATGTATCTCTAAATACACCGACGCTCCTTTTTCCTTCCTTGAAGAGTACGCGGGCGTTTACACGAAATATCAGAAGCCTATTGCAAACGACGTTTTCCGCGCGGTATGGAACGACGGAGAGGAGCTTGGTATCTCTACCTGCTACGACGCCTTTGAGGCGGTTGACAGCGAAAGTCTCGCTAAGTACGACGGAGATGAGTTTGGAGGCTATTCGGTGGTTACCGAGAAAAAGGTAGGCAAGGGAAAGGTTATAATGCTCGGAAGCGTTCTTTCGCACGAGGGACTCAGAAGGCTCGCCGGTATTGCCCCCATAGCCGAGGCGAGCGGGAATATCCGACTCGTTGAGAGAAGCGGTGAGGAGAACGGTATTATCGCGCTTGAGCTGCGCAACGAGGAGGGCTATATAACGCTTGACGGCGAGTATACCGAGCTTCTGAGCGGCAGGGTATTGAACGGTAAGGTAAGCATAGCTCCGTACGAGGTATTAGTACTTAAAAAAATATAAAAATATTTTAAATAAGAGGAAAGAAATATGAAAGAACGGATAAAGATAGGCTATATAGGGCTTGGAAGACGCGGCTGGGGAATAATCAAAATAATCCTTCAGATGCCCGACGTAGAGGTAAAAACAATTTGCGACGTCAGAGACGATCATATCGCGCGTACTCTCGGAGAATTTGAGAAGAACGGCATAGCGAAGCCCGCCGTTACGCACGACTATAAGGATATAATAAACGACCCCGAAATTGATGCGGTGTTTATTATGACCGGCTGGGGCGCTCACGTAAAGCTTGCCAAGGAGTCGGTTCTGGCGGGAAAATACACGGGAGTAGAGGTAGGCTGCGTTTACGATATTTCGGAGTGCTACGAGCTTCTTGACGCTTACGAGAAAACGGGAGCTCCTCTTATGATGCTTGAAAACGGTTGCTATTGCAGACGTGAGCTTATGGCGCTGAATATGGAGCGCAAGGGACTTCTCGGAGAGGTGGTACACTGCAAGGGCGGATATCACCATAACCTTTTTGAGTGCGACCTCTTTATGAAAAACGCCGAGAGCGGCGAGGTAGAGACCAACCATTACCGCTTGATAGAATACGCCAACAGAAACGGCGAGACCTATCCGACTCACGAGTTCGGACCTATATCCAAGCTTTTGAGAATAAACAGAGGCAACAGAGTAATGACGCTCGCCTCCTTCTCGTCTAAGGCGAGAGGACTTAAAGAGTATATAAAGGAAAATATTTCTCCCGATCACCCGTTCTACAATACCGATTTTCGTCAGGGAGACATCGTAACCACGGTGCTTACCTGCGCGAACGGCGAGACCGTTATGCTTGAGCTTGACACCACTTTGCCGAGACCCGCGTTAAGCCGCGACTTTACCGTTAGGGGAACTAAAGGAATGGTCAGCGAGACGCGCAAAACGGTATTCCTTTCCGGAATGGAAGAAAGCGTTGAGAATAACGACGAGGAATTTTACGAGAAATACGATCACCCGCTTCACGCTGAATATGCCAAGATTGGACCGAGAGGCGGACACGGCGGAGTCGATTGGCTTACGATAAGAGGCTTCGTAGAAAGTGTAAAACGCGGTATCCAAACGCCTATTGATATATACGATACCCTTTTGTGGATGTCGATAGCTCCTTTGTCCGAGGCGTCGATAGCGAGGGGCGGTATGCCGGTTGACGTTCCCGATTTCACCCGAGGAAAATGGTTCAATAGAGAGCCGCTGCCTCATAACAAATATTGTCTTGACGAGGTAATAGAGGACCCGAGCGTTCCGATATATCCCGATATGAAAGAATAAAAACAAAAATCCGCCGTATGTGATAATTCGCGTACGGCGGATTTTTTATTGTTCTTCGTTTTTTTCGTTCTCGGCTGAAAACTGCGTCCTGAATTGAGAGGGAGTGATTCCAAGCGCTTTTCGGAATGCGTACGAAAAGTAAGTGGAGCTTTGAAAACCGCAGCTCGCGGCAATTTGATTGAGGTCTTTGTCGGATTTCATAAGCTGGAGCTTTGCCTGCTCGATTCGTACCTCAAGGAGCTTTTCCGAGAAGCTCTTTCCGAAAAGCTCTTTTATATATCTTGAGGAATGTCGCTCGGAGACGTTCATACAGCTCGCGAGGTCGCAAAGCTTGATATTGTCCATATATCTGAAATTAAAGAACATATCTATCTGCACTCTCGTATGCGCGTTATAACGCAGCTCGTTGGGCGGGAACAGCCCCTTTGCTTTGACCTCGCATAAGCGAAGAAGCTTCGTTATTATCAGAGTGCAGTAAGCTTGTACGGTGTGGAAATATCCGCAGCGTTTATTGATTATCTCGTCGTTGAGCTGTCTGAAATCCTCTATCAGAGAAAAACTGCTGTCCTTTATAATATGTATGGAGTCGAATATTTGTACGAGCTTGTTGTAACCGCGTATCTGCTCCTCGGTGGGATGATTGCTTTGATGCTTTATGGCAAAGCGTATGCTGTATTGTGAAAAATCGTGGCTTGAGCTTTCCTGTATCTGATTGTGATATTCGTTCGGGTGGAAGAGTATAACGTCGCCCGCCGAGCTTATGTAATCGCTTTCGACTATCGTTTGCTTTCCCGTTCCGCTCGCGACGTATCTCAATTCGTAATCGTTGTGGCAGTGCATTATGGACGAGGCGGCGTCGGTCTGAATATGAAGCTTCTCGGTTACGAAAAATATTATTTTTACAAATCCGTACTGTGTAGGAATTTCAAGAGAAAAAGGCAGGTTGTTGTTTGACACGGTTATCTCTCCTTTCAATCGGTATTTCTATCGGTATATCCATTATACATTCATCTTTTCGATAAATCAAGTAGCAATTGAAAAATATATTGAAAATCGGACATATACCTTGTATTATGGCTTTTTTTCTATAAATGCCCGAATGTTTAAAAATGCAGACACGAATCATAAAAGCGGTAAGAATTTTTTATTTACATTTGTGGGGTGAGTTGATATAATAAGAGCAGTAAATGTGATAATTTTAATCATTTACACTGCTTCTTTATTAAGTTTTTTGTGTATTTTGGATAAAACAGGAAAGGAAAACAAATTATGAAATTTAAAGGAATTATCCCCGCGCTCGTTACACCCGTGAACAAAGACAGAACGATAAACGTTCCCGCTCTGGAAAAGCTTGTAAAAGACTTGATAGAGCAGGGCGCTGACGGCTTTTACGTAGGAGGAGCCACGGGAGAGGGAGTGGTGCTCAGCGCCGACGCTCACCGTCAGCTTACCCGCGAGGTTATACGCATAACCGACCGCCGCGTTCCCGTTATCGTTCACGTTGCCCGTATGAACAACGAGGAGATGATAGAGCTTGCAAAATACGCGGAGTCCTGCGGAGCCGACGCGATATCCGCTATCCCTCCTATATTTTATAAATACGGGAACGACGGTATTTACGAATATTACAAGGAGCTTGCGGACAGCGTAAATATCCCGATAATAATTTACAACAATCCCAATACGGGAGTTACCTTTACACAGGCGCTGCTTGACAGGCTCTTTACGATAAAGCAGATTACGGGTATCAAGTGGACCAATTACGATTTCTCGGCGGTTATGCAGCTTAAGTACCGTCATCCCGAGATAAACATTATCAACGGTCCCGACGAGGTGCTTCTGCTCGGACTTACCGCGGGCTGCGACTCTTGTATCGGAACAACCTACAATTTCGTATTGCCTCTCGCGAAGAAGATATATAACGCCTTCCTCGACGGGGATATGAAAACGGCGCAGAGCGAGCAGATGAGACTTGCGTGCATAGTAGACGCGCTTCTGTGGCATCAGGGACTTATGGCGAGCCGCGTTATTCTGAAAAATCAGGGCTACGACGGCTTTGAGGTGCCTCATTTCCCGATGGTACCCTTCACGAAGGAGCAGGAAACCGAGCTTATAGAGAGGCTCAAAGAGCTTGGAATGGAGTTCTGATTTCCGATGGAAATATTTTATTATTTGCTTTTGTTCGGCATATGCGTGCTGATGACGATACGCTCGGTGTTTCACCGCCTTTACATAAGCGTAAGCGGCTCGTCCCCGCGCAGTACGTATCAGTTTTCAATGCTGTCTACCCTTATCTTTTCGGTGATAATGCTTGTCACTATGGGCTTTAAAATGAAAATAACCTTGTTTTCATTGCTCGTGTCGGTGTTTATCGGACTTGCCAACGTAACCTGCATATATCTGGCGTTCAAGGTGTTGGAGGAGGGCGGACTGTCGAGATACACTCTTTTTCTCAATCTCGGAGGCTTGGTAATACCGTTTTTTTACGGATTATTCTTCAACGGGGACGCGTGGACGGTAGGCAAAATAGTATGTCTTTTGCTCGTCGGCGCGGCGCTGTTCGTGAATCTTGAGAAGGGGGAGCCTATGTCGTTCCGCATAAAGCTGTACAGCGTTGCTATCTTTATGCTCAACGGTCTTGGCTGTGCGGCGCTCAGCTTTCACCAAAGCAATCCGTTTGGGGTTCCCGCCGTTGACGGAGATTCGTTTACCGTGTTGTATATGCTGCTTAACAGCTTGTTTGGCTTTATTATACTTCTTTTTCTGCCGAGGGACAAGAACGCGGAGAAAAAGGACAAAAAGGAAACGGGAAAAGCGCTTTTGTATACGGCGGTATACGGCTTGCTTTACGGTTTCGGAAATTACGGTATGGCGGTATGCCTGCTGCACATAGACCCATCGTATCAATTCCCGATAATAACGGGAGGCGGAGTACTGCTCGCGGGAATCGCGGGGCTTATATTCGGAGAAAAGATTACGAAGCGTTTTTGTCTTACCTCGGTACTCGTTATCGTGGGAACGGCGGCGTTGCTGCTTCCTTTTTAAAAACGCTTTGAAATAAATAATTATTGAATACTTTAAGTATTCGGAAAGGAAATGATATGAAAATAAAAAAGGTTTTGCTGTTGATTCTGGCACTATCTATGGTCGCTTCCTGCTTCATCGGATGTAATAAAGAAGAGGAAGAGACGGGAGAAACTACGGTGTCCGGTTCCGCCGCAACCGTGGCTACCGAGGAGCCTTACGAGCTTCCGATAATCGATCTTAAGGATGAAGTCATATCCGTTCTCGTTCCCGCGCAGAAGGAGTGGCAGTTCAATCCCATTACCTCGTCGCTTATTACCGAGACTATATCTCAGTCTGTGGTTACGCGAAACGATTACGTCGAGAGCACCTATAACTGCACGTTCGATTATATCGTTGAGGCGGGCAACGCCGAAAGATTTACCACTCTTATGTCCCAGGAGCTTCTTACGCAGGACGGAACTTACGACCTAGTATTTACGGATTATTGGTGGAATCTTGAGATACACGGATATTTCCGCAATCTGAAGGATTACGAGACGGTTGCTCTCAATCAGCCGTGGTTCTGCCAAGGCTGGAACGACGCGGCGGAGATTAAAGGTCATCTTAACGGAGCGGTCGGATATTCCTCGACTCAGATGATGACCGATACGGCGGCTATATTCTTCAATGAGACTATGTATAATTCGCTTTTCGAGAATTCTATTTACGATTACGTGTATTCGGGCGACTGGACGATGGAGACGCTTGCTACTATGTCTGCCGCCGCAAAGGTTGACGACGGAAACGACGGAATGAATTCCGCAAGCGACGATATATTCGGAATCACTATGTCCCGCCACGGTCTGCGCTCGCTGTTCTATACGTCGGACGTAACTCTTTTCAAAATATCCGAAGACGGAACTCCCAAATACGACTACAACGTACCGCACAATATAGATGTTTTTGACGATATTCAGGAATTTTTCGCGTTGGAGTCGCTTAATTATCAGGTTTCGTATACTGACGTAGAAAAGGCGTTCTCGGGCGGCAAGGCTCTGTTCGCTATGCACAATCTCAGCTCGGGTCTCGGTTACAGAGCCTCTAACGTAAAATACGGAGTCGTGCCGTATCCCAAATACGATATAAACCAAGAGAATTACGTTTCCAACAATCAGGGCTGCTGTTATATGGCGATACCCGTTACGGCGGACGACGGAGAGACCTCCGCGATTATAATGAACGCGCTGAATTATTATTCCTACGCTTTCGTAAAGCCCGCGGTGCTTGACACGGTGCTTAAGCTACAGGTCGCTTCCAATCAGGACGCTTCGAATATGGTGGATATTTGTCTTAATAACATTGAGATGGATTTCGGCTTTATTTACGACAATAACCTCAACTCCGTAAGCACGGGCCTTGCCGACCTTATAGAGACTAACAGAGAGTACTCGTCTTATTATCAGTCTCTTGAGCTTGCGGTAAATACCAGCCTTGAAAGACTTCTCAAGCTCTACATTGATCCTAACGCGGCGTAACGAACGTCAATAACCGCGGAAGCGGTAAATTATAGCTTTTTCAAAAAACGTTCCAAAAAAATTTGAAAGGAAAGAAGAATTATGAAAAAATTGGCAAAAAGATTTCTTGCAATCGCGCTTACCCTTGTAATAGCGGCGTCTGTATTCGTTTTTCCTACCTCGGTGAACGCGGCAGACACCACAGTTACCATTGATTTTGAAAACGAGGACTACAAAAACCAGCTCAACGGCTCCGACGCCTCCGTATTTTCGACGGTTGAGGACAACGGAGGAAAGGCGCTGAAATACGCGGGAACTTGGGGCGCTCACAAGGAGCTTTACGTTCTTGGTATGGACGCGACCGACACGTTTACTATGACGGGCGATTTTAAGTTTGGCTCTGATTTCGTAGGAAACTATTCGGGCTTTAACTTCGCACCCGTTTACAACGGACTGACTACCGCAGGCTCTATTTTTATGGTCTATCTGACTGCGGCTGACAAGGTTACCGTTAAGACGGGTATAACCGCAAGCTATTCGGGTACGAACACAGTCGTTCTCGATTATACGGTAGGAAGCTGGTGTTCTTACGAAATAGTACGCAACGGAAGCTTTTACGCAATAACCATATGGGCGAAGGGAACCGATAAGCCGTCGGATTATACCGTTGTAGCGGGACTTCCCGAGTCTACCGTGGATTCTTTCCCCGGTATACGAGTTACCAACTTTAACGGAGCTAACAATACCGCAACCAACACTACCGAGATGTATCTTGACAATATCGTGGTTTCGAGCGGCTCGAATGTGGTTTGGGCAGGAGCTGCCGAGAATTTTGAAAATCAGACAGCGGGAAGCTTTGACGCGTCCAAAATGTCCGTAGTAGGATACAGTGAGAGCGCGGCTCCCACGATAGTTGAAGAGAGCGGCAATAAATATTTCAGCTTTACGGGAATTTCAAAGTACAGCTTTTCTCCCGTGATGAGCGCGTCATCTTACACGATGACCGCAGAGATAAAAATGACGAGTGAGAACACTACGGCCGGAACGGGCTCTAACGGTTTCTACTTTGTTGACGGCTCAACAACTCTTTCCGTATTTCACGAGTATAACCTTCTTGGAACGATATCGGGCGGTGGCGGAACGAAGATAACTAACGCTTTCAACGGAACCGATTGGTACAGCCTTGAGATAGTTAGAGACGGCACAGCGCTGTCCTTGACTATGTGGGTTAAGGGAACCGAAAAGCCCGCGGCGCCTACCTATTCGGTAACGCTTTCTTCGGCGGCTCCTACCGTTCCCGTTATTCGATTCGCTAAATTCCAAAAGGCTGACACTACGACCTGCGTTGACAATCTGACCTTCGTTCCCACCGTATCTCCCGCCAACAACGTTGCTTATCAGGCGTCCGTTGAGCAGGCTAACGATACGACCGATACCGATTTCGCGGTTCGCTTTATAGCTACTCTCGACTCGCTCTATTACAGCGACGTTCGCTTCAAGGTTACCGCAAGATACAACGACGGCACCGAGGCTAAGGCTAAACAGTTTATAACTCCCGACGCGGCCTGCGTTGCTTACACCGCTATAATCGCCAACGAGAATAACGATATCGTCGCTTACGACGCATCCGCTCTCGGCGGAGATGCGGACGATTATCTGATTGCGCTCAATATCAACGAGATACCCAAGGCTTACGGAACGGTAGAGTTTTACGTTGAGGTTTACGCTACCAACGCTCAGGGCATTACCGTTTCCGACGTATACGAGGTGACCGCTACGGTACAGGCTGATAACACGGTTACGGTGGCGTTAAGCTGAATAAAAGGAGGAAGATGATATGAAGAAGATTTATATTGCTCCTCTTTACACGGAGATAAAAATAGGAGAACGCGACGTTATAGCTATATCGGGCTACGGAGAAACGTTGGCTTGGAATGAAGGTACCGATATCGACGTAACCTAAAAATCAAGAACAGGAGTATCACTATGAAGGCGAAAAATCGAAATTCTGTTTTTAACAGACGAATCATCTCTCTCGTTCTCATTGCGTTGTTCCTCTTTTCGATAGCCGCTTGTAAAAATTCCGATGAAAACGGCGGTGAAGACAATACCACGGTTACGACCGTCTCACAGACTACTGCCACTGCGGAAACGACGGCTGAAACTACGCGTCTCGGAGTACACACCAAGCAAACGACGGCGGCTGCCACGACGGAAGCTACCTCTCCGAGCGGAGGAAAAATTGGCGAGGGAGTAGGCGAAGAGGTTTATTGGGAGAGCAGAGCGTGAAAACAAAGAGATTATTAAAAGCAATTATACTTATTACGTCGCTCGTTCTTATGCTTGCGGTATTCGCGGGCTGTGACGATTCGGAGGGCGAGAGTACCGAGACCACGACGGCGGCTTCGTCCGTGGAAACGACCGCGCCTGCAACCGAGTATACGAGCGATACCGAGATATTCGCTACCTTTGAGGATATGAAGGCGAACGCTTCTCTTTACAAAGCTTTAGCTCCCTGTACCCGCTCAACCGAGGGGTATTACGAAAAGGGAGACGGAGGCGCGGCTACCTATTCGATAGTTACGAAGAAGCCCGACGGAGTATTTGAAAAGCTCGCTGACGGTCTTTGGGCTTGTTTGGTTACCGAGGAGAACGTTGTTCCCCAGCAGTTCGGAGCTTACGGCGACGGAAAGCGCAACGACCACACCGCGATTATGCGCGCGGCAGAATACGCCGTGGCGAACGGGGTGAAACTCGAGCTTCCCGAGGCTGACTACTTTACGCTCTCAAGCGTGGTGTTTGAGAACATAGAGGTAATATCCGATAACGCGAAAATATCCTACAACGGAGTCGCGGCAAATACGCCGACGGTAGAGCTTAAGAACAACGTGAAGATATACGGAACGCTTAATCTCTATCTGCACGACCCCAAAACCTCGTGGACTGCCGAGAGATGCGCTATGCTTTTCGGTGACTACGGAAGCGGAGTAGGGGCTCATAACTGTTACGTAGAGTCTCTCGTTATTACGGGAGGAATGCCCGGCTGCAACGCCGTGGTAATGGTCGGAGAGACCTCCGATATTACCATTGACAGCATAATTATTCCAAACGGTACGAAATACGCAAGAGGCGTTTGTATGCATTGGGGAAACGGAGACGATCATAAAACGGTAGCGGGCTGGTCGCCCGAGCTTGGAGAGGCGGGATACAGCCACGCGCCCGACGCTGATCCGATGACCTTTGTTCACGATATCAAGTTAGGTACCGTAAACGTTACGGGGCTTAAGCCGTGGGGGCTTGAGGACAACGATATATCGGCGGTTGCCTTGTGCGCCGTTTATAACGTTACTATCGACGAGATAATAGTTAACGATTCGCTTCACGCCGCTCATATTACGGGAGCCGACCTCGGCTTTGAATACGCGAGCGACGAGGTAAAGGCTGTCGGAGGTCAGAAGAATATCTATATCAAAAAGATAACGGGCACGAAGCTCCGTTCAATGGGGCTTTATATTCCGGGATATCCTTGGTATTTACCCGAGAAGAGCGTGAATACCGAAATAAAGGTAGACGAACTTTATCTGGAGGCGGCTTCGAGCAATACGAACAGTTCCGGAGTTTATTGTAACAAGGTAGCGAAGGCGGAATTCGGAAGGGTTACGCTGAAAGGATTCTCAACGGCTATCTCCAAGATAGAGTGTGAGGATAAGGTTACCGTAGGAACGCTTACGGAGCTTGATTGAGATTTGGCAGACCGTACCGTTTTTAACTGTATAAACGGTTGACGGCACGGTCTGCCTTGTTACTTGGTTTTAATGGAGAAAATGAAAATGATTACTAAACCTGTTTTGAATACGTCAGAGGAAAACCTCGTTTCTCCCAAAGCCTTCGGCGCTGTGGGAGACGGTATTGCCGACGATCTCGCGGCGATTGAGAAGGCTGTAAAGTACGCTTGTGAAAATCGGAAGATAGTTGTGCTTGACGAGAATGAATATTATATTTCGGACGGTATAGAGCTTGACGGCGTATCGGTGCTTTCACATAACGCAAAGCTGCTTTATCACGGCGAACGCTTCGGCGTTCCCGCAATACGCATAAAAAGTAACGTAAATATCTTGGGAACGCTTCGCATAAACGCCGCTCAAAGCGCGAGAGACGACGCGGCGGAGCGAGCTCCCGTAGCTATCGGAGACTATATTTCTGACGGAAAATCCCGCGACGTTTATATAGAGGAGCTTATCCTTTCGGGAGGCAATACCGACTCTAACGGTATATGTATGACGGGAGATTGCGACAATATCACTATTGATAGAATAATTATCCCCGACGGCTCAAAGATATGCAGAGGCGTTTGCATACATTGGGGCAACGGCAAGGACCACCATACCGTAAGAGGCTGGGCACCCGAGCTTGGAAGAGCGGGATACGAGCACAACGAGAACGGCTCGCCTATGACGCACTGCAACAATATACATCTCGGCTTGGTTGATTGCGCGGGCTTCAAGGCGGTTCCGGGACGTGCCGACAATGACAAGGCGGCGGTTACCATATGCGCCGCGTCGAATATTACGATAGACGAGATAAAAATGCACGATTCCTGCCACGCTCTTTGCGTTACGGGAGCCGATCTCGGCTTTGAATACGCCGACGAGGCGGTACGGCGCAGGGGACAGGATAACATATACGTAAAAAAGATAACGGGAACGGCTATGCGCTCGGCGGGCGTTCTCGCGCTCGGATATCCTTGGTATATACGCGATATCCGCGTAAATACCCGCATAAAAATAGACGAGTGCTGCGTTGAGGCGGCTGAAGGAAACAGGGATACGGGACTTGCTCTGCTCGGTATAACGAAAGCGGAGATAGGAAATATCACGCTTAAGAATTTTCCGAAGCAGGCCGTTAATATAACCCGCGGAAGCGAGAATATCAAGATAGGTACGTTGAATATCGAGGAGTGCCGTGCACAGGCGGCGACCGTGAATATGTGGTCGGAGGGAGACGCTCCCGCAAAAAGCATAGAGATATCAAAGCTCAATATCAGCGGAAATACCGACGGTACTCTCCCGGCTCTTGGACTTATCGCGGCGGACGGCTTTAAAATAGGCGAAATTAACGTTTCGGGCGGAAGATTTTCTTCATTGCTTTCTCTTACTCCCGAATGTAAAAATATCAGGATAGATAAGCTGAACGCAGACGAGGGAACTTTTGCAGCGCTGATATCCTCGGAGGAGGATATTCCCGCCGAAAACAACGTAAGTATAGGTGTATAAATGATATACAAAGGAATCACGCTTCCCAACGAAACCGTAACTCCGCAGAGCTTCGGTGCCGTCGGGGACGGAAGAGCGGACGACCTTGCGATGCTTTCAGAAGCGGCGGCTTACGCGCGGGAGAAGAAATGTATTCTGGAATTGCCGAGCGGAAGCTATTATACCTCGGACACCCTCGTTCTTGAGGGGGTTATGGTGCTTTCAAGGGACGCCGAGATACTGTATAACGGCCATCGGCTTGACGCTCCCGGGGTATACGTCGGGGACGGCACGGCGATATACGGAAATTTAAGGATAGACGCTAACGACGACCCGCAGGACCATTACGGTCAGCGGGCGGGAATGGCGTTCGGAGATTTCTATACGGGTGTCGGTTCTCACCGCTGTTACGTCGAGTCGGTCGAGCTTACGGGAGGCATAAAAAACGCGAACGGTATCGTTATTACGGGAGACTGCTCCGATATCAGAATAGACAGAGTGTTTATCCCCGAGGGAACCAATATATGCAGAGGCGTATGTATTCATTGGGGTAATAGGCGTGCACATCATACCGTTGACGCGGTTGGAACGGGCTTTGCTCCCGATATGAAAGAAAAGGGATATATTCACGAGCCTGACGGAGGACCTACCACTCATCCGCACGGTATTTACCTTGGACGCGTTGAATGCTCGGGCTTCCGACCTCTCGGTACTGAGCGGTCGGACAGCGATAAGGCGGCAGTGATAGTATGCGCGGGCTACGATATAAGTGTCGATGAGATAGTTATGCACGATTCCTGCCACGCCTTTGCCGTAACCGGCGCGGACAACGGCTTTGAATATGCCGACAGAGCGGTGCGCGAGCTTGAACCCAAAAATATTTACGTCAAAAAGATAACGGGAACGGCTATGCGCTCGGCGGGAGTTTTTCTTATAGATTATCCGTGGTACCTAAACGACGCCCGCGTTAATATGCATGTGAGGATAGACGAGTGCTTCGTTGAGGCGGCACCGTGCAACCGAAACGTCGGAGTCGAGATAGTCGGAGTGGAGTCGGCGGAGTTCGGGTCGGTTACCGTCAGAAATTATCAGCGGCAGGCGTTTGATATTCTCGGCGGCGCGAAAAATGTTGCGGTTTGTACTCTTAACGTTGAGAGTTGTAAAGGTGAGGCGGTATTTATCCGCGACGGGAAGGGCAAGAGTACGGCGGAGAAGGTCTCTTTCGGCAAGATAAATATAACCTCGGACAGTGCGGAGAATATATCAACGCTTTACGCGGACGGGGTAAAAGAGTTAAGTATAGGCAATATATCGGTAAGCGTTAGTAAATAGTACGGTAAATAATCCCCGCGGGCAAACGAATTTCGTTTGCCCGCGGGTTTTGTTTTATTTTCCCTATCACTATTCGATTTTACTTATTACCTTGCCAAATCTCCCATTTGATTTAACATATTGTCGATGAATATTCCGTACCCCGTGGCGGGGTCGTTGATGAGGACGTGGGTAACCGCGCCCACGAGCTTGCCGTTCTGAATTATCGGTGAGCCGGACATTCCCTGAATTATGCCGCCGCTCTTTTCTATGAGGGCGGGGTCGGTTACCTTTACCGTAAAGCATTTGTTTCCGTCGGCTTCGCGGTTTATATTACATATTTCTATTTCGTATTTTGAGACGCTGCCAGCGCCGAGCGTACAATATATATACGCTTTTCCTTCTTTTACCTCGTTTCTTTTTGCGACGGGGACGGGTTCACAGTGAATAGAGCTTGGCTTTGCGGCGAATACACCGTAAACTCCGCAGTCGGTATTTCCGAGAAGCGTTCCCGTTTTGCCCGAGCTGAAATATCCTTTCACCTCTCCGGGCGAGCCTGCAAGTCCCTTTACCACACCGCTTATGGTAACTCCTACCACCGAGCCTCTCTGCATAGGTATAAGCTTTCCCGTTTGAGAGTCGCATATACCGTGTCCGAGACCGCCGAAGGCGTAGCTGCCCGGAACGATAAAGGTTACCGTTCCTATTCCCGCTCCGCTGTCGCGCACGTATATCCCCGTTTTATATTTACTCTCGGCTGCAGAATATGCGGGGGAGAGCCGTGTCTCGTATTCCTTTCCGTCTCGCAAATAGGTAAGAGTTATACTGTTTCCGCCGCTTTCCTCTACTATTCTCGTAAGCTCTGCGGCACCCGTTATCTGAGTTCCGTTGACCTTGATTATAAGGTCGTTTATTTTAAGTCCCGCGTCTTCGGACGGATTTTTCGTGTCGTTTCCCGATACTACGTCGCAAAAGCCCACCACGAGAACTCCCTCGGTTATAAATTTAACGCCGAACGGCATACCTCCGGGGTAGAGCATCAGCTCATCTTCTTTATTTACAGAGACCGATTTCAGAGGTATTATTCCGTATAACTTGTAGCTTACGCTTGAAGGCAACAGGGTTGAGGTATCCGATACGTCGCAAGAACTGACGAGAGGATACGCGGGAAGCTCGGAGGACGCGTAACAGCTTACCGAGCTCGGAATGATAGCCTCGTAGGTTCCCGTAAGGGCGGCAGAGAATATCACGAATGCCAAAAGAAACAGGGCTAATCCTTTGAATATCTTTTTTGCCATAGATCTGTTTTTCCTTTGAAATATATTGCGTTTGTCTGCGAATTGCGGAAGTATTTATCCGCAGTATTATGGTGTGCAGAAAAAAAGATTTGATTAGTAACAAAATTGAAGAAAAGAACAAATTTTTTTCTTTTGTGGAAAAGATGAATTTTAAAAACCGTCGGTTTCTAATAAAGCGCGGGAATATATTTACGCCTTTTCCTGTTTTTTTATATTTTTTCCGACGCAATAAAATATATAATATTTATATGTATTTTTTTCGGTAAAATACTTGACTTTTTTATCTTACGGTGATAAAATTAGTTAGATAACTAACTAATTTGCGGAAAGAGAGATGGAATATGAAAAATCACGAAAAATTTCCGCCTCCGCCTCCCGAACGAAAGGAATTAAGCAATACTCCCGTTAAGATGTGCAACGAGATATCGCATCTTTTTCATTCGACCGTGAGAGAATTGAACGAGTCGGATTATGCGGCGGCGCAGAGGGGAACGCGAATGGTAATTTCGTTTTTGGCGATAGGAGACGGCGTAACCCAGCTTGACCTTGTGAACGCCACGCATCTGAAGGCTCCGACGGTAAGCGTTATACTCAAAAAGCTTGAGGACGACGGTATAGTTGAAAGACAGAGGGATAAAACCGATTTGAGAATACTTCGGGTTTATCTTACAGATAAGGGCAGGGAGCTTGACAGAAAAAACATAGAGAAGATAAAACAGGCTGACGCTATCGCCCTTGAGGGGCTCAGCGGCGAGGAATGCGCGGAGATGATGCGTCTGCTCGGAAAAATAAGAGACAATCTTCTTCAAGCGAAATCTTCAAGGGAGGATAAAAAACAATAATGAGAAAAATATTTTCATATTTAAAGCCGTATAAGCTTTTTGCCGTGCTTTCCCCTCTGCTTATGATGGGAGAGGTGCTGGCAGACCTTTTCCTTCCCAAGCTTATGACGGTGATAGTTGACTGCGGTATAGCGAAAAACGGGGACGTTTCCGAATCGGCGTTAGCTTCGGCGGTTATGAGGTTGATTTTCGGAGAGGGTACTTATACCTCTATGCAGGTTATAATTACCTTCGGTATACTTATGCTCGTTACCGTGCTTATAGGGGGATTTTTCGGAATATCCTGCGCTTACGCCGCGGCGAGAGCGTCTCAGGGACTTGGACACGATTTGCGCTGCGATGCTTACGGACGGGTAATGTCGCTGTCTATCGAGCAGACCGATAAGTTTACGACCGGCTCTCTCGTTACGAGAATGACCAACGATATCTCGATGATAGTGGAATTTACCGAAATGGTACTGCGAATGTTCGTAAGAGCTCCTATTTTCTTCATAGGCGGAACTATTATGCTTCTGACGCTTGACGTATCCTTCGGCGTGATTCTGCTCTGCGCTCTGCCGATAATGGCGCTTACCTTGTTTTTGGTTATGAGAAAAGCTATTCCGATATTCGCGGGCGTTCAGAAAAAGCTTGACAAGGTAAATTCCGTTGTGCAGGAAAACGTAAGCGGAGCAAGGGTGGTAAAGGCTTACGTCAAGGAAGAATACGAGACGGGAAGATTTACCGCGGCAAACAAAGAGCTTCGCGATACGAACTATAGAGTTCAGAAGATTATGGCGGTTATGCACCCGATAATCAATATCGTAATGAATCTTTCGATAATCGCTATAATTTATATCGGAGGCTGGAAGATAGACAACGTTGCGGGCAGCGGAATGACCGCGGGAACCATAATGGCGGCGATTACCTACGTTACGCAGGTGCTTATGTCAATTATGATGGTTACGATGATGTCGAATTCTATCTCCCGCGCGATAGCGTCGGCAAAGCGCGTCAACGAGGTGCTTGATTCGGCACCCGCGATAATCGGAGGCAACGAGTACGCCGAAAGCGGAGACGTCGCGATATCCTTCAAGAACGTATCGTTCCGATATCCCGGAACGCAGGGACGCCCCGTGCTTCACGATATAAACCTTGAGGTGAAAAAGGGAGAGATGCTTGCGGTTATAGGAGCTACGGGCTCGGGCAAGACCTCGCTCGTAAATCTTATTCCGAGATTTTACGATGCCGATGAGGGCGAAATATATATCGACGGACTTGATATAAAGAAATACGACCTGCACAAGCTACGCAGGAAGATAAGCTTCGTTATGCAGAAGAGCGAGCTGTTTTCGGATACGATAGAAAACAATATACGCTGGGGTAAGGAGGACGCAAATGCGGAGGAGATACGCTCTGCCGTGAGAGTAGCTCAGGCGGAGGAGTTCGTAAACGGCTTCAACGAAAAATACGGCACCTTTATCGCGGAGAAGGGCGCCTCTCTTTCGGGCGGACAGAAGCAGAGAATGTCGATAGCGAGAGCGGTCGTGCGCAAGCCCGAAATACTTATTCTCGACGACTCCACCTCGGCTCTTGATCTCGCGACCGAGGCAAAGCTGAGAAAGGCTCTCAACGAGGAATTCAAAGATACCACCGTCGTTATGATAGCGCAAAGAATAGCCAGTGTCCGCGAGGCAGACAGAATAGCTGTTATTGAGGGCGGAACCATAATAGCCTGCGCTCCGCACGACGAGCTTATGGCGGCGTGCGATACTTACAGGGATATTTACAACTCGCAGATGAAGAACGGAGGAGGTCAAAATGAATAATCAGCCTAAAGCAGACGTAAAAATGCCTCCGATGGGACCTGCGGGCAGACCCGGAGGGCGCCAAGGCGGCCCTATGGGCGCGAGAGTGAACGTCGAGAAGCCGAAGAACGCAAAAAAGAGTCTCGTAAGACTTCTTAAATACATAGGTAAGAGTAAAATGTTAATTATAGCTCTTATATGTATAATGGTGGCGGTTACGGTATCCGACCTTGCGGGACCCGCGCTTCAGGGCGCGGCGATAGACGCAATAAAGATAGTTGACGGAGAGCTTACGGTAGACTTTGCGGCTATGATAAGGTACCTTATCGTTATGGGAATACTTTTCGTTTTCAGCGCGGTGATGAATCTTTTCCAGGCTATACTGGCGGCAAAGCTTTCGCAGAATACCGTCTATACGCTCAGAAACGACTTGTTCGCAAAAATATCTAGGCTTCCCATAAAGTATACCGATACTCACCGACACGGCGATATTATGTCGAGAATGACTAACGATGTGGAGAACGTGTCAAACGCTATATCGCAGTCGATATCGTCTCTTATATCCAGCGTTCTGACGCTCATCGGCGCCTTTTCGATGATGATATATTACAGCTGGATAATGGCGTTGATAGCCTGCGTTACGATACCTATAACTATGCTCGTTTCGGCAAATCTCGCTAAATTTATGAGAAAATATTTCGTACGCCGCCAAAAGCTGCTTGGACAGATGAACGGCCAGGTGGAGGAAATGGTTACCTCTTATAAAACCGTCGTTGCTTACGGCAAAGAGGATAAGGCTGTCGGGGAATTTAAGGAGACCAGCGAGGAGTTCAAAAAGTGCAGTATAAGCGCTAGAGTATGGGGCTCTATTATGGGACCCTGTATGAACTTTCTCGGAAATCTTCAATACGTTCTTATCGCGGTGTTCGGAGGATATTTCGTTCTCAATCCCGTAAGCTTTATGAGGACGCTGACGATAGGAAACATTCAATCTATGCTTCAATACTCAAAGAAGTTTACGAGACCCATAAACGAGATAGCCAACCAATATTCGTCTATTCTTACGGCACTCGCGGGAGCCGAGCGTATTTTTGACATTATGGACAGCGCCGATGAGGTTGACGACGGAAAATCGGAGATACGGATAAAGGATATTGAAGGAAATATCCGTTTTGAAAAGATAGACTTTTCATACGAGCCGGGCGAGCCGGTGCTCAGGGGTCTTGAGCTTTCGGTCAAGGCTGGACAGAAGATAGCCATAGTGGGAGCTACGGGTTCGGGTAAGACGACGATAGTTAATCTGCTCACGAGATTTTACGAGCTTGACGGAGGAAGGATAACGATTGACGGAATAGATATTACCGACATACCGAAATCTACACTCAGACAGGCAATCGCGATAGTTCTTCAGGATACCGTGCTGTTTTCGGACACGATAGCCGCCAATATAAAATACGGCAGGCTTGACGCGAGCGACGAGGAGATGAAAGCCGCCGCGGCTCACGCGAGGGCGGACGAGTTTATCGAAAGACTGCCAGAGGGCTACGATACCGTGCTTGCCGAATCGGGAAGCGACCTGTCGGCAGGTCAGAGACAGCTTTTGGCTATCGCGCGCGCGGTGCTTGCCGACCCGAAGATACTTATACTCGACGAGGCTACCTCAAGCGTCGATACCCGAACCGAGATGCATATTCAGCAGGCTATGGTATCCCTTATGAAGAACAGAACCTCACTTATAATAGCTCACAGGCTTTCGACCATAAGAGACGCCGATATGATAGTAGTCGTAAAGGACGGAGCTATCGCGGAGGCGGGAAATCACGACGAGCTTTTGGCGGCGGGCGGAGAATATTACAAGCTTTACAGTAATCAGTTTGCGGGTATAGAGACGTGATGATAAGCGCCGAGAGATTTGAAGCGCTCTGCGCGGAATACGTAGGACTCGGATTTGAGGACGCCTCTATAGGAACGTACAACGAAAAGCGTCTTCATATGATGCTTAAAAGGCTCGTGTGCGACGACCCTTCACGCTACGAGGTGAGAATAGGAAAATATATCGCGGACGTTTTTGAGGACGGTCATATTACCGAGATACAGACGGGCAGTTTATATCCCCTGCGAGAGAAGCTCGCGTATTATCTCTGCGAGACCGAATACTCGGTTACGGTAGTAAAGCCCGTTATAGCGTCAAAGCGGATAGTACGCCTTGACAGAGACACGGGAGAGATGATAAGGTCAAGGTGCTCTCCCGTAAAGGTTGGAATATCGGAGGTTATGCAGGATATTTTCAACATCGCCGAGTTCGTGAAAAATTCTAGAATTAATATCGTGGTTTTGTATATCTTTGCGGAGGAGTACAGATATTCCGATGAAAAGTTCAGATACAGGCGCGCGGGCAGATACGATTCCGAGCTGTTTGCAAGGGAGCTTCTGCGCGCAGAGGAATACTGCGGGGCAGACTCATACGCGTTTTTGCTCGACGGGTGCGAAAATACCTTCAGTGCGGGAGAATACGGACGGCTTAAAGGCTTTCGCGGCAGAGCTCTTTACAGAACGCTTAATCTTTTGTGCGCGATAGGTTTGCTCGAACGCACAAAGAAGGATTCAAGGTCGTATACGTATAGAATAGTAGAGGATTAGTTTGTTTATATTTGTTTTATGGGGGAGGAGCTTTTTGCAAAAAGCTCCTCCCCCATACCCCCTCCGCAAAAAACTTAAACATTTTGGGTATATTTTTTTGTTTTGCCTTGCTTTCTACGGAAAACCTAAATTAAGCTCTCTGTAGGAAGCAAGGCAAAAATCAAAATTCAAACCCAACGTTTAAAGATTTTTGAAGAGGGGGGCTAGGGGGAGTGCCTTTTTGCAAAAAGGCACTCCCCCTATATAAAAAAACCTACACAAACTAACTATAATTAAAAAATGAATTTATAGAATTTTTGGCTTCCTCTATTGATTCAAGGATTTTAAATCTCACCTCGTACTTCGTGTCGTCCGTTTCGGTAATTATTTTATATTGTTCTTCTGTAAGACCTACCGATATGAAAGCGTCCTCGGTATCCTTCTTATCGGTTGCCGCTGAAAGACACAGGGGCGGGAAGAGAACGCACCACCAATTCTGTCCCTCCGCGTTACCTATAAGAACGCGCAGAGAAACGTAGCTTCCCGAAGGAAAACAGAACTGCTCGTAATTTTTTGTCGGATATTCCTCTTCGCCAAGCTCTATCCTTACGGGATAATCGCAGCCCTCGGCTTCAATCGCCTCTGCGGCAGCGTTTTCTAAAAGCGATATGTTCTGACTTATGAGGGCTATTGCCTCGTCTCTTGACGCGCAGCCGGAAAGTATTTCCGCCGATTTTTCAAGTACCTTGTCGCGTACCTTCAGCTTCAGCGCTTGGTCTTCTTCGGTGTCGGAATTTGCGAGAACGTGCAGTCTTACCACGCTGTCGTATATCTCGGCTTCGCCGTGAATCGGCATAAGACCTATAAAAATCAAGATAAAGGCAAGGCAAACCGCAACTGTGAGTAAATTTTTCATAACGTCTCCTTTTTTTAATGTTATACGTCAATCATTGAACGAAAAAGAAGAAATTATTCATCAAATTTGATTTTTTTAAGAAAAAGCGAGAAGTATTTCACGATAGCTCATTGAAGAATTGAGAGAAAGCTCTCCCGAAAAGCCGCAAACCCGTTCCTCGTAATTTTTTGAGCGTACGTATAGCGAAAAGACGGCGGGATTGTTTATCACCCCATACCTCTCAAGCTCTTTTGCCCTTGAATAAAGAGACGAGGAGGACGGAAAATTAACATTTACGGTTTCATCGGGCTTTACGAAAGCGTACATATCGTTGGTTACCGATATTATCGCGGCGGCAAGAAAGAGAGAAAGAAAACACAGCGGAATTATGACCGAGCACGCTCTGATAATTCTTTGAGTATGCGTCAGGTTTATAATTTCGCTGTGTAAATCGTTGTTTTTCATATATACCACGCCTAAATTTTATTTCGTCCTTACAGCCACATAACTATAAGAGCGATTATGTAAAGCGCGTAGCAGGCAATAGCCGAGGGCTTAACGAGCACCTCGATATATGAATTGCGTATATTTTCAAAGCCCTTGATTTCGGGCTTTCTGTAATTTGCGGGGTATGATTTTCCAAGGTACAGCTTGTAAAGGCGCGACGCCTGCGCGCAGAATACCGCGCCCGAGGCAAGAAAGAGAATACCGAGAATTATTACGAAAAGCTCGGTGCTTCCCGTGATATTATAAAAGGTATTCATATAAGGCTGCCCGAACAAGCCGAACAGGTTATAGAGAAAATGCGCTATGACGGCTCCGAGAAGCGAGCGCGTCGCGTACATAGTCATAGCGAGTATAACTCCCGCAAAAATATATACGGGAAGGTTTGGAAGATTGAAATGAAGAAGTCCGAAGAAAAGAGAACTGATAATTACGGCTCTCATAACTCCGCCTTTTTCGTATTCACGGCACAAAATCCCTCTGTAAACGAATTCCTCGCATATCGAGGGAAGAACGGCGTAGGCGAGTATAAGATATAGCTTTACGGGAGCCGTGCCGTCGTCCTTTGAGGTGAAGGTGTCGTAAAGAGTAAAGTTTGCCGAAAGGCTGTCAAGTCCGCCGAAGAGAAGGCTGAGCAGAACTCCTCCCGAAATCATAAGCACGCTTGCGGAAAGGATAAGGATTATCGAGTCCGCTTTTATCATACGTATTCGGAGCGAGCGTATGTATTTTTCTCCGCTGAATCTGCACCATACGGCAGCGGGGATAAGGAATATCATCATCTGGAGAAAGACCACGCTCAAATATTCGTTATCCCGGCTGAGCAGGGTTATATCTATTATTTTAGAGAGCAGAAGCAATATATAGGTGGCAAGGACCACGACGGTGGGATGCAGTACGATATGCTTTTTAGCGTTTTTGTTATCGGCGTCAGCCACGGAGTTTTTCTTTTCCCGCATTCGTTATCATACTCCCCCTTTCAGTAACCAGAACGTCTGCCGCTATATCGTGATATCCGCGCGGAAGCGTATCTGTCAGAAGCTCGTGGTAAACGGCGCCGAGCGAGGTGCCGCGAAAGCTTTTTAAAAATCTGTCGTAATAGCCTTTTCCGTATCCCAGCCTGAAGCCGTCTTTGTCAAAAGCAAGAGCGGGCACGAGGCAAAGCACGTTTTCTCCGCCCGAAAAATCGGGTGCGGAGGGAAGAGGCTCGTGTATCGAATAGCTGCCCGATACAAGCTCGGAAAGGTCGTTCACGTATTTGTAGGTCATAGTACACGTCTCGGTGTCACATAACGGGAAAGCAACCTTTTTCCCTTTTTTCAAGGCTTCGAGCGCAACGGGAATAACGTCTATCTCGCTTCCTATAGGATAGTACGCAAGCACGGTATCCGATAGGCGAAAGCAGGAGAGAGAGATTATTTCTCCGCATATCGCTTCGTCAAGCTCCTTTTTCTTCCGCGGTGAGATATTTCGGCGGCAGAGCTTATATTTTTCGCGCAGAGCGTTTTTCAGCTCTTTTACGTTTTCCGCCATATCGTCAGTCCGCTATCACCGCGCGGCGAAGCTCCTCTGCGGCAGTCTTGCCCTTGAGAAGTTTGACTATCTCCAAGCCGAAATCAAGCGCGGCGCCCATTCCCGCGGCGGTCAGTATTTTTCCGTCGGTAACTACCCGCTTTTGTGAGACGGCAGCGCCCTTGAGCTTGTCCTCAAATCCGGGGTAGCATATAGCCTCCTTACCTTCAAGCAAGCCAAGCTCACCGAGTATCATAGGAGCGGCGCAGATTGCGGCGATATAAGAGCCGTTGTCAAATGCGTTAAGCACAGCTTTTTTGACGGTGCCGCTCGCAAGAAGGTTGAGAGTGCCTGGCATTCCGCCGGGCAGGAATATAAGCTCGGGAGAGGCATCCGAATACTCGGAGTCGGTGATGTCGGTCTTTACCGTTATTCCGTGTGAGCCTGTTATCTCACCAGAACCGATTCCGACGGTGGTAACCTCAAGCCCCGCGCGTCTTAAAATATCGACGGGGCAGAGAGCTTCAATCTCTTCAAACCCCTCGGCAATAAAAAAGTATATCATATGATTTGCTTCCTTGATAAATTTTATTCAGGCGGCGGTCAGCACTCGCCCATATACTCCGAAAATGAAAATTCCAAGCCGTCGGTTTCGAGGGAAACGAGAGGCTTTAAGAGTCCAGAGGCGGCCGAGCCGTTACCGCCCTGCGGGCGCGCGAAGAGTTTGAAGCCTGCGGACGCGGAGGAAATTTTCACTCCGTCAGACTCCTCGTTTTTGAAAAGAGCGACGGGATATATATATCCTCTGCGGCGATAAGCGCCGGCTATTCCCTCGTCGGCGGGGATAAGGCAGAGAAAGCTTTCTCCGCTCTCTGACGCCAGATTCTCACAGCACGTCATAAGCCGCGAGAATATGCCTTTCCCTCTGTAATCGGGATGAACGCATACGCCGTATATATAAGCTCCCGAAAGACCGTTATCCGCGCGGACGGGCACGAGGCTCGCCATTCCCGCAAGAGAGCCTTCCGAATATTCGGTAAGCGTTATTACTTCTTTTATTGAGAAAAATTCACCAGCTGCCTCGGCAGTGTCTCCGAAGCACAGCGTCCAAAGTCTTTCCTTTTCGTTCATAGCGTATTACCCTGTTGAGCTTTAGCTGAAATCAGGCAAAAAAAGCTTCCAGCTTGTCCGCCTCGACGGTGTGTTCTTCGCGTGTCCTCAAATCCTTTATTTTCAGTACGCCCGCTTCAAGCTCGCTCGTTCCCATAATTACGACGTGGCTGTAATTGCCCTTTACCGCGTAATCTATCTGTTTTCCGAACTTTTTGGAGCCGATGTAAACCGAGCTTTTTATATCTGCCGCGCGGAGCCTTGATACGATATTCGTATATTCGGAGTAGGGAACGTCGTCGAATTTGGTAACGAGTACCTTTACTCCCTCGGCGTATATATCGGGAATGAGATTATGAGTTACGAGGAAGTTCTCAAGCGTAACGTCGCCGAAGCCGAAGCCCACGCCCGAAACGTTCGTGTTCTTTACGAAAAGTCCCACGAGATTGTCGTATCTTCCGCCGCCGAACATAGCGCGGTTATTTTCGGGTGCTTCGTCGAGCACCTCAAAGACGGTTCCCGTATAATAGTCAAGTCCTCTGATTATTCCGAAATCGAATACGCAGTATTCCTCAAGTCCAAGCTCGCGGAGAGCGGAGAAGAGGTCGAGAAGCTCCTGCGCGCCCTTTGATTCGGGGCAGAGAGCCGCCGCGTCGGTAACGCTCATACTATATAGTGCGTCTATTTTGGCTATTTTATCCTCGTCAAGTCCGAGAGTCTTAAGGTCTTTTTCGTAAACCTCTCTCGGAATCTTGTTCTTTCTGTCGATGACCTTGGAAACTTTGCGGCTTCCCTCGGCGTCGGTACCCGCGATAGCGGCAATGACGTCGTTGAAGAAACGGCGGTTGTTTATATGAACCTTGAACATAGAGGAATCGGCGTTGAAAACCTTGAGCAGCGAGATAGCCGTTGATATAACCTCAAGGTCAGCCTCGTACGAATCACATCCGAATATATCGACGTTTACCTGCCAATGCTCGCGCAGACGTCCCCTCTGCGGATTTTCGTATCTGTAAAGATTGGGTATGGAGAACCATTTGAGAGGGAAGTTGAGGTCGTTTATTCTTCCCGCGACGAGTCTCGCCACGGTCGGAGTCATCTCGGGTCTTACCGCAAGCCTTCTTCCGCCTCTGTCGGTAAAATTATAGGTTTGCTCGTTGGCAATCTCCTCGCCGCTTTTTGCGATATAGATATCGAGGGATTCGAGCATAGGTCCGTTGTATTCCTCAAAGGAGGCAAGCTCAAGAGCCCTGCGTATCTTGCCGAAGAACCAATTTCTGAGCGCCATATCGGCGGGATAAAAGTCTCTCGTTCCCTTATAGGGGCGTGTTGATAAAAGCTGTGCGCACATATACTTTTACAATTCCTTTCAGAAGCCATATAAATTTAATACATTAAATTATATCATAAGCAAAACCTTTTGTCAATCGACTAATTATATTATAAAACAATATATTATAAAAATAGATAAATATTTCTTTTAAACTATTGACTTTTGTTTTTTGAATGTTATAATGGGGGTGTTTAAAGCGTTTTTGTTCCGAGGTGAGAAAGTGAAATCGTATAAACACGAAATGGATATGACGGAAGGTCCTCTTCTCAAAAAGATAATATTTTTTTCTATTCCCTTAATACTTACGGGACTTCTTCAATCGTTTTACAACGCGGCGGATCTCGTCGTGGTCGGTCATTATAACGGACACGTAGCGCTGGCGGCGGTCGGAAGCACGGGCTCTTTGAATAATCTTATAGTGGGCGCGTTTATGGGGCTTTCGGTAGGCTCGGGAGTATGCGCGGCGCAGTATATAGGTGCGAGAGAGTACGAAAAGGTACGCAAGGTAGTTCACACCTCCGTGCTTACTGCCGTTATTCTTGGATTTATCGTCGGAGTATTCGGGTTTATATTCGCGCCTCAGCTTTTGCGTCTTATGGATACTCCCGAAAACGTTATAGAGTATGCGGTTCTTTACATAAGAATTGTTTTCTGCGGACTTCCCGCGTCCTTGCTTTACAATTACTGCGCGTCTATTCTGCGCTCGTCGGGAGACACGAAGCACCCGCTTATCTTCTTGACGGTCTCGGGAATCGTCAACGTTGCTTTGAATATTTTTACCGTTGCCGTTCTCGATATGGGAGTAGCGGGTGTTGCGGTTGCCACCGTTGCCTCTCAGGTACTTTCCGCCGTATTGATAGTCGTATATATGGCGAAGAGCGACGGATATCTCAAAATAAGGCTTAGTGAGCTTAAGATATCGAGAGAGCATTTTTCGAAAATGCTTTCGATAGGTCTTCCTTCGGGCTTGCAGAGCGCGGTTTTTTCTTTCTCGAACGTTATAATTCAATCCTCGATAAACAGCTTCGGGGATATCGTGGTAGCGGGAAACACAGCGGCGCTCAATATAGAGACCTTCGTGTTCGTCTCTACGAACTCGGTTCATCAGGCGGCGGTTACCTTCGTGGGACAGAACGTTGGAGCGAAAAAATACAAGCGTGTCGGCAAGGTAACCTTTAACTGTGCTATGATTGGTATGGCGATAGCGGTAATTTTAAGCGGACTCGTATATTTGTTGAGAGCGCCTCTTTTAGGGCTTTATTCAAACGGCGACGCGGCGGTAGTGGAAGCGGGAACGGTAAGGATAATGATAGTTCTTTTGTGCTATTTTCTGGCGGCATTTCAGGACGTTATCAGCGGAGCGCTTCGCGGAATGGGACAATCTTTTTCGGCAATGCTTATCTCTCTTATAGGTATATGCGGTATCAGAATACTTTGGCTGCAGACCATATTTAAGATTTTTCCCACGACCGAGAGCATATACCTTTCTTATCCTATTTCTTGGCTTATGGCGTCGCTTGGAAATCTGATATTGTTTATTTGTATTTATCGCAAAACGCTGAAAAACAATGAAATACCGCACAGTCGGTTTCATTTGCCAAAGCGGGCGAGAAAATGAAGACCAATCGTGTTCTTCACTCCGTAGAGTGTCATTCTGAGCGAAGCGAGCGCAAGCGGAGCGCAGTCGAACCCGCAGGGCGACGGCATCGCCGTCGGAATCCGCTTTGATTTTCGTTAAAGGATTTAAGGTTAGTTTGTTTTTTGGGCTTTTTACGTTCATTTCTTGCTGCACGGCAATGAAACGCTATTTAGGTCTGCGACCTAAATGCAAAGAATCGTGCCAAGGGGTTTTCCCTTGGAACCCCTACTTCCCGACGCATTTTTTAAGATGCGTCGGGGATTTGCGTTTTATCTAAACAAAACGCAGAAAGGTCAGGACGACGACCTTTCTGCTGTCAAGCTTTTTAGCTATATCCGTGCAGTATGC
>JAFTZH010000021.1 GCA_017464565.1 Clostridia bacterium
GGAATTCTGCCAACGCCTGCGGGGTCTTCGTGATTTTTTCAAAGTTGTTCATACTTTGCCTCCCAAATAAAAAATAAATGCGATCGGATTTGCCCGAAAATCGGGTCAAAAACCTTTCGCATTTATTGTATTATTTTTTATGCGGCATATTATTTAAAAAAAGCATTGACACAACCCGATTTATCTGATATAATAATTATCGTATAATTACATTTTATAAAATTGAAAGGGTTAAAATCGTGGATAATTGCGACAGTACCGACTGTACCGATCGATTATATAACTTAATACTGTAATACAAGCATAACCTGAGCCCAAGGGTTCAGGCTATGCTTTTTTGCGTTTATTTACGACCACTATAAAAAAACGGAGTAATATGAATCTGGATAAAAAAACTACCTTCAAAATATTGCTGATAATCTTCTCCGCAATTCTGTTTCTCGTCGTTATATCAAATATAAGCGTCGTTCTTCAGTACGCCGAGAAAATATTGGCTGTGTTAAGTCCCATCATTATAGGACTGTGCTTTGCCTTTATACTTAATCTTCCGCTTAAGCTTTTTGAGAACAGATGCTTCGCAAGGCTTAATAAAAAGGGAGGAAAAAAATGGCTCCGCGCAAAGCGTCCCGTTTGCCTGCTTCTGAGCGTCCTCCTTCTTTTCGCGATAATCGCCCTTCTGCTCGTCATCATCATTCCTCAATTTTTGGAGGCGCTTGAGAATTTTGCGGTTTCCCTGCCCGGATATATGGACGCGCTCGACGAAAAGCTTTCCGACGTAATAACGAAATTTACGGGAAAAACCGACGAAGAGAGATTCAGAATAAATTGGGAAAACATCAGCGCGATGCTCATAAAATTCGTACACAGTACCGATACCGACAACGCTATGGAAATGACTATGGATATCATAAGCGGTACCGTAAAGAGCATATTCAATATAATTCTCGGGTTCGTCATCTCAATATACGTTCTCGCCTCAAAGGAAAAGCTTGCCGCGCAGTTTAAAAAGCTGCTCTACTCATTGTTCAAAAAGGAAAAAGCCGAGAGCTTTATATCGGTGCTTTCTATTTCAAATTATTCCTTCAGCCGTTTTATCGTAGGACAGTGTACCGAGGCGGTGCTGATTGGAACACTCTGCGGTATCGGAATGATAATATTCGGTATGCCTTACGTCCCAATAGTATCGTGTCTCATAGCGATAACCGCGCTTATTCCCGTATTCGGAGCGTTTATAGGAACGGCAATCGGAGCGTTTATGATACTGCTCGTAAGCCCCGTAAAAGCTATTTGGTTCGTGGTATACATTATAATACTGCAGCAGCTTGAAACGAATATCATCTACCCGAAGGTCGTCGGAAAATCGGTGGGACTGCCGGGACTCTGGGTGCTTCTCTCGGTAACGATAGGCGGAGGCTTTTTCGGAGCCTTCGGTATGCTCGTCAGCGTTCCGATATGTTCGGTTCTCTATACGCTTATAAGAGCTTGGGTGAAGAGACGGCTCCAAACCAAAAATATAGACTACGATACGCTCACCCGAACAGACAACTCCGGCTCAAAAGACGAAACGAATCCGCAAGATTAGCCGAGTTCGAGCCTATTAAGTCTCGGCTAACTATAAATTTTATTTAAGAGGAAAAAATGGACAGTACTTTATTACTTCAATTATTATTACAGCTCGCGCTGATAGCGCTTAACGCTATATTTGCCTGCGCAGAAACGGCTATGCTATCGGTAAACGACGCGAAGCTCTCCCTGCTCGTCGCAAAGGGAGACAAAAGAGCCGCTCGGCTCTCCAAGCTTATTCAAAAGCCCGCTAAATTTCTCGCCACGATACAGGTCGTTATAACCCTTTCGGGATTTCTCGGAAGTGCGTTCGCGGCTGAAAATTTTTCGGATAAGATAGTAAGCCTCGTACTCAAAGCAGGCTGGAACCTTCCGATATCGGTATCGGCGCTCGACACGATATCGGTAATACTGATAACCTTGATTCTCTCCTATCTCACATTGCTTTTCGGTGAGCTGGTTCCCAAAAGAATCGCTATGAAAAAAGCCGAAAAAATTGCCCTTTCTCTCTCCGCGCCCGTCTCGGCACTCTCGGTACTCTTCGCTCCTATCGTATGGCTCCTCACCGTATCCACGAACGGAATCCTCCGTCTTATCGGAATAAATCCCAACGACGTTGAGGAGGAAGTAACCGAGGAGGAGATAAGACTTATGGTAGACGCGGGAAGCGAAACGGGAGCTATCGACGAGGAAGAAAAGGAAATAATACAGAACGTATTTGAATTTGACGATCTTACCGCGGGAGAGATATCCACTCACCGAAAGGATATAACTATGCTCTCGGCTGAGGACAGCGAGGAGGAATGGGCGCGGATAATTCACGACAGCCGCCACACCTTCTTCCCTGTTTGCGGCGAAAGCATAGACAAGATACTCGGCGTTCTCAATTCCAAGGATTATTTCAGACTTGACGACAAGAGCATAGAAAACGTTATGAAAAACGCCGTAAAGCCACCCTATCTCGTGCCCGAAACCGTAGGTGCCGACGTGCTTCTCCGAAATATGAGAAGCAGGAAGGAATATTTCGCCATAGTTATGGACGAATACGGCGGAATGGGAGGAATAGTTACTCTTACCGACCTTCTCGGCTGTATAGTCGGAGACATTGACTACGCCGACGACGAAAGCTCGGAGGAGGAAATTCCCGAGATAGAGCAGATAGACGACGTTACCTTCGCCGTAACGGGTCTTGCCCCGATATCGACGGTAGAAAAAGCGATAGGCAGGGAGCTTGACGAGCACGACTGCGATACTATCGGAGGCTACATACTCAGCGTTATAGGCTCTATTCCCGAGGACGGAGCTACGCTCAAAACAGAAAACGATATACTTATGATAGACGTTACCGAGATTAAAGAGCACCGAATAGAAAAGGCTATAATAACCTTGAAGGACACCGATATCCCGTCTGAAGAAGAGGAAGAATAAAATTGGCGCGCGGAGCGATGATTTATCGCTCCGCGCGTTCTTTTTGCTCTTTTTTAAATAGATTCTTCGGTATCAGCCGAAATATTTTTCGCGTCGATAGCCTGTTCAATTTCCGAGAGGTCGTTCTCGGTAAGCACGCCCTTGTCGTGCCAGCCCGCCGCGTTGAGTATGAGCTGATAATCAGCCATTTTTCCGACCGCGTCAAGCAGTCCCTTTTTGATAA
>JAFTZH010000022.1 GCA_017464565.1 Clostridia bacterium
ACACCATAATATAGTCAAAATCAATGCTTTTTTAGGTATAAAACGGAATGAAATAAGAATGCAAAAAGCCTTGCAACCCCTTTAAAATCAAGGAATTGCAAGGCTTTTTGTTCTGGCGGAGAAGGAGAGATTTGAACTCTCGCGCCGGGATAACCGGCCTACACCCTTAGCAGGGGCGCCTCTTCGGCCTCTTGAGTACTTCTCCGTATAAGACTCAAACTGTGCAAGCCGCCGTTTAAATAAACTTGCACAGTCTATTATACCCGATTTTTCTTCGATTGTCAATATCTTTTTGATTTTTTATAAAACAAATCTGATTTTGACGTCAGTTGCCCTCGCCGTTGCTTTTGTTTTTGCTGCTTTTTTTCTTAAATACGAATAATTTGCTGATAACGTAATTGGTAATAACTACCACTACCGACGATATCACCTTTGCCCAGACTCTCGACGTGAGCGCGAAGCTCATTACGATAAGGTTCAAAACGACCGTCTTATAACCCAGACCGTCAAACAAGGCTATGACTCCAAGATTTATAACCACCTCAAGAAAATACGTTCCCACTCTTGAGCCGGAAAAGACGAGAAGCTGATGCACGGTAGCCTTTCTTCCTCGTTCGGCGTTTTTGAAAACCCACATTTTGTTGGTGAAAAAGGCAACTAAAACGCCGACGACCCACTGTACGGTGCTTCCGAGAATATCAAGAAGCTCGGTGGGCTGTCCGTTTTCGTCGTGAATAAAGACAACGCCGAATTTGAGAGTCAGGAAGCACGCGAGGAGCGAAACGACGGTCGTTATAAATCCGAAAAACAAATAAAGTATTATTTCTTTATGCTTTTGATATATAGCGCGAATTTTATTTTTCATAATCGGTTCCTTTTATTTTATCGGCGTATGCTTTTGCCGCTTGCTCGGTTTTATTATCCCCGTAAACATAATAATGTTTTCCCTTCAGGTCGTTTGGAAGATACTGTTGCTTGACGTAATGATTAGGGTAGTCGTGAGGATATTTATATCCCTTGAACAGCGGGCTTTGAAGGGCGGTTGGTACTTCTCTGCCGAGACCTTTTTCTATGTCTTCGGTTGCCAAGTTTACCGCCATATACGCAGAATTTGACTTCGGAGAGGTAGCGAGCATTATTACGGCGTTTGCCAAAGGTATTTTTGCCTCGGGCATACCGAGTTCCTTTGCCGATTCACAGCAGGCTCTCGTTATAGCCGCCGCCATAGGATACGCCGCGCCGATATCCTCGCTGGCTATTACCTGAAGCCTTCTGCACACAGATATCAATTCCCCGAGCGAGAGCAGCTTGGCAAGATAAAACGCCGCAGCGTCGGGATCGGAGCCTCTTATTGATTTTTGCAGGCAGGAAAGCAGGTCGTAGTGGGTATCGTCGTCGAAGTTCCCTACCCTTACGTTAAAGCCGTCCACGGTCTCCTGCGTCAGCGCGCCGTCGGCGGCGAAATAAGCGTTTTCAAGAAGCACTATGGAGCGCCTTACGTCTCCTCCCGTATTTCTCGCTATATAAAGAAGCGTTTCCTCCTCTGCTTGCTTTGACGTTCCGTTCTCTGCGTTCAGGTAATCGAGAGCGCGGCGAAGCGCACGCACGCAGTGCTCTGCGGCGACGGGCTTGAATTCAAACAAGGAAGAGCGCGATATTATCGCGTTGTAGACGTAAAAATGGGGGTTTTCGGTAGTAGAGGCTATAAGCGTTACCCTGCCGTCCTCTATATATTCAAGGAGTGATTGCTGTTGCTTTTTGTTGAAATACTGTATCTCGTCGATATACAGAAGTATTCCGCCGGTACAGAAGAGCGAATTGGTGGTTCCGAGAATATTTTTTACGTCGGAGAGACTTGCGGAGGTGGCGTTCAGTTTGTGAAACACCATATCCGATTCTTTTGCTATTATCTCTGCCGCAGTGGTCTTTCCCGTGCCGGGAGGACCGTAAAATATCATATTCGTGATTCTTCCCGCGGCTATCATTTTTCTTATAACGCCGTTTTTACCGAACAAATGCTCCTGTCCCACGATATCGTCAAAGCTTTTGGGACGAAGCTCATCCGCAGTTCTGATATTTATCATAGCTTTTACCGCCTTATGTCAGGATATTTCCCGACCCCGTGTTAAACGAGCCTACGAAAGAATCCGTGAGCTTCAAAAGCTCCGGAATGACGAACAGCAGAAGCGCGAAAACGACGACGGAGGCGGCTATGATAATGGCGAGCCAAAGCCAGGTAGTTCCCTTCTTCTCAAATCTCATATCCGCCGAGTATTTTTTTTCCTCTGGGATATAAAAATGGTCGGTATCGGGGTTTACCGCATACGGAATCTCCTTGAATGCGGGAAGGTTTTTTTCATTTTTCCTTCTCTCCTCGTACAGCTTTCTTTGCTCGGCAATCTGCGCGTCGTATTCCTCTTCTTCCCTGCACTTTACCACCGAACGCAGATTGATTCCGCGTCTTACGCCGTTGCGTATGGCGTATTTTGAAGCGAATCCAAGCTCCTCGAGAGTTTTCGCGCTTTCGGGAGAGAGACATTCCGCTCCCAGAAGCGAGCGCACGAAATTACCGAGTATTCTTTTGTCGATTATTATCGCTACAGACGCGATGATAACTCCGACGAACAAGCCGAAAAGTATGTTTCGTATGGTTATCATCGAGCCGCTTCCGAAATTTATATTTTCAAAATACACGGAGTCCGCCGAGAAATAGGTGCCGTAAATATAATCCCATATTTCCTGCCACAAGGTAGGCTCGGCGGCCTCTTGCGCCTCGGCTGTAAGATATGATATCATAAAACAGACTCCTTTCTTTTAGATTGAATTGCTTTGCTTGTTATTTTTTGATTATATCGGTTCCGATATACTTTCTGAGAACCTCGGGAACAACAACAGAGCCGTCTGAGAGCTGATTCTGTTCAACGAGCGCGGGAAGGATACGGCTGGTCGCAAGACCGGAGCCGTTCAGCGTGTGAAGGAATTCTATCTTTCCGTCGTCTCTTCTTACTCTCATCATACCTCTGCGCGCCTGATAATCTCTCGCGTTGGAGACCGAGGATACCTCTTTATAGCCGTCCATAGAGGGAATGTTTATCTCAATGTCGTAGGTTCTCGCCATTGACGCGGAGCAGTCCTCTGCCGCGAGTTTTACCGTTCTGAAATGGAATCCAAGACCTTTAACGAGGTTTTCGGCGCAGCTTACAAGCTCCTCAAACGCCTCGTCGCTCTTTTCGGGCAGAGTGTACTGTACCATCTCAACTTTGTTGAACTGGTGTCCTCTTACCATTCCGCGCTCGTCCGCGCGGTAGCTTCCCGCCTCACGTCTGAAGCAAGGCGTGTAGCTTATATATTTTTTGGGCAGATCTGCCTCTGTGAGTATTTCGTCTCTGTGGAGAGATACGAGAGCGGTTTCGGCAGTGGGAAGCATAAAACGGCGGCGTTCGTCCTCTGCGGTCTCAAGCCAATAAACGTCGTCGGCAAACTTCGGGAACTGTCCCGCCGTGAGTCCGCATTCGTAGCCGAGCATATGAGGAACGAGCATAAGCTCAAAGCCGTTTGAAAGGTGGGTCTCTATGAAATAATTGAGAAGCGCCCATTCAAGTCTCGCGCCCATACCGCTGTATATCCAGAAGCCCGCGCCCGAAAGCTTTGCGCCTCTCTTATAGTCTATCAGACCGAGATCGGTACAAAGATCGACGTGATTTTTAGGCTCGAAATCAAATTTTTTGGGTTCTCCGAAATATCTGAGCGGCTCGTTGTTCTCTTTTCCGCCGGGAAGAAGATCCTCGTCGGGAAGATTGGGGAGACCGAGCATAAGCGAATTGAAAAGCGTTTCTACCTCCTTGAGCTTTTCCTCGTCTGCCTTTACCTGAACTGACATTTCCTTCATTTTTGCGAATATCTCGGAAACGTCTTTACCTTCTTTTTTGTATTGAGGTATGAGCTTGTTTACCTTGTTTTGCTCGGCTTTTATAGCCTCCGTTCCCGAAATGAGCGCGCGTCTCTCGGCGTCAAGCTTCAGTATTTGGGCGATATCCTCAGCCGCGTCTTTTCCTTTTTTTGCCAATCTTGCTACTACTTCATCGGGATTTTCTTTGATATATTTTATATCTAACATTGTTCTTCTCCTGTATTGTTAAAAAATTGTCAATCTTTTTCGGTCTCGCTAAATATATTATTTCCGCAAAGAGATATAAGCAGAGCTTCAAGGTCGTCGTCGTCGTCATAGGTAAGCTCGACGACCTTTTTCTTAAATGAACGAGATATTCTGACCTTTCTGCCGAGCGAGGACATAGCCCGCCTTTCAAGCTCTTTCATATGGACTTTTATTTGCGGATGTACTTTTGCTTCCTCATCCTCGTCCTTTTTCTCGTTTATTCTCTTCACTGCGTACTCTACCTCGCGGACCGAAAGAGATTTTGCCACTACCTTATTCGCAAGGTCTATGATTTCCTCGTCATTTTCGAGTCCAAGCAAGGCTCTCGCGTGTCCTGCGGTTATATCTCCGCTTTTCAGCATTTCGAGAACCTCGTCGGGCAGATCGAGCAATCTGAGCATATTGGCTATTGCCGAACGGCTTTTTCCCACCTGCTTTGCCACCTGATCCTGCGTAAGACCGAATTTTTCTATAAGCGCGCCGTATCCGAACGCTTCTTCAACGGGATTGAGATCCTCTCTCTGGACGTTTTCTATAAGAGCGACCTGCGCCGCCTTAAGATCGTCTCCGCTGAATACGACTGCGGGAATCTCGGTAAGACCTGCCATTTTTGAAGCTCTCCAACGGCGTTCTCCCGCGATTATCTCGTAGGTTCCTTCCATAGACTCGTTTTCTCTTACGATTATGGGCTGTAATACGCCGTATGCCGCAATCGAATCCGCAAGCGTTTCGAGCGATTCACGGTCAAAAGTTTTTCGCGGCTGATCGTGCCGAGGCTCTATATCTGATATCCTTATAGTCTGATTTGAGCCTTTTTCGAGATTGTTGTCATCGTATATCTCGTAGAAGCCTCTGCCCAGACCTCCCATTTTTCTTGCCATTTTGTACCTCTTTATCTGTAATTTGCTTTAAGACTTTTGTTTTTTGGCTTGTTTTCGTATAACTCGGCGGTAGAAACCGAAACCTTTTTGCTTTCTGTGCGGATAGTTACCTTGGAAGTGTTTTTCGTAGTAATCTCGGGGGTGTTGTCCTCAAGCAATTCTCCGAGACCGCGTCCCAATCCTGCGGGTTTTTTTGCCATAATTATTTCCTCCGAATTATATTCTCGTACTGAGTTCTTTTGCGACCTCGACGTATTCCTTCGCGCCCTTGGAGTTTTTGTCGTGATAGAATACGGGCTTTCCGAATCCGGGAGCCTCGGTCAGCTTTACGTTTCTGGATATCTTCGTTTCAAAAAGCTTGTCCGAATAATGCTTTTGAAGCTCCGCCATTACCTGCATAGAAAGCAGGAGACGCCCGTTATACATAGTTATAAGTATTCCACAGACGTTAAGCTCGGGGTTATAAAGCCTTTTTATTCTGTTTATCGTAACCATAAGCTGTGAAAGCCCCTCAAGCGCATAAAATTCGCACTGCATAGGAACGACGACCGCGTCGCTCGCGGTAAACGCGTTTATGGTGAGCATTCCGAGCGAGGGCGGACAGTCTATAAGTATGTAGTCGAATTTGTCCTTTACAGGTTCAAGAGCTATTTTCATTCTTTTTTCGGTTTCGTCAAACTCAAAAAGGTCAAATTCTGCGCTTGAAAGCGCCGTGTTTGTGGGTATAACGCTTAGGTTTTGAAACGGAGTTTCTATTATTACTTCTTCCGCGGACATTTTGCCCGACAAAAGCTCTCTCGTTCCGCCCTTAAGTCCTTTTTTTGCTATGCCTACTCCGCTCGTGGTGTTTCCCTGAGGATCAAGGTCTATTATCATCACCTTGAAGCCAAGCATACCAAGCGAAGCGGCTACGTTTACACAGGAGGTCGTCTTTCCGACGCCGCCTTTCTGGTTGGCAAAAGATATGATTTTTCCCATTTATATTTCCTTTCGGTTGTTGGATGACTGGTTTCTTGATATTATTAGATAAATTATATCACAGAGACGGCAAAATTGCAATACTTTAAAAGAGATTTTTATAAGTTTTTTGTGCCGTGGATTGTTTAGAAAAAGCGAATCGTTTCACGTGAAACAATTCGCTCAAAAGTTTTCAATGTTTCACGTGAAACATTAGTTGCTTATTTTGATATACACTTCGGTTGCGGAGCCGGTGTTGGCTACGCTTATAGTGGCGTTTTTGCCTTGCTTGTTTAATGCGTTTATTTTCTTGCGCATAGATTCGACAAAAGCCAAGGCAGCTTTTTCCGTCGAAACGTTGGCGTCGCTCTTTTGCCGATACGAATTTTTGCCTTGTTCGGCCTTTTTTGCGAGCGAATCTATGTATTGCTCGGTGTTTATTACGTTTAGAGACATAGAAATTATATAACGAATCGCCTCGCTTCTTAAATCGGTTGAATCTATTTTTAAGAGCGCGCGTGCGTGGCGTTCGGTTAGATCGTGCTCTAAAATCATTTTTTGCTCGGCGTCGGTGAGCTTCAGCAAACGAATTTTGTTAGCTACCGCCGATTGACTTAGAGACATGCGCCTCGCTACTTCGTCTTGAGTCATTCCGTGGTTTTCTATGAGTTTTTTGAATCCGTAGGCTTGTTCGAACATATTCAGGTCTTTTCGAAGCAGGTTTTCAATTATTGCCATTTCTGCGGACATTTTCTCGTCGGCTTCCACGATTATGCAAGGGACGGTGAAATAACCCAGCATTTTTGCCGCGCGGAGTCTGCGTTCTCCGGCTATCAGCTCGTATGCGTAAATATCCTCTGCGTCTGATTTTCTTATAGTCAACGGCTGAATTATTCCGTATCTTCTTATAGAATCGGCGAGTCTTATTATTGAATTGTTGTCAAAGTCCGCTCTCGGTTGTGCACGGTTGGCTCTTATATCGTCAACCTTGACTTGCAAAACGTGCGACGATATGGGATATTCTTCGATGCTGCGGTTTCTTCTTAAGTGTTTTAGTTCTGTCATTTTAATATTCCTCCATTTTTAAATGTTTCACGTGAAACATTACGTGTGAAAGAATTATACTATTTCGGGAGCGAGAAAAACAGAGATTTGTGCTGTTGAAAAATATATTATAATTGCGGAAAAAGAAAAGTATTGAGGAGGAATGGCGGGGGATAAAAGAAAAAACCGCTTTTAAAGCGGTTTTTTGGATATTTGTGAGAAATTTCTCGGGAAATTTTTTGGCGTCGGTGCGACTTTTTGCGCTAAAATGATTCGTCTTTTTTCAAACGCCGTTCCGTTTTGTGTCAAATCAGCTTGTATTATCTGCGCGTTGTCACAACCGCAAAGCCGTATAGCGTCTTGGGAGCGGGAAAATTCATCGTCGCCCTTTGATGCCTTCATTGCTATAAAGCTTCCTCCAATTCTGACGAATGGGATGCACAACTCACACAAAACGGGCAGGTCGGCAACGGCTCGCGCGACGGCTATGTCGAAGCTTTCTCTTACGCCTTCTTCTTTTGCGTAGTTTTCCGCCCGCGCCGTAATCGCGGTAAGATTGTTTAAACCGAGCGAGCTTGCGGTGCTTTGCACGTATTTTATGCGTTTTTCAGTGCTGTCAAGCGATACTATTTCTATATCCTCACGGGCTATCGCCAAGGGCAGAGAAGGGAAGCCCGCTCCGCATCCAACGTCGATTATCTTTGCAAATTTGGGAATATATGGTAATATGCTCAATGAATCTGCGTAATGCTTGAGTATTATCTGCTCTTGGTCCGTTATCGTGGTCAGATTCATCTGTTCGTTGACTTTAAGCATAATCTCGGTGAGTTCAAAAAGCTTTGGTATGACTTTTTTGGATTGGGTTGATATTTGATTGAGCTTAAATATATCCTCACATTTTTCAAAAAAAGCGTCGTAAGTCATTAAAACACCTCAATTCATTCCGAGATATATAAGCAGTACGGTTATATCGGCGGGATTCACTCCGCTGATTCTTGCCGCTTGTCCGACGTTCAAGGGCCGTATTTTGTCAAGCTTTTGAGCTGCCTCGAGCCTCAAGCCTTTAATGCTTTTATAATCTATGCTTTCGGGCAATATTTTCGCTTCGAGGCGCGAATGCCTCTCAACCTCGGCTCGCTGCCGCTTTATATATCCCTCGTATTTTATAGTGGTTTCGACCGTCATTGCGGCTCTTTTGGATATTTCGGGACGTTGTTCGTCTATCTCCGAAAGTATAGAATAGGTTATTTTTGGTCTGCGCAGAAGGTCTGAAAGAGACACGCCGCTGTTTATCGGCGGTTCTTCAAGCCTTTGGAGAAGCGGATTTACCTTGTTTGGAGAAACGAACGTTGATGCGAGTCTGGATATTTCGTTTTCTATCGTTTTCTGCTTTGCCAGAAACGAGTCGTATCTTTCGTCGTCTATAAGTCCCACGCGCCTACCAATCGGCGTCAGACGGGCATCCGCGTTATCTTGTCTTAACAGAAGTCTGTATTCCGAGCGAGAGGTCATCATTCTGTACGGCTCGTTCGTTCCTTTTGTTACGAGATCGTCGATAAGCGTTCCTACATAGCTTCCCGCGCGCTCCAAAATCATAGGCGGTTCGCCTTTTATCTTCAGCGCTGCGTTTATTCCCGCCACGAGTCCCTGCGCCGCGGCTTCCTCGTAGCCCGAGGTGCCGTTGAATTGTCCCGCTCCGTAGAGTCCGGGAACGTTTTTGAATTCAAGCGTGGGGAGAAGCTGCGTCGGATCGGCACAATCGTATTCTATGGCGTAGGCGTATCTCATAATTTCCGCGTGCTCAAAGCCGTTCAGCGAGGCGAGCATTTCGTGCTGAACGTCGGTGGGAAGAGAGGTGGAGAAGCCTTGAATATACATTTCGTCGGTATCCGCACCCATCGGCTCGACGAATAGCTGATGGCGTTCCTTGTCGGCAAAGCGCACTATCTTATCCTCAATTGAGGGGCAATATCTCGGTCCCGTGCCGTGTATCTGCCCCGAATACATAGCGGAGCGCGTGATATTGTCGCGGATTATTCTGTGAGTTTCGGCGTTCGTGTAAACTATATGGCAGGGGATCTGTTCGATACCGTCAAAAAAGCTCTCGTCAGTCAGGGCAGAGTAGGGGATTATCGTTTCCTCGCCGTCCTGACGCTCCAGCTTGTCAAGCTCGATAGAGCTTTTGAGGACTCTTGACGGGGTTCCCGTTTTAAAGCGCATAAGCTTTATTCCGAGTTTTTCGAGATTTTGAGAAAGACCCGTAGCGGCGAGCATACCGTCGGGACCGCTCGGATAATTTACGTCTCCTACGAAAACCCGGCCTTCAAGATAGGTTCCCGTGCATATAATAGTGGCTTTGCAGGTCCAAATTTCACCGAGCTTGGTAGTTACCGAGGCAACCTTTCCGTCTTCGAGAGCAATATTGGTAATTTCTGCCTGCACCAAACGCAAATTGGAAATATTTTCCAATAGCTGTTTCATTATTTTTTGATATTCTTTTCTGTCCGCTTGTATTCTTTTTGAATGTACCGCCGCGCCCTTGCCGAGATTGAGGGTACGTGATTGCAGAGTTACCAAATCCGCGGCTCTGCCCATCTCTCCGCCAAGCGCGTCTATTTCGTAAACGAGATGTCCTTTTCCCGTTCCTCCGATAGACGGATTGCAGGGCATATTTGCTATCGAGTCGAGGGACATTGTAAACAAAACCGTATCGAGTCCCATTCGGGCGCAAGCCGAAGCGGCTTCGATTCCAGCGTGTCCCGCGCCTATAACGGCAACGCAAGTTTTTCTTGACATATCTGTGCCTTTCGTGTTTTAAACATAGATATATATATTTTATCAAAATAATCGAAAAAAGTCAATAAGTTTGAGTGGAGGTAAGTTGGTTTGTGTATGGGATTTTTAAGGGGAGAAACTTTTGAAAAAGTTTCTCCCCTAACCCCTCTTCAAAAGCTTTAAACGTTGGGTTTGCTTTTTGATTTTTTACCTTGCTTTCTGCGGAGGGTTTAATATAGGTCTTTATCATATTGATAGAAGAGTGGCTTGTCTCCTCACGTAAGACGAAAAACAATCGTGTTCTTCACCGCGCGGGAGGAGCAAGCCCCTCCTCTACCGAATATGGCGGGAATCCAAAACAAGCTCTCTGTAGGAAGCAATACAAAAATCAAAAATTAAATACAATACGTTTAAAGATTTTTGAAGAGGGGGCTTGGGGGAGTGCCTTTTTGCAAAAAGGCACTCCCCCAGAAAACAATACCATAAAACAATACCATAAAAACACTCCGCACAACTCCCAAACTCTTAATTGACATACCTTTTGCGAAGTAGTATAATTATAGCGAAGAAAGATAAAAAGGGGGGATAGCGTGCATTATCCGAAATACGTTGCTGAAATAATAGACCGTCTTGAAGATAACGGCTTTGAGGCGTATATAGTTGGCGGAAGCGTAAGAGATATGATACTTGGAGCCTCTCCCCACGATTTTGACGTAACAACGTCCGCCTTGCCTGACGAAACCTTGAAGCTGTTTGCCGATATGAGAACTATTCCCACGGGACTTAAGCACGGTACCGTTACCGTTCTTTCGGACGGAGAACCGATAGAGATAACCACCTTTCGCATAGACGGAGACTATAAGGATTCCAGACGCCCTGAAACCGTCAGCTTCACGCGGAATATCCGCGACGACCTCGCACGGCGGGATTTTACCGTAAACGCTATGGCGTATAACGAGAGCAGGGGGATTATCGACTATTTTGACGGTGCGGGGGATTTAAAAAAGAAAATTATAAGAGCCGTGGGCGACCCTAAAAAAAGATTCTCCGAGGATGCGCTCCGTATAATGAGAGCCTTTCGTTTTTCGGCGCAGCTTGGCTTTGAGATAGACGATAAAACTCTTTTCGCGGCGGCAGAACTGAATGAAAGGCTTGAAAATATAGCGAGAGAGCGTATAGCCAATGAATTTTTAAGGCTTATTTGCTCGAGTTCTCCGCTTGAAGCCTTGAGAAAAATGCGGGATACGGGGACTTTGCGTTTCATTCTGTGCGATTATTCGCCTTCCGACAGGCTTTTTGAGGCACTTTCGGAAGCTCCCTCAAAGGAAAGAATAAGGCTTGGAATAATTATGAGCGAATGCCCGAAAGAAAGAACGCGAGAGCTTCTCGCGGGTCTTAAGCTTTCGGGAAAGCTCACGTCAAATACGATTACCTTGGCGTCGGTGCTTTCGGGTACGCTTTCGGGAGACGGAGCGGCGGCAAGGCGGTTTATAGGCGCTTGCGGAGAGCTTGCGGCGGATGCCGTTTGCGCGGCAAAAGCTCTCGGAAAAACAGACGCGGAGTTTGAAGCGCTTGTAAAGCGCAATTTGTCCGAGAAGGTATGTACTACGAACGCCGAGCTTGCCGTAAACGGCTCGGATATAGTAAAGCTCGGAATAAAAGGAAAAAAGATAGGTGAAACGCTGTCGTACCTGCTTGAACGCGTAATAGAGGAGCCTCAAAATAATACGAGAGAGAGGCTTTTGCTTCTGGCAGAGGAATATAATAAAAAAGAAGAATAACCGATATGGATTTTAAGCATATAATAATTTTAAAGAGACTTTTGGGTGTTGGGAGCTGAAAATGGATAGAATAAAGCAAACGGCGGGAAAAATATTGGCGGTCGATTTCGGAGACGTGAGGACGGGACTTGCGGTTTCGGATATTTCGCGCTTTCTGGCATCGGGTATAGGATATATAAGCCCCGGCGGTATAGAGAAAACGGCGGATGCCGTAAGTGATATAGCAAAGGAACAGAGAGTATCGGCTATAATAGTCGGTCTGCCGAAAAATATGGACGGGAGCGAGGGAGCGAGAGCCGAGAGGTGTAAAAAATTTGCTCGTATGGTAGAGGAGAGATGCGGATTGCCCGTTGCTATGTTTGATGAGAGAATGACTACTATGACCGCGTCGAGATACCTCAACGAGACCAATACGAGAGGAAGCAAGCGGAAGCAGGTTATAGACACTCTTTCCGCGCAGATAATACTGCAAAATTGTCTTGACAGGCTGAAAAATATGTAATATCTCGGAGGAAGCGTTGTGAAAGAAGGAAAAACCGCGAATTGCGAGAGCTGTGTTTTTTACGATTACGACGAGTATCTTGAAGCTAACGTGTGTACCGTTAATTTGGATCAAGATGAGATGAGCGGATTTTTGTCGGGAAGAACGAGACAATGTCCGTATTATCGTTTTTACGACGAATACAAAAGCGTTCATAAGCAGATATAAGAGGGAATATAATTTATGTCAACCGTTTTCGATTATTTGGACTGGAGAGGGGATATAACCTTTTCCGAGGTAGGTCTGAACGAAGTGGACAGTCTGATATTATCTATGATATGCTACGTTGATTTCGGCGGTATAGTTCCGTCAGAGCACGGGGGAAGCTCGGTACAGCTTCTTTCGGCGGCAAGGAAATATCTGCGCGCGCACAAGGGAGAACAAGCGTATATAGGGGCGATACTGCCCGCCTCTGTGCTTTCTCTTATGGCGAGAGCGGCAAAGACCAAGAGGTTTGGAAATCTGCGGATGACGGGCTACGTCAACGACGTAAACGTTGAAAAAGAGGTGCAGTTCTCGGCTGTAACCTTTTTGCTTGACGATGGAAACGTATACGTTGCTTACAGGGGAACCGATGATACGCTCGTAGGCTGGAAGGAAAACTTCAATATGAGCTTTATGGAGGCTGTTCCCGCCCAGCTTGAAGCGGTGAAATATCTTGAAGCGGCGGCGGTGTCGGCACGGAAGGGAATATATACGGGAGGACACAGCAAGGGTGGAAATCTCGCGGTTTACGCCACCGTAAAAACTACGCCCGAGATAAAAGAAAGGATAATTCTGACGTACAGCAACGACGGTCCGGGATTTGATAAGAAGTTTATCACGAGTCTGGATTATCAGAATATAAAGGGGAAGATAAGGACGATAGTTCCCGAATCCTCTATTATCGGTATGCTCCTTGAGCACGAGGAGAATTACGAGGTTATAAAGAGTACGCAGGTCGGTATAATGCAGCATGACTCTTTTTCGTGGGAGGTGCTGGGAAGCAAATTTATATATCTTGACTCGGTGAGCGAAGAAAGCAAGCGAATCGACAGTACGCTTAAGAGTTGGCTTGACGATATGGATATGAAGCAGAGAGAGGAGTTCGTGGAGGCGGTTTACGATACGCTCGCGGCTACGAACGCCACTACTCTTACAGACATAAGCACCGATAAAATAAAGCTTCTGCGGGCTTGGAATAATCTCAATGAGGAAAACAAAGGCATTATAATGAAGAGCATAAAGCTTCTTTTTAAAGAAGGCTTTAAATCTATAAAAAAGAGGAAATGAAGACCAATCGTGTTCTTCACTCCGTAAAGTTAGTTTATGTATGGATTTTTTCGGGGAGAAACTTTTGCAAAAGTTTCTCCCCGAACCCCTTTTCAAAAACTTTAAACATTGGGTATGGTTTGGGGGAGGGACTTTTTGCAAAAAGTCCCTCCCCCCATAAAAAACCATAATTCTCACAATTCCGAATATATTTTATCCGCCGCGGCACATATTTCGTCTGCCTCGGCATCCGAAGCGGTAGATAGCTTTTGCTTTTTTGGAAGCCCCCATATTCCGAATACCCGAGGTCCTATCCACTCGTTCCTGCCGCAGTCGTCAAAAAGCGCGTAAAGAACCGAAAGACAGGCCTTTTTCGGCTTCATAAAAATAATTTTCATAGGGTTCTTGATTATGGCAAAAATAAATTTAGGATAATGAGCGGTTATTCCCGTAAAGCTTATTCCGGGGTGAGCCACGGATATTCCTCCGCCGTCGGCAAATCCGCGCAAAAGAGAGAACGTAAGAAATCGCTTCGCGTTTCCGTACGCCAGGCTTGCCCGTGTTCTTGATGAGAAATCAATATCGCTCATATCCGCTTTTGAATAATCGTGAGCTATGCTTCCAACCGCGACTACGCTCCCGCCTCTCGCTCGTATGTCCGGCAAAAGCCTTCGCGCGAGATAATACGGCGAGACGAAGTTTATCTGAAATACGTTGTCAAATCCGGTGGAGCATTTGCGGCGAGAAATACTGTACGCTCCCGCGTTAAGTATAAGATGGTTTATTTTAATCTCCGTAAGCTTCTCTGCCGCCTGCTTGACCGACTCAATATCTTCAAGCTCTACGGTGATAAGACGTACCGAGAGGGAAGGATAGTCCTTTTGAAGCTCGTCTTTCAGCGCGCTTGATTTTGAGTAATTTCTGTCAAGAAGCACGAGAGAAGCTCCAAGACGGGCAAGCTGCGCGCAAAGCTCGCGCCCTATTCCGCCGGTTGCCCCGCTTATCGCAACGGTCTTTCCGTCAAGCCTGCGGGTATGTTTTTCTATGTGTTTTTTCATTTTTTCTCCCAAAATCGTTCCTTATTAAATGATTATAAATAAAAAAACGCGGTATGTCAAGAAATTATGGTTTAATAGGCACAAAAAGTTTATATCGGGAAATAGTTAGTTTTTTTAATTAATCTATTGACAATATACGTGTAAGATGGTACAATATAGTATCGCAAACTACATAACGGGGTTAACGCAGCGTAATTGGCGCACTTTATTAACGAGGGCGATATTGAATGGATAAACGAAAAACGATTTATTATGAAGACGAATTGAACGATGAGTTTTCCACGGCGCAGATAACGCCGAAAAAAATAGACGGGAGCTACGTTTATTGCCACGATTCCGTATTCAAACGCTTTACTCATTTCTTCTGGTATCGTATCGTGGCGACGCCGATAGCCTTTCTTTATACGAAGATAGCTTTTCATCATAAGGCGGTCAATAAAAAGATACTGAAGAAGTACAAAAAAACGGGATATTTTATGTATGGAAATCATACACAGGATATAGGGGACGCGCTTATTCCGCATTTCCTTAATTTCCCGAAAAACGATTATTTCGTGGTGCATCCGAATAACGTATCTATGCCCGTGCTCGGAAAAATAACCCCTTCGCTCGGAGCTATACCCCTCCCCGACGGTATTGAGGCGTACAGAAATTTTCTGGCGGCGATAGAGAGAAGGATCTCCGAGAAGTGCGCGGTCGTGATATACCCCGAGGCGCATATATGGCCCTTCTATACCAAGATACGCAATTTCCCCGACACCTCGTTTCACTATCCCGTCAAGTGCGGAGTACCCTCTTTCTGCTTTACCAACACCTATCAGAAGAGACGGTGGTCGAAAAAGCCGAGGATAGTAACCTATATCGACGGTCCCTTTTATCCCGACGAAACGCTTCCGATAAAAAAGCAAAAGAGCGAGCTGAGGGACAGGATATATGAGCGTATGCGCGAGAGGGCGGAGCGCTCGGACGTCGAATGGATAAAATACGTAAAAAGAGAAGAGAAAGATGGTTAATATATTATTTTGCGGAAACTATAAGGTGTTTGACGGAATGCTCACCTGCGCTTTGTCGATACTCAGGCGAAGCGGGTCTGCGGAGCCGTATACCTTTTACGTTTTTACTATGGACGTTTCTCATATAAAGGACGACTATCTTCCCGTGAACGATAGGCAAATGGCATTCTTTGAGTCTGTTATAAAGGGATATAATCCGCTCAATACCGCCGTGAAGATAGACGTTACCGAGCTTTACCGAGCGGAGTTCGGAAGCTGTCCCAACGAGGACGCGTATTGCTCTCCCTATACCCTGATACGCCTTTTCGCTGACGAGGTTCGGGGACTTCCCGATAAGATTTTGTACCTTGACGTTGACGTTATGTTCAACAGGGATATTCATTTGCTTTACGATACCGACGTCGAGGGATACGAATACGCCGCGGCGAGAGATCACTACGGCAAATATCTTATAAATCCCAATTACGTCAACGCGGGCGTTTTGCTTTTCAATATGAAAGAAATGAGGGAGACGGGAATACTCGGAAAGGCGAGAGAGCTTATAAAAACGAAAAAGCTCGTCTTTGCCGACCAGAGCGCGCTTATACGCTCAACTACTAAAAAGAAGATGCTTCCGCAGAAATTCAACGACCAGAAATATCTGCATAAGCATACCGTGGTAAGACATTTTTCAAAGAGGCTGTTTTGGCTTCCTTATCCGCACACCGACAATATCAAGCAGTGGCACGTCGAAAAGGTGAGGCGGGTGTTCGGATATTCCGAATTTGACGATATTCTTGACGAATATTTAAGACTTATAAACGAGTATAACAGAGAGGTAGAGGTAAATGGATAAACAAATAGTTCCGATATTTTACGCGTGCGACAAGAATTTTGTAAAGTATACCGTCGTATCGCTATATTCAATGATAAAAAACGCGTCGAAGGATTACGACTACCGCGTTTATATACTTCATACGAGCATATCCGAGGATATAAAAAAGAAGGTGCTGGAGTTGGAGAACGACAGCTTCAAGATATCCTTTGAGGACGTTACGGAGCATCTTGACGCGATAGCCGAAAAGCTTCCGATACGCGATTACTATTCAAAGACGACCTATTACCGTCTGTTTATAGCCGAGATGTTTCCCGAATACGACAAGGCTATATATATCGACAGCGACACGGTGGTGCAGGGGGATATCAGCGAGCTTTATATGACTGATATAAAGGACGCTTACGTCGGAGCCTGCCACGAGCAGGCGATGGTGCAGGTGGACGAATACGGAACCTACGCAGAGAAGGTAGTAGGAGTATCAAGACATAATTTCTTCAACGCGGGAATGATACTCATAAACTGCCATCAGTTCCGTATGCACTTCGTTCTCGATAAATTCATCGAGTATCTTCACGCCTACACCTTCGTTGTAACTCAGGACGAGGACTATCTCAATCTTATATGCAAGGACCACGTTTTCTGGCTTGACCAGAGGTGGAATACCGAGATATTCGGTGAGATAGCGTATCCGATAGAGGAAGCGAAGATACTTCATTATATTATGGTAAGCAAGCCTTGGCATTACGCCGATTGCAGACACGGAGAAATCTTTTGGAAATACGCCGAGGAGACCTGCTTTTGCGGCGAGCTTCGCGATATACTCAATAATTACAGCGACGCAGAGCGCAAGCGGGACGCCGAATCTATGGATAATCTCCTAAAGCTTGCCGTGTCCGAGACTAATAAGGAGGATAATTACCTCAATCTCGTCAATAAAAACAAGCGCTCGCGGGACAGAGTTGAGATATTGCGGAAGATAGAACAGCTTGAGAGGGAAGGACGCTTTGACGAGGACGTTGAGGAGGATCCGCCCTCAAGAGTGCTTATGCCCGAGGAGATAGATTATTACAGACGCGGTGCTTACGATAAGCTTAAAACCAAGCTTGCCTTTATGATAGCCAGAAGATTCGTAAATACGCTTATTGAGGAAAAGAAGCTGATAATAAAAGAAATAAAGGGAATAGAGCATCTCAACGCGATTGAAAGCGGAGCGATTATAACCTGCAATCATTTCAACGCCTTTGACAGCTTCGCCATACAGATGGCTTACGAGGCGTCCGAGCACGCGGATAAAAAGTTTTACAGGGTTATAAGAGAGGGAAACTATACCTCTTTCCCCGGCTTTTACGGATTTTTGATGAGGCACTGCAACACTCTGCCCCTGTCATCAAACCGCCATACCGTCAAAAAGCTGATAGACGCGATAGACACTCTGCTTTCGGAGGGGCATTTCGTTCTCGTTTATCCCGAGCAGAGTATGTGGTGGAACTACCGCAAGCCGAAGCCCTTGAAGTCGGGAGCCTTCCGCTTTGCGGCGAAGAACGGCGTTCCCGTAGTGCCTTGCTTCATCACTATGAAGGACTCGGATATTATGGGAGAGGACGGATTTTTCGTTCAGGAGTATACGATAAATATTTCCGAGCCTATATATCCCGACACCTCTCTTCCTTACAGAAAGAGCGCCGACATAATGATGCAGAAGAATTACGACGAATGGAAATCGGTATACGAGGAGGAATATCAGATACCTCTCGAATATATCACCGAAAATATAAGCTGAAAACAGCCCTCCGCAAAGGAGGGCTGTTTTAAATATTTAAATCGGGTTGAAAATTTTTTTCATATGTGATATTATATATTTGCGGAGTTAAAACGTCAGACGGGAGGGAAGCGGAATGACGAAAAAAAAAGGGCGGCTGCTCAAGGAAGATTTTTCTTTTTACGATCACGCTATGCGGAGAATGAACGGCATTCTCTTGCCCGAAGAAAATATCAATTTCGATATAGACGTTTTCTGGTGCCGATATATTCGTCATAATTCCTTGCAGGATAACGAGGCGCGCAGAAAGATGCACGGTCATTCATTCTTCGAGCTTCACTGTATTCTCGGCGGAAGATACGTTTACCGTGAGGAAGGCGGAAAGACGATAAATCTTCAGGCGGGAGAGTTTTTGATAATACCTCCTCACGTCAAGCACAGCACCGAAAATACCGAGAGCAACAGCGAAACCTTTGCCCTCACCTTCGAGCCGATAGAGGCGGACCGCCCGCAGATAAGAAAGATAATAGCGGCGCTTGATTCAATCAGTACCGTGAGCGGTGAGATAAGCGGAGATATAGTTTCGGTAATAGAGCTTTTGATGGGCGAGCTTCATCAGGGACAGCTTCTTTATTCGCAGAACGTTAAGGCACTTTTGAATATGCTCGTTATACGTCTTGTCAGAGAGGTATTTCCAAACGAAAATTGGCAGATAGATTCAAGCGTTTCCGAGAGGGGAAGCGACCACAGACTCGTAGTGCTTGAAAAATATATGCTGGAAAATCAGGAGACTTATTTTACCGTTTCGGACCTTGCCGATTACGTGAATCTCAGCACGAAGCAGTTGAACAATATAGTTCAGAAGGACCTTGGAATATCGGCAAAAACATTTATAGACAGGGTGAAGTCGAACTGCGCGAGAAAGCTTCTTCTCGAAACGAATCTGAGCCTTTCGGATATAAGCTACAAGCTTGGCTTTACCGATAATAACAACTTTAACCGCTTCTTTAAAAGGGTAGAGGGAATATCTCCGGGGCTTTTCAGACAATCAAAGGGGAAATAAGTTGCAGGATTTTTATTTAAGGGGAGAAATTTTTGTAAAAATTTCTCCCCTTACCCTTGTTTTTCCGGTGGAGGAGCTTTTTGCAAAAAGCTTCTCCACTATAATAATATTATTATCAAAAAATTTTTATTTAAAAATTCACTTACACTTGACATAAGATTTATAAAGTGCTATAATCTTAAAGCTCAAAACAAAAAAGTTAATTTTTTATCATTTTGGAGGCATTTTTATGCAAATCTTACTCAGTCTGTCTGTTGCGCTTTTTGCGGGGCTTATGCTATCACGCCTTGCGAAGCTCGCAAAGCTCCCCGCGGTAACCGCGTATCTCATAGCGGGAATACTCGTCGGTCCCTTCTGCCTCGGAGCGCTCAATATACCGGGGCTTGGTTTTATCAGCGCGGCGGACGTTGACAAATACTCTATAATTTCGGACGTAGCTCTCGGCTTTATCGCTTTCTCGATAGGAAACGAATTCAGGCTTTCACAGCTCAAAAAAACGGGAAAGCAGGCTACCGTCATAGGCATCTTCCAAGCCGTTATAACGACGATTGTAGTAGACGCCGCGCTTATAGCCCTTCACTTTGCTATGCCCGACAAGCTTTCTCTCCCCGCAGCGATAGTTCTCGGCGCGATTGCGTCGGCAACGGCTCCCGCGGCAACGCTTATGGTCGTCCGCCAATACAAAGCCAAAGGTGAGCTTACCGATATTCTTCTTCCGATAGTCGCGCTTGACGACGCGGTTGGACTTATGCTGTTTGCCGCTTCCTTCGGAGTCGCCAAGGCTTTGATATCGGGACACGTAGACGTCATATCCATAGTAGTCGAGCCTATACTCGAGATAGTTCTCTCGCTCCTGCTCGGCGCGGTAATGGGGCTTCTCTTCACCGTTTTCGAAAAATTCTTCCATTCAAATTCCAAAAGACTTTCAATGTCGGTTACCTTCGTATTTCTGACGGTCGCCCTATCAATGTTGAAATTTGAAATAGGCGGGATAAATATCTCGTTCTCGTCCCTGCTCGTATGTATGATGCTCGGTACGGTATTCTGCAACGTATGCGACTTTTCGGAGGAGCTTATGGAGAGAGTTGACAGATGGACGGCTCCGCTGTTTATACTCTTCTTCGTTATCAGCGGAGCCGAGCTTGACCTGTCGGTATTCGCCGATTTCGCGATAGTTCTCGTCGGCGTCGTTTATATAATCGCTCGTTCGGCGGGCAAATACAGCGGCGCGTTCATAAGCTCAAAGGCGGTAAAATGCAGTCCCAATATAGTCAAATATCTCGGCGTTACGCTGCTTCCGCAAGCGGGAGTCGCGCTGGGTATGGCAATAAAAGCGGAACAGCTCGGAACGGAAGGTGCGATAGTGGCAAATATAACCCTGTTCGCCGTTCTCGTTTACGAGATAATCGGACCTACGCTGACAAAAATCGCTCTGACCAAAGCGGGAGATATCAACCCCGAGGGAGCAGTCAGCGCGCGAGAGACCGCAAGACAGAAAATGTTAAACAAGAAATAAACGAGCTTGGATTAGCCGTGATTCGGTTCTCGCCGCCGTACTTCGTGCCGCAGAGAACCAAATCGCGTCAATACACACATAAAAAATTAAATTTCACAAAAATTTCCACCAAAAAACCGCTCTTACTATCGGTTGTTGATAGTAAAAGCGGTTATTTTTTACCTGATTAGTGTATTTTTGTTCTGCGCCGAACGAGACGCCCCATTTTATCAAAGCGAGTTAATATATTTGATAAGCGCGCCGAAATCTCCCCTCGGAGTTTCGGGAATATCCCCCTTGGCAATAAGGCAATCGGTCAGCAAAAAGGTAGAAAGACCCGCCGACTGCGCCGCCGCGATATCCTCGTCGGCGTTGTTTCCTATCATCAGACAATTACGGGGGTCAACGCCGAGCTTGTCGGTTATCTCCGTATAATAAGCGGGGTTCGGCTTGCAGAAGCGCGAATTGTCGTAATCGGTTATCAACGCAAAGCTGTCGGCAGAGATATTCGTCCAATTGAGTCTGGACTGAACCGCAGATGAAGGAAAAATGGGATTGGTCGCCAGAACGACGTATTTTGCTTTTTCCTTTGCGGCACTCACCGCCTCTGCCGCCGACGGAGTAGGCGCGCAGAAAGCTACCGCTTCGTTAAACTCGTTTCTGTAAAAGTCGTCAAGCACCGAAACCTGCTCGTATACCCCATCGCCGAGATGCTCGGCAAATACTCTCCAGAAAAGCTCCGAATTATAAGCCTTTCCGTCGTTTTTGACCATAGCCGCAACACCCTTCCACATAGCGGGAAGAAGGGTCTCCTTTTTATATCCGTAAGGAGCGAGGGTTTTCGCAAGAAATCCGAGATACCCTCCCGTAAATTCATCAATATCCATAGGCAGCAGAGTACCGTCAAGATCGAACAATATAGCGTCAAGCTTCATAGCAAAATCCTTCTTATCTTCCGAAAAGCCCTTTCTTTTTGTAAGGCTCGCTCTTTACTTCCTTAAGCTCGTAGCCTGCGTCAGCGACTACCTTTTTGAGCTTGTCCTCATCGATGGGAGAATCTGAAAGGATAACCGTCTCGTTTTTTTCGTGCGACGAAACGACCTTCTTTACCTTAAATTCTTTTTTTACGGCGTCGTTCATATGAGCCTCGCACATTCCGCATTTCATTCCTTCTATAAGAGCTGTCGTTTTAACCATTTTTCTCCCCCTCAAAATACAATCAAAATATTTTATAATTGTTAGCCGTTGCTAACGTAGCATTTAAATTATTTTAGCATATTACGAGTGCGTTGTCAAGAAAAAGAAAGCGGAACAAGGCCTTTAAAAAAAGAAAAGAATAAAAAATAGCAAAAAAGTATTGCAAAACGAAAATTTATGTGATATAATATTAAAGCTTTGTAATAAAGGGGTATAGTTCAGTCGGTAGAACACCAGTCTCCAAAACTGGGTGTCGTGGGTTCAAGTCCTTCTGCCCCTGCCATAAAAGGGCGATAAAAAAGATATCGCCGCAAAAAGCCTTGATTTTTCAAGGCTTTTTCGCTTTTTAAGGGCGAAATTTTTTCATTCGATTTTGTAGATGAAAAATGGGTATTTTCCGATACTGAAAGGATTTGAACTCCCGTGAGACCCCAAAAATTCGTAAACACACAAGGCAAAGCAAAAAAGCAAGAAAAGGCACCCCAATCTTGACAGTTTATACTTTTTTTGCTATAATTATTAAAGCAAATCCTTTAGGAGGAGAATCTTATGGCAAGTAGCAAACGCGCAGAATCACGTTGTAGATACCTAATAAGAGAAATTGCCAATCAAAAAGGCTGGAATACTAAACACCCCCAAAAAGGCGGAGATTTTTTAGAAGAACAGGAAATAGAGGATTACTTCCCTAACATAGGATTGGAAAAAGCAAAACCTGATTTTTTGGTGTGTAAACAAGGGACTCCTGTTATTGTTGTCGAAGCCAAAAACGATATCAAAAAAATTGATGTGGCACTTTCGGAAGCTATTGATTATGCAAACACCATTAACAGCGTTGGAAATTTTTCAATTAACATTGCCGTCGGTGTTGCAGGTGAAGAGGATAATGGGTACTTGTTTAAAACAGTATTTTTGATTGACGATAACTGGGTTCCACTCTCTTCGCATGGTTTTAATTTGACAAGTTTTCCAACCGTTGGAGAATTAGAAACTGCTCTTTTAACTAAAAATGGTACAACCGAGGTAACAGTTCCTAAAGTATCAGATTACATCTCGGTTGCAATTGAACTTTCTGCTCTTTTGCGTTCAGCTAAAATAGAACCCTCACTAAGACCAAAGGTGTTGGGCGCAGTAATTACGGCTCTCTATCAAGGCGAAATAGATTTATCTAATGGAAATGAATTATCTTCCATTAATGATCTGGTAGAGACTGCAATTGCAACAACCGACCATTTTGAAGAATCTAAGAAAAAACAATTAGTAGAAACTCTAAAGCTTTTAGATGCTGATTATGCAAGATTGGCTCCTAAAATGAGTAAAATCGTATATATATTGAAGTCCTTAAATATTAAATCGTTATTAAGAACAGATACCGATTTTTTGGGGTTGTTATATGAGGCGTTTATTCGGTATGGATATGACAATAATTCGTTAGGAATTGTTTTTACTCCTCGTCATATTACAAAATTTTGTGCAGAATTGATTGAGGTAACAGCAAGAGATACTGTTATAGATATTGCGTGTGGTTCCGGCGGGTTCTTGGTAGCGTCTTTCGATCGAATGATGAAAACATCTAAGGATTTAGGAGTTTCTTATTCTATAATCAGAGAATCATTATATGGGTTTGATACGAATCCAACCGTTTGGGCATTAGCTGCGCTTAATATGTTTTTTAGAGGTGACGGCAAGAGTCATATCGAGAATGCGAGTTGCTTTGACGAGCATAGTTTACAGAGCGTAAAAGGAAGATTTACAAAAGCTCTCATCAATCCTCCGTTTTCTCAAGAAGATGAACCAGAGCGAAATTTCATAGATACAGCAATGGCGGCATTACACAGAACAGGACTTCTTGCGGTTGTTGTTAAATCAGGAATTTTTGCAGATGAAGATAATGCGAGTTGGAGAAATACGTTTTTGGAAAAAAATTCGGTTTTGGGAATGATTAGCCTTCCCGGCGATTTGTTTTATCCTACGGCAGTTGATACAACCATCATGATAGCTGCTCCATACAGTCAAAGGGCTACTGATGATGTCTTTATGGCAAAAATTTGGAATGATGGATATAGAAAATTAAAAGGGAAAAGAGTTGAAGTTGCTGGTTCACAGTTAGAAGAAGTCCTTGACGAATTTAAAAAGTTTAGATTAGGACAAAAAATCGATTCTAAATTGGCAACTGTCATAAAGGCAGAAAAAATTATGGAAATAGGAGCTGAATTTAGCCCTGAACAATATTTGCCGCAACCCGAGTTCCCAAAGGAAGAGCAAGAGAATTATCGCGAAGAGATTACAAAGTCCATCTTGACAACGACTGTATGTATTGAAGATATTGCTGACGAGGTTATTCCTAATTTTCCTGCTTGGACAAATCTTCCTGCTATACCATATGGTGAAACAGACTCTATAGAAAGATTTTTTGTCGTTAAGGGTGGAAAATCAAGTGGAGAAAGTAATTATCACACTGGCTCGTGTCCTTATGTTTCTTCTGGGGATCCTCAAAATAGTATAATTCGACTAGTGGGCGATGTAGATGGTGAAGTGTTTGCAGACGGTGCTATAACAGTTACATGTTTTGGCAGGGCATGCGTTCAGCCGTGGCGTTTTATGGCAAGAGGAAACGGCGGAAGTGCTGTGCGAGTTCTAATTCCCAAATATAATATGTCGTATGAAGAATTAGTATGGTTTGCCGCACAAATTAATATGCAAAGATGGCGCTTTTTCTACGGAAGAATGGCAATTTTAAAGCGATTAAAACAAATAAAACTTACGGCTCCACCTGTACCGTTGATAGACAGAGGAAGCAGTATATCAGAAAAAGTTTCAGAACTGTCTACAAAGGTCATTAACATAATGAAGCAATAGCTTTTTGCAACAGTTCAACTCCATATCAAAACAACAAAAAATATCTTTTTTGTCGCCCATAGACATTGAAGGGGCTCAGCCTTTTGGACTACTTAAGTGTAGACTAAAAAGCTGAGTCTTTTCTCATTTTAAAAAACAATATGCTCAAAAAACTCCGTCTCAAACCGAGACGGAGTTTTCGTTTTCCATTTGAAACGTGTGCTACGGGCAATTCCGCATTTTTCAAGAGTCGCACTTATATATATCTTGTTTACTCTAATTCCGGTACGATATACGCTCTGTTGTTAAGTTCATTCAAGATGTTATCAAGAATTTCTTCGGAATCCGCGCGGACGGTGTGGTAGTGATAGCCGCCCGTAATCGCCATCAGCTCAGATGACTTTCCTGTTCTGACTCCCTCCATAAACTGCTTGACCTGATGCTTAGAAAATATATTCAGAGGAGCTTCGATTTTTCCGTACACCTTATGCCATACAAATACATCTACCACGGTGCCGCCGAGCTCCACGATGCAGGTCAGCTCATCCTCAGTCTGCTCGGAGGTGTGCTTTACCTTGAATACCCGTTCCGCTAAGGGTGATCTTCGAAGTACGTACCCTTGGCTCGTGGAAAGAATATCATAGCCTGTACCTTTCAGCACCGTGATATCCTGCACGATGATCTGTCGGGATATATCAAATTGGCGTGCAAGCTCGCCTCCGGAAATGGGCTCCTTGGATGATAAAAGTAAATTGACGATCGCTTTTCTTCTTTCGGCTACCTTCATGATTCCTCCTTATATCGCGTGCAGATTTTTCAGTGAAAGGTCAAGAATAGGAGAGGAGTGCGTCAGAGCGCCGCTGGAAATATAGTCAACACCGATGTCAACGAGTCTTGCCACGTTCTCTCTCGTCACGTTACCGCTGCACTCGGTTTCTGCCTTGCCACGGCAAAGCTCAACTGCCTTTTTCATATCCTCCACGCTCATATTGTCAAGCATAATGATGTCCGCGCCCGCTTCAAGCGCTTCTTTCAGCATATCCAGATTCTCTACCTCAATTTCGATCTTGCGGACGAAAGGCGCGTATTCCTTTGCCATTCTGACAGCTTCCCCCACACCGCCTGCCGCGCCGATGTGGTTATCCTTGAGAAGAATACCGTCGCTGAGGTTATATCTGTGGTTATAGCCACCTCCGACCTTTACGGCATACTTTTCAAAAATGCGCATATTGGGTGTGGTCTTTCTTGTGTCGAGCAGCTTGGTTTTCGTTCCCTTAAGAAGATCTGCAATCTCTCTTGTGTAGGTTGCGATACCGCTCATTCTCTGCAAAAAGTTCAGTGCGGTACGCTCACCCGAAAGAAGCACGCGGATATCTCCGCGGACAAGTCCTATTTTCTCACCATTTTTTACGGCGTCTCCGTCCTTGCAATAGAAAACAACCTCGGTCTTTTCGTCAAGAATCTCAAATACTCTCTTGAAAACATCAAGACCCGCGATGACGCCGTCCTGCTTACAGATCAGTTCGACCTCACCCGCCCGATAGCAAGGCATAACCGAATTGGTGGTAATGTCCTCGCTTGTGATATCCTCTCTGAGTGCCTGTAAAATAAGGTTGTCCGCGTTCATTTTCATTGTAATATTATTCATGGCTTGATCTCTCCTTTTCGATTGCCGCAAGAACGGCGGCTTTATATTCTTCTTTGTAGTTTTGGTATTTTGACTCGTCAACGGTGATTTCCGTGTCGTTTGTCAGTGCCGAATATCCCTCAACAATGTGTTTTGCGGCACGCTTGGCAAACACAAGGCTTTCAAGCAGCGAATTGCTTGCAAGTCTGTTTCTTCCGTGAACACCGTTACAAGCGGTCTCTCCTGCCGCGTACAGCCGCTCCATTGAGGTCTTGCTGTATCGGTCAACGTCGATACCGCCCATAAAATAATGCTGTGACGGAACTACGGGGATCGGCTCTTTCGTTGCGTCATACCCTTCATCAAGGCAACGCTGATAAATGTTTGGAAAGTGTGTTCGGATCTCCTCCTCGGGAATGGGGGCAAGAGAGAGCCAGACGTGCTTTGTCCCTTCCTTTTTCATTTCGGCAAAGATGGCGTTTGCAACCACGTCACGGGGCAACAGCTCGTTTACAAAGCGCTCACCCTTGGAGTTGAGCAGGATCGCTCCCTCGCCTCTGACCGACTCGGAAATGAGGAATTCTCGACTTCCCTCCTTTTCGGTATAGAGAGTTGTTGGGTGTATCTGAATATAGTCGTTGTGCTGCAATCTGATGCCGTATTTCAGAGCAAGCGCTATGGCATCTCCCGTCAGATGCTTGTAGTTTGTGGAATGCTCGAAAATACCGCCAATACCGCCCGTGGCAAGTACAGTGTAGTCGGC
>JAFTZH010000023.1 GCA_017464565.1 Clostridia bacterium
AGCGCAAGCGAAGCGTAGTCGAACCCGCAGGGCGACGGCATCGCCGTCGGAATCTGCTTTGATTTTCGTTAAAGTATTTAAGGTTAGTTTGTTTTTGGGAATTATGTTCACTTCTTACTACACGGTAATGAAGTGCTATTTAGGTCTGCGACCTAAATGCGAAGAAGCGTGCCAAGGGGTGCCTTGCATAAAGCAGGTTTTACATACCGAGAAATCAATTTCGTAGGGGCGTTCTCTGAACGCCCGCGGGCGAACGCAGTTCGCCCCTACGGATATAGTAGTTAATCATCGTTTCCAGGGGAGGAGCAAGCCCCTCCCCTACCAAGTATGAGGAAAACCCGAATTAAGCTCTCCGTAGGAAGTAATACAAAACTAAAAAACAAACCCAACGTTTAAAGATTTTTGGGTGGGGGTATGGGGGAGGAGCTTTTTGCAAAAAGCTCCTCCCCCACAAAACGAACACAAAAATTTCAAGGGGAGAAACTTTTGCAAAAGTTTCTCCCCTAAATAATTCATACATTTTCAAACGCTTCGTAAAGCTCTTCCGAGAGCTTTTTCATTTTTTCTTTTTCAACCTTTATTACCTGTCTGTCATAGGTCAGAAGTCCGTTGGTCTCGTCCTCAACGTCGCTTACCTGCGTAAGAACCGACGCGCAAAGCCCCCGCCGTATCGACGGAATTATTTCGTCTCGGTAAAGCTTTTCAAGTGCTTCGGCAAACACTTCGGTATTCTCGAAAAACTTATATCCGTAAGTTTTGTCGAGATTAAAGGAATGTTCCGGTATTTTGCAGTAATATCCACCGAACTCCGAAAGCACGAGCGGACGTTCTTCGGACGCTTCAAGATTTATTTTTTTGAAATATATATGCTCGCTTACGACGTCGCTGAGACTTTCCGCAAACCACCCCGACGTTGAATCCCATATTCTCGTACCGTCAAGCTTTTTCATTTCGGTATATATTCTGTCGGCGTCATACTGTCCCCAGCCCTCGTTGAATATCGTATAGTACACGACGCAGGGGTGATTATAGAGAAGCTCGACCGTATCCTTTGCCGATTTTTCAAAAACGGCGCGTCTTTTGTCTGTTGCCGAGTGGGTTATTCCTTTTTTCAGATTTATCGTAGGAAGCGCGGTATCTATTAAAAAGCTGTATTTTCCGCTGTTGACCATATCCTGAAAAACGAGCATTCCGTACTTGTCGCAGTAATAGTAAAACAGCTCGGGCTCTATTTTTATATGCTTGCGGAGCGTGTTAAAGCCAAGCTCCTTCATAGTCAATATATCGAAAAGATAACCGCTCGGCGCTGCGGGAAGATATATTCCGTCGCTGTAATAGCCCTGGTCGAGCAGAGCGTGGAAGAATATCGGCTTGCCGTTGAGCGTTATATAGGACCTGCCGTTTATCTTTTCGATACCTACCGTCCTCAACGCGAAATACGACGAAACGGTGTCGTTGCCGTCGGTAATCGAAAAATTATATAGGTACGGATTTTCGGGAGACCAAAGTATCGGATTTTCTATATTTATCGTTATCTCGTCTCCGTCGTAGACGTATTCTCGAGTTCCGCCGTCCGCTTCGAGCAGAAGAGTTTTTTTCGCCTTTCCTCCGACGCTCTTAATCGTTACGCTGTTGAGCGCGGGCGTTATTTTAAGCGAGCTTATATACTCCTCAGGAACGCTTTCGAGCCATACCGCCTGCCATATTCCGCTTATCGACGTATACCACATACCTCCGCGTTTTTTGGTTTGCTTGCCGTAAGGAAGCTCGGCGTCAAGCTCGTCGGATATCTCAAGAGTTACAGAGTTTTCACCCTCGCGGAGAAATTCGGTTACGTCAAAGCTGAACGGAAGATATCCGCCTATATGCTCTCCGACGAAAGCTCCGTTTATATAAAGATACGCCTTTTGGTCTGCCGCTCCGAAATTAATAAGGATTTTTTTCTTGTAAAAGCCTTCGGGAAGAGTAAAGCTTCTTTTGTAGATATATGTCTCGCCTTTTCTTATAGCGCGTTCTATGCCCGACAGTCTTGATTCGGGCGGGAAGGGTACGGCGATGCTTCCTATACTGCGCTCCTCTCCCCCCGATTTCACGAAAAGCTCCCATTCGCCGCACAGAGAGAGGTATGAGTCTCTTTTTAGCGTAGGTCTTGGATATTCGTCCTTCCAAGAGCTGTTTTTATCGTCCTCAAACGGCGTTTTCAGACGGGTGTTGAGTCTCGGTTTTTGAAGCTTTGAGATTATTATAAGCATAATTGCGACGGCAAGCGCGGCTATGAGGGCGGCAAGAAAGATATTTTCGTTCGGGACGAACGAGCTTGTTCCATCGTCGTTTACTATCGTTTCGGCGTTGGAAAGCACCGTCTTTCCTATAAACGGTCCTGCCACTCCCGGAATAAGCACCTGCGAGAATATGCGTATTCCTTGGAACATTCCCGCCTTTCCTTTTGGAGTAAGGTCGCGTATCTTAGCACCGAATACCGCCATTCCCGAGAGATATCCGCACATCATAAGGAGCGAGCCTATGAACACGGGAAGCGTCGCTTTAAATAGATAGAGGACGATATATCCCGCCGAGAGCCATATAAGAGAGAATGCCGACGACAGCGCAAAGCCCTTTTTGTCGTATACCTTGCCCCATACGGCAGTTACCGCCGAGGCTATTATTACAGCGGGAGCCATAACGAATACGTAATTCGCCATATCCAGCGATATCTCGTAGTATATGATGAGATACGGCATAAATATCTGAATAGATATATTGAAAATTATAAAGCATATAAGGTAGAGGTAGAGAGAAACGTTGCTTTTTACCGTCGAGGGAAGAAATCCGTGTACGACGTTCTTGAAATATCCGCTTTCAGAGGGGGATATAGCGGGGTCGTTTATTATGAATATACCGAGTACGCCGACTGCGGTTACGGCAACGCCTATGATGAGAAATATTAAAGTCCAGCTTTCGCTTCTGTCAAGGTCGAACGCCATAAATCCGCCGAATACCGCGAGTATCGCGACCAGAGGCATCATAGCGTTTATTCCTTCAGCCGCGCCCCTGTTGGTATCGTCGGTGCTGTCGGTGAGCCACGCGTTGAACGCCGCGTCGTTCGCGCTTGAGCCGAAAAAGGTCATAACGCAGTCGAGAATTATGACGAGCGAAACTCCGACCGCCGCGGCGGACACCGAGGCGGGAAATATTGCCGATATTACGTCGAGCCTTATGAATACGAAGGCGAGAATCGAGATACCCCAGAGGATATAGCCTCCGCATATAAACAGCTTGCGCTTTCCTATCCTGTCGGAAAGAGCACCTATGAATACGGTGGTGAGCGTTGCCGCCACCGCGCTTGCCGCTACCATATTGGAAATGTCGGCGGCTGAGGCGTTGAACATTTTATATATAAATACGTTGAGATACATATTTTCGACTACCCAGGCGACTTGACCGATAAGGCTGAACACGGTCAGCGCGCACCAGAATTTCGGGGAAAGCTTCGTTTTCATTATTTTACCTCCGATACGTTTTCAATGCTATTTTATCACAGCGGCAGGGCTTTGTCAATCTACGGTGATAAAACGCAATCCGCCGAGTCCTAAAAAAATTTTTGATAAAAATTTGCATAAGCTATTGCATTTTAACATAAACTATGGTACAATAACTACACAAAGTAGTTTTCAAAACTATATTTCAGGGAGATGATAAACGTATGACGGCAAGAACTAAGATAAAAGACAGGATTTTACCGATATATACTAACGGTGAAGAGATATTCAATATGGTAACGCACATAGTCGGAGCGGCTGTCGGAGTTGCGGCTCTCGTGCTTTGCGTTCTTATATCGGCGTTTGACGGAAACGCCGCAGGCGTCGTTTGCAGCTCGGTGTTCGGCGCGTCTATGATAACGCTTTATACTATGTCGAGTATTTACCACGGACTTAAAACCGATACTTCTAAAAAAGTCTTTCAGGTTATAGACCACTGTACGATATATTTTCTGATAGCGGGAACCTATACGCCTATGCTCGTATGCGGTCTTGCGCGCACCGCTCCCGTTGCCGCGTGGATAACCTTCGCTGCCGTATGGGGACTTGCCGCGGTAGCTATAACGCTGACAGCCATTGATTTAAAAAAATACAAGGCTTTCAGTATGGCGTGCTATATCGGAATGGGCTGGTCTATCATCTTTTCGATAAAGCAGATGTACGATTGCCTCGGCGCCGAGGGCTTCTGGCTCTTGCTCGCGGGCGGCATAGCGTATACGGGCGGCGTTATATTCTATAAGCTCGGAAAAACGAAAAAATATTTCCATTCGGTATTCCACATATTCGTGCTGCTTGGAAGCGTGCTTCACACGCTCTGCGTTATGTTTTACGTGCTGCAATAACAATAGTTGATATTAAACCAATTCAACAAGTCAATATTGGACATTTACAAAATTTCCTTGATATGATATACTTGAACATATCGTATCAAGGAGTTTTTTTATGAAAAAGATAGCATTTCTTCTTTCTTTCGTGATCTTTTTTTCCTGCTTTGCGATTTCATTTTCTGCTTACAACAATCCGATAGATTTTTATAATGGAAATCATACGAAAATGCCTATGGGAGATCCGTTCGTTATGAAGTATAACGGTGTTTATTATTGCTATACTTCGGGCGGAAATTGTTATAGATCGACAAATATGGTTGACTGGACATACGTTGGAGCAGTCTTTGTCGGAGAGCACACCGAATATCTTTACGCTCCCGAGGTCTTTCATTGGAATGGGGCTTTCTACAGCATCTCCTGTCCCAACGGTACGACTAATTATATATTTAAGAGCGATAAGCCCGAGGGACCCTTTACTGCAATAAGCGGTGAGCTTGGAGGGGGGATCGACGGTTCACTTTTCCGTGACGACGACGGCAGCATTTGGTTTACCACCGCCGCCTACAACGGAATAGAGCTTTACAGTATGGAGACTCCCGAATCAACACCGCAGAGTGTGTCCAAGCTTCCGCAAAGTATGTCGGGAATGTGGACAGAGGGGCCGAGCATATTCAAGCGTGACGGCATCTATTATATGACGTTTACGGGTAATCACGTTCTGGATCAAGCTTATAGAGTCGAATATGCTGTGTCTGACAGCGTTACGAGCGGCTGGACAGAGCCCAAGCAGAATATTTTACTTTTATCCACGTCGGGAGAGACCACAGCCTTGGGGCATAACAGTATAGTGATAGGGCCTGATCTTGACAGCTATTATATAGTTTATCACAACCGTTACCCCGACGGAACTAACGTTATAGACCGCGGCTTTAATATGCAGAGGATTCTTTGGAACGGAGACAAGCCCGTGGTTGCGTTAAATACGGGAAGCGCGGAGAATCCAGACCTTCCCGATTACGAGTACAGACCGAGCGGAGGCGTCGAGGCTCTTGGCGAGAGGGTTCTTTCGGACAAGAGCGCGGAGAGTATATTTACCGCTGAATTTAATATCGTTCCCGACGGAACGGATATTTTGTTTTCTTACGTCGATGAACGCAATTACGCAAGAATATCTTTTACCGACAATACTATTTTGCTTGACACGATAAAGGACGGACAGTCTGTAAAAACAAGCAAGACGCTGGCAAAGAATACCTATCTTAATAAGCTTCAGTGCGTGCGCGTTCAGCAGACGGAACGAAACTTGAGCGTATATCTTGAAGGCGGGCTTCTTATAGAGACCGATACCGTCGGCGGCGGAAGGATAGGCTACGATACCGAAAACGGTACGGTCGGATATATGGCGTTTTCGAATAAAGCTTTAGGAAACCTTGACAGTGAAGCCGAAAAGTATTCGTGCGCCGTGTACGACGCCGTTCTTGCCAATAACGCCGACGAGTTTGAAACGGTTTCGGCGGAGGAGTCGGGCGACGCGCTTTTGGTAAAAGCGGGAGATAAAGTCCGTTTTGATATGCTAGCGCAAAGTAAAATGACGTCTACGCTCACACTGCGCGGGCGCGCGTCCGAAAATACGGTGCTTAATATTTACGTAAACGGCGTTATTGCCGTGGAAAACGCAGAGTTCGCTTCGAGCGGGAATTATCGCACGCAGGCAATTCGTTCTCTTGAAATCAAAAGCGGTGAATTGAAGCTTGAAGTGGAGGTAGTCAGCGGGGAATTTGAATTTTACGAGATATCCACCGCCGTTGAAAATAAAGTGCTTGAGAAAAGCTATTCTATGAGCGGAAAATACGTTTTGGGAATGAGCGAGCAAGAGGGAAGCACCGAGTTTAAATACGGAAAATTGTATCTTACGGCGGAAGAAAGCCCCAAGGGAGACTGCTTTGGTAAAAATATTATGGGCGGTGTAGGATACGGAGATTATTCCGTTGAAGTGGATATTCGTATGGAAAGTACGGATAACGGAGCCGAAGCGGGTATATTTTTGCGCTCTCCGAATTCAAGCGACGGTGAGGCTTCTGCCTTTAGATTCAGACGGAAATGGTATAAGCAGTGCTATTACGTTTGCCTGACCGACGGTGCGGTACGCCTATATAAGCAGAATTACGGCGAGACTCTTCTTGCCGAATTCAAGACTGACGCGGATTTTACGAAGGAACGTAAGTTGAGGCTTGAGGCGGACGGAGCCGAGCTGACGGTATATCTTGACGGCGATAAGATTCTGTCTTACGTTGACAACGACCATCCCTTTATGAACGGAAAATTCGGTATTGAGACGGTGAATTGTACGGCGTCCTTCGATAATCTTTCAATAAAATCGCTGACGGTTAAAACCGAGGAAAGCGATAATACGGCGGACGGAACCGATGACGCGGAGACCGCCGAAGTACAAGCCTCGTCTGAAGAGCCTGCGCCGAGCGCGAACGTACTTCCGTTCGTTATAGCCTCAGGCGCGGCAGTTGCCGTTTCGGGAGCGGTTGCCGCCGCAGCCGTAATTAAAACCAAGAAGAAAAAAACGAAATAAAATCAATATTTAAGGTGCCGGGACGGTAAAGCGTCCCGGCACCTTGGTTTTAAAGGGGTATAAAGAACAGAGATATTAAATTATTTTTTATCCTCAATCATTTTTCTCAATGCCTCAAGCGCATCCGAAAGACCGCCGACGGCGTCGATTATTCCGTATTTTACCGCCTCGTCTCCGTCTATTATCGAGCCGACGTCGGTTGCCATTTCGTCGGGGCGCATCATAAGCTCGTTTATCTTATCCTCCGAGGCGTTAGAGTGAGTGCATATGAACTTTACTATGCGCTTCTGCATCTCGTCGAAATATCTGAAGGTCTGCGGTACGCCGACCACAAGTCCGTTTATTCTTACGGGGTGTATAGTCATAGTGGCGGAGGGAACTATGAAGGATTTTTTAGCCGAGGCGGCGAGAGGCACGCCTATCGAATGACCTCCGCCAAGCACGAGAGTTACGGTCGGCTTGGTCATAGAGGCTATCATCTCGGCTATCGCGAGCCCCGCCTCCACGTCTCCTCCCATAGTGTTCAGCACGATAAGCAGACCGTCTATCTCCTCGCTTTCCTCAATGGCGGTGAGCAGGGGAATTATATGCTCGTATTTGGTTGCCTTCTGGGATTCGGGAAGGATATAATGTCCTTCTATCTGTCCGATTATCGAGAGGCAGTGGATTGCTTCCTTTGAGTTTTTAGCGACTACCGAGCCGCTTTTTACTATGCCGTCGAATTGCCCCTCGGAATTTTCCTGCGAGCCGTTTTTCTCGTTTTCCGATAAATTTTCCATATCAATATCCTTTCAAAATAAAATACGCTGCAGCAGCCGTTATTTATTGAAATATTATTTACATAAATCTGTCAATTAATTCTTTACAAGCGAAAAAAAGTGTGATATAATTAACGATGTGGGTAGTTTGTCCAACAAATAAATTTTATGAGAGGTTTTAATATGTCTAACAAATTTTTGGTAGAAACTTCCGCAAGACACGTACACTTGACGGCAGAGGCGGTTGAGGTTCTTTTCGGAAAAGGACATCAGCTTACCAACAAGAAGGATCTCAGTCAGCCCGGTCAGTTTGCTTGCGAAGAAAAAGTTACCGTCGTAGGTCCCAAAGGCTCGATAAAAGCGAGCGTTCTCGGTCCTACCCGTTCCGCAAATCAGGTAGAGCTTTCTCTTACCGACGCTCGTACAATAGGTATCGCGGCTCCCGTGCGCGAGTCGGGCGATATTGTCGGTACTCCCGGATGTACGCTTGAAGGTCCCTGCGGCTCCGTCGTTATGGCAGAGGGCGTTATCGCGGCAAAGAGACATATACATATGACTAAAGCGGACGCTGAGGCTATCGGCGTTTGCGACAAGGAAATAGTCAACGTAAAGCTTGATACTCCCAGAGCGCTTATTTTCGGAGACGTCGTAGTAAGAGTAAGCGACAGCTTCGCTCTCGCTATGCATATCGACACCGACGAGTGCAACGCTGCGTGCGCGGCAGGCGCGGTTTACGGAGAGATAGTAAAATAAGCTTTGAGGGAGATTTTCGGCAAATGAGAATTTTGTTTCAGGGCGACAGTATTACCGATGCCGGCAGAGATAAAAGAAATTATCACAATATGGGAAACGGATATCCCAAATACGCGGCGGAGCAGATAGCGGCGGCGCATCCCGATATTGATTTTGAGTTTATAAATTTCGGAATCAGCGGAAACCGCACGGGCCAGCTTTTTGACCGTCTTTACCCCGACGCGATAGTTTTTCAGCCAGATATAGTTTCGGTTCTCATCGGCGTCAACGACGTATGGCACAGATACAATAAAACGGCTTGTATCAAGACTACCGACGAGCAGATTGAGCTGAATTACCGCCAGATACTCACCCGCTTGAAAAACGAAACCAACGCTAAGATAATTACTCTTTCTCCGTATCTGCTTGACGCGGAGGACAAAGAGCATATGAGGGAAGGAATAGAGAGAGCAGCAGATATAGCAGAGAGGCTTGCGGAGGAGTTCGCTGACGCGTACGTTCCGCTCAACAAGCTTTTTGCCGAGGCGCTCAAGACTCAGCCCGAACCGAAGTACTATTCGGCAGACGGCGTTCATCCCAACGAGAACGGAGCGAGATTTATCGCGAAGCACTACGCCGAGGCGGCGGAAAAGCTTCTTCGATAAGTCAAATTAATTCACAGGCTTTGTAAAAAATAATAAAGGAGATAAATAAAATGAGCAAAGAATTTTCTTGCGAGTACGCAATGAGTGCCGAAGTGGCAAAAATGTGTACCGTATCAAAAGGACCTAACCACGGTCCCGCGCCCATTCCCGAAGAGGGCAAATGGGTACAGGCAAAAGAGATAACCGATATTTCGGCTTATACGCACGGTGTGGGCTGGTGCGCTCCTCAACAGGGCGCCTGCAAGCTCTCGCTCAACGTTAAGAACGGCATTATCGAGGAGGCTCTCGTTGAGACTATCGGATGCTCGGGAATGACTCACTCGGCGGCTATGGCGGCAGAGATACTTCCCGGCAAGACCATACTCGAGGCTCTTAACACCGACCTCGTTTGCTACGCTATTAACACGGCTATGAGAGAGCTTTTCCTTCAGATAGTTTACGGCCGTTCGCAGTCCGCTTTTTCCGAGGGCGGTCTCGTAATAGGCGCGGGTATGGAGGATCTCGGTAAGGGCGAGCGTTCTATGGTAGGTACTATGTACGGTACCAAGGCAAAGG
>JAFTZH010000024.1 GCA_017464565.1 Clostridia bacterium
ACAGCAGAAAGGTCGTCGTCCTGACCTTTCTGCGTTTTGTTTAGATAAAACGTAAATCCCCGACGCATCTTAAAAATGCGTCGGGAAGCGGGGGTTCAGGGGGTTTTGACCCCCTGACACGCTTCTTCGGTTCACTTCTTACCGTGCAGTAAGAAGTGAACATAATTCCCAAAAACAAACTAACCTTAAATACTTTAACGAAAATCAAAGCAGATTCCGACGGCGAAGCCGTCGCCCTGCGGGTTCGACTACGCTTCGCTTCGCTCAGAATGACACTCTACGGAGTGAAGAACACGATTGTTCTTCATCTCCTATTTAAAATACATAGCTGACGGTTTCAGTGTCTTTAATAGCTTCAGCGCGTAATCCTCCGGTTCGAAAACGAACACGAAGCGTTCTTCTTTTGCGGTTTCAAAAACGATAAGCCAAAGCTTTCCTTCAGAACGGTGAGAATATATGTCGTATTGAGATTTCGGCTTGAATTCCTCGCATTTTTTCAAATTGTCTTCGGTTTTCGGCGCGATATAAAGTATATTTTCCGCTCCGATATCAAAAACCTCTTTTCTTCGGCTTTTTCCGTATATCTTTGCGAGAGTTACCGACGTGTCGGATATGGCGTATTCGTAGTCAAACGAGGCTCTGCTTAATATAACGTAAAAAATTACCGAGGCGGCGAGAAGCGCCAAAACTATAACGGCGAGGCTCCTTTCGGCGGCGACAGAGGTTATAATCCATATCGCCGCGGCAATTATATATACGGCAACGGTGATTATTTTAAGCAATAGATTTTTGCCTTTGCGCGAAGGCTTTACTACCTTTTCGTAAAAACCGAGATCCATAATTCGTATACTGTACCTTTCGTTAAAGATTTTATAATATTATATCATAAAAACAAAGATAAATCAACAGAAAGCCAAAATATCTCTTGACATAGTATCAAAAACGGTTTATAATAATATTTAATACCGAATGAAAGAGGTGTAAACGATGACAAGAGCAGAGCTTGACGCTATTATAAGCGACGCCGTGAACGATTCCGAGCTTAAAAGCAGCGAAATACCCTCGATAGACCTTTACGTTGATCAGATAATAAATCTCGTTTCCGAAAAGCAGAAGGAGGGTTCCCCACGCTTTCTTGACAAACAGCTTACCAAAACGATGATAAACAACTACTCAAAGGACGGAGTTATTACCGCGGTAAAGGGAAAGAAATATACCAAGGAGCAGATATTGCAGATACTCACCGTGTACTCTATGAAGAGCACGCTGTCTATCGGAGAGATAAAGAGACTTCTTACGGGAGCGTATACGATAGAGGGCTTTGACGGAAAAGCGCTCAACGACCTTTACGACGGGTATATGCGGATAAAGGACGAAAACAGAATATACGCCAAGAAGGTAATTGACGGAATGATAGAGGGAAACTCTCTCAATATAGAAAAGGAAGAGGATTTTCTTACGGCACTTGAGGGAATAGTTTCACTCAGCGCGTATTTTAAAAATATAGCGCAGGCTATGATAGACGCGAAGTATCCCGAACCGGAAGAACCCGACGAAGACGAGGACGAAAAAGACGACAAGGAAGAGAAGAAGAAAGAAAAAAAGGAAAAGAAGAAAAAGGAAAAAGATCAGAAATCGGCAGAGGAACGGCAGGAGGAAAACGCATAATACGGCAGGGAGGCAGACGCCTCCCTTGTTTTTTTGTAAAAATACTTGACAAATTTTCGGTTTCTGTTATAATAATTTGAGATTGATTCTCAATTTCGGAGGTGAAGGAATGTCTGTATATCATACCGAGCAAAAGAGAACTCTTATTGATTTTATGAAGCTAAACAGAGACAAAAATTTTACGTTAGACGAAATAGAAGCGCATTTGCTTGAGGAAAGCAAAAAGTCGGAGACTCGTATCGCTCCCGCGAGGAGTACGATATACCGTCTTATAAAAGGCTTGGTCGAGGAAGGCAGGATAAGAAAATTCGTAAATTCCGACAGCCGAAAGGCGACCTATCAGCTTATAGAAGGGGAGCATTGCGACACTCACCTTCACCTCAAATGTACCGACTGCGGAATGTTGTTTCATATGGACGAGCGGATATCCGATCAACTCGTAAGACAGATAAACTCGGCAAGCAACTTTTCGGTGGACGAGGAAGAGACTGTGCTCTACGGAAGATGCTCCGCCTGCAATAAGAAATAAAGGAAGAAAAAAGTTGAAAAAAATATTTTGTTTTACAGTTGCCGTCTTGCTGATTCTCTCCTGTCTTTGCGGGTGCTCGGACACGAGAACTGACGGCGGCGTAGATATAGTCTGTACAGTTTTCCCAATATACGATTGGGTCAGAAATATAGTCGGGGAGCAGGAGGGAATATCCATAACGCTTCTCGTTAAGAACGGCACCGACCCGCACAGCTATTCGCCGACTCCTTCGGATATCGCAAAAATATCCTCCTGCGACCTTTTGGTATACGTGGGCGGGGAGTCTGATTCGTGGGTAACCGACGTTCTCGGCGGAAGCGTGAACGAGGAAATGAAGGTCGTAAAGCTTTTAGAAACCCTTGGGGACAGGGCTTTTGTCGAGAAAGAAATCGAGGGCGCTTCCTGCGGTGATGATTGCGGAGAGCACGGCCACGAGCACGACCATACACACGAGGACGGCGCGTATGACGAGCATATATGGCTCTCTCTCAAAAACGCCGAGTTTTTGTGTGGTGAGCTTGAGACAAGCCTTTCCCGTCTGGTTCCCGATAGGGCTGATGCTTTTTCGGAAAAAGCGAATGCCTATAAAGATAAGCTCAAGGCTTTGGATAGCTCTTACGAGGAGACCGCGGCAAGCTCCGAGAGCAAGGTTCTTCTCTTTGCCGACAGATTCCCGTTCAGATATCTGACCGAGGATTACGGAATAGAGTACTTTGCCGCCTTTTCGGGCTGTTCGGCGGACGTTGAGGCGTCCTTTGAGACGGTTACCTATCTCGCGAAGAAGATAGACGAGCTTTCGCTCAAATACGTCGTTATACTTGAAAGCTCCGACACGGCTTTGGCGGATACGGTTATATCAAGCAGTACGGAGAAAAATGCCGAGATAATTGTTATGGATTCTATGCAGTCGATAACCTCGTCGGATATAGAAAACGGAGTGAGCTATCTTTCGGTAATGGAAAAAAATCTTGCGGTAGTTACGACCGCGTTCGGTAAATAATCGGATATATTGAAAGGAAAGGCTATGGCTCAGATAGTATGCAGTGAGCTTACGCTCGGATATGAAAAGAAAATAATCAGTACGGGGATATCGTTTGAGGTAAGCGCGGGCGATTATCTGTGTATCGTGGGTGAGAACGGCTCAGGCAAGACGACGCTTATGAAGGCGTTGCTCCGCCTCGTTCCGACTATGGGCGGAAGTATAGAGACTTCCGATGGGATATCTCATGGAGATATCGGATATCTGCCCCAGCAGACCGAGGCGCAGAAGGATTTTCCCGCATCGGTGGAGGAGGTGGTTCTATCGGGGTGTATCGGCCGCAGAGGCTTTCTGCCTATATATACCAAGGCAGACAAGATACGCGCGCATAACAATATGCGCCGTCTCGGAATAGACGGCTTGCAGAAGCTGCCGTACAGGGAGCTGTCGGGAGGACAGCAGCAGAGAGTTTTGCTTGCAAGGGCGCTCTGCGCAGCGGACAAGCTGCTTTTGCTTGACGAGCCTGTATCGGGACTTGACCCTTCTGCCGCGGCTGAAATGTATAAGACGATAGAGGAGCTTAACCGCAAGGACGGTATTACCGTTATAATGATATCTCACGATATCGGAGCGGCGCTGAAATACGCTACGCATATTCTTCACGTAGGCTATACGCCCAAATTTTTCGGTACGAAAGAGGATTATTTGAAAAGCGGGGCGTATGCCGATTCGTACAGGGGGGAGGAAAAAGAATGAAAGACGTTTTTTTAACTCTTGCGGATTATTTTTCCTATTCCTTTATAAGATACGCTCTCGTCGTCGGCGTGCTTATCGCTCTTTCGTCCTCTCTCCTCGGAGTGATTTTGGTTCTTAAAAGGTTTTCTTTTATAGGGGACGGTCTTTCTCACGTGGCGTTCGGCGCTACCGCGGTAGCGTCGGTGGCGGGACTCTCAAACAATATGCTCGTAGTGCTTCCGGTAACGGTGGCCGCGGCAGTCGTCCTTTTGCGGACGGGGCAAAGCACCAAGATAAAGGGAGACGCGGCGGTGGCTATGATATCGGTCGGTGCGCTTGCGGTAGGCTATCTCGTTATGAATACCTTTTCTATGTCGTCAAACGTATCGGGCGACGTGTGCAGTACGCTTTTCGGTTCGGTGGCTATACTTACCCTTTCAAAGCTTGACGTTTGGCTTTGTGTAGGAATGTCGGCGGCGGTTATAATCTTTTTTATACTTTTCCGAAACAAGATATTCGCGGTTACCTTTGACGAGAGCTTTGCGGCAACGGCGGGAGTAGGAGTGAAAGGCTTTAATCTTGCGGTGGCGGTTATTACTGCGATGATAATAGTTCTCGCTATGAATCTCGTCGGCTCGCTTCTCGTATCGGCTCTCGTTATCTTTCCCGCACTCTCCTCTATGAGAGTGTTTAAAACCTTCAAGTCGGTTATAATATCCTCCGCGCTTATCTCGGTTGTCTGCGCCGCGCTTGGAATACTTTGCTCGGTACTGCTGTCAACACCCGTCGGCTCTACCGTCGTGGCTGTAAATATCCTTGCTTTCCTTGCTTTTTTCTGCATTGGATTTGTTATGAAAAGAAGATGAGAGCAGAGAGTTTTATATGGATTTTTAAGGGGAGAAACTTTTGAAAAAGTTTCTCCCCTTGAAAATTTTGTATTTGTTTTATGGGGGGAGTGCCTTTTTGAAAAAAGGCACTCCCCCCAAACCCCCCTCTTCAAAAATCTTTAAACGTTGGGTTTGCTTTTTTAATTTTGCGTTGCTTCCTACGGAAAGCTTAATTCGGATTCCGCCATACTCGGTACGGGAAGGGTTTGTCTAACTTGTGGAAAATGAAGAACACGATTGGTCTTCACCTTCCCCTATAAAATAAACGTAAAATATTATAGGTATATTTAATGATATTCCAGCATTGACTTTACTGTTTTTACGTATTCGGTAGGCGACATTCCGCATTTTTCTTTAAAGACCTTTGAAAAATGGTGAATCGAGCAGAAACCGCACATAGAGGATATTTCAGTGCAGGAATAGTTACCGCTTCGCAGAAGCTCTTTCGCGCTATCTATTCTTATTGCGGTAAGGTGTTCGATAGTTCCGCAGCCAAAATGCTTTTTGAAGAGCTTTTTGAGCGTCGTCGGACTTACCGAAAATTCCGCGGCGATATCTCCGAAGGTTATCTTTTCCGAAATATGCTCCTTCATATATTCGGATATTTTTTCAGCGAGCAGGGAAGAGCGCTCGGCGCGTGGTATTTCGGGGAATATGTCGATAACGTCGTGCCTGCGTATGAGATGTATAAAAAGAAGCTCGATATAATTTTGTATGACCTGCTCCGAGGCGAAAACCTCGTTTTTTCCGCGTTTATTAAGCTTGCTTTCCATAACGAAGCCGAGAGGATTGTCAAAGCATATCTGGGCTTCTCTTATAATGGAGAGAAGGGCGCTTACCGCGTAATCATCAAATTCTATTATCTTGCCCGCAACGCCGTACAGATCGGGGCAATCGGAATAAAAACTGAGTATTATCGAGCTTGCGGCTCTTTTGTCCATCGTGCGGACGTTGTGGTACTGCTTCGGCGGGTGCAGAAATGCCTGACCTCTCGACAGAGTATAAGAGCGGTCGTCGGCGGATATTTGCAGTATGCCTTTATCGCAGTATATTATCTCCCAGAAATCGTGCGCTTCGCCGGGATAGGCGAAATCCGAGGTGTATTCGTAATAATGAATGGACACGATGCTTTCTATATTCAAAGCACGCTTCAGATGCGTGGCGATATAATCCATAGAAAAATCTCCCCAAAGGCGTATTCTTTAATATTATTATAGCGTAATTTTTATAAAAAGTCAATTAATGCCGATAAATATACCGAATATGCAAAAAAAAGGTCCTTTCAGCAAAAGACAAAAAGTTGTATATGGGTGTAAAATATTAATGGTTGCGATCAATTTGCATCAATAATTTACAGGAGGATATTTTAATGAAAATTATTGTTACCGAAAATTACGAGGAAATGTCTGAAGTGGCGACTAAGCTTTTTCTCGAGGTTCTCACCGAGAAGGAAAACTGCGTTATGGGACTTGCTACGGGAAGCACGCCGATAGGACTTTATAACGGTCTTGCGAAGGCTTGCTGCGAGGGCAAGGTCGATTTTTCAAAGGTTAAGTCGGTAAACCTTGACGAATATTATCCCATCTCGCCCGACAACGACCAGAGCTATCGTTACTTTATGAACAAAAATCTCTTTGATAAAATAAACATAAACAAGGAAAACACCTCCGTTCCCGACGGAACGGCAAAGGATCCCGCGCTTTCCTGCAAGGAGTACGAGAAGAAAATAGATTCTCTCGGCGGAATAGATATACAGGTACTCGGTATAGGCCGTAACGGACATATAGGCTTTAACGAGCCTTCGGAGGACGG
>JAFTZH010000003.1 GCA_017464565.1 Clostridia bacterium
CATACTTACCCATATAGTACTTTTTGATTTTTATTTTTTTAATCATAAAAGAATTTTATGGGGAGATATATTCTTTAATTTAAAGTATAGCTTATGTGGAGAGACAAAAGAAACAAGACAGCCCTCGTAGTGTCGTATATGCTCCGAGGGCGTTTCTTTTAAATTGAACGTTACTCCGCGGCGCGTCTTAAAAACGCGCCGCGACTGCGGGGTTCCAAGGGGGAACCCCTTGGCACGCTTCTTTCGCCATTTCTTATCGTGCAATAAGAAATGGCATAAAACCATAAAATAAAGAATCTTTACGGAGTGAAGAACACGAATGTTTTTCAACTTACGGGAGGAGCAAGCCCCTCCCCTACCAAGTATGATGAAAATTCAAATTAAACTCTCCTTAGGAAGCAAGATAAAAATCAAAGATTAAACCCAATTTTAAAGATTTTTGAAGAGAGGTAAGGGGAGAAACTTTTGCAAAAGTTTCTCCCCTAAAAAATCCATACATAAACTATCTTTTACGGAGTGAAGAACACGAATGGTCTTCGTCTCCTCAATTCACCTTATTCTTGGGCGAGCCGTTTATAAAGGCTTCTATATTGCCGTAAACTATTCCGAGCAACCTTTTCCTCGTCTCGATAGGCGCCCACGCAATATGAGGCGTTATCGTAATATTCGGAACTCGGTACAGCGGACAATCGGCAGACATAGGCTCAACGGTAAGCACGTCTATCGCCGCTCCCGAAAGCTTACCCGAATTTACGGCATCAAGCAAGGCGTTCTCGTCTATTACGCCTCCGCGCGCGGTATTGATAAAATAAAGTCCGTTCTTCATCTTTGAAAAAGCTTCCCCGTTAAACAGTTTAGCCGTTTTGTCAGTCAGCGGGCAATGCACGGTCAGATAATCGCTTTCGGCAAGCAAGCGCTCAAAGCTTACGAACTCAACTCCGTCAAACACCTTTTCGCTTCTCGTTGAAGCTATAACGCGCATATCGAAAGCTAACGCTATCCTTGCCACCTGCGCTCCTATCGCTCCAAAGCCGAATATACCGAGCGTTTTACCCGCAAGCTCGTAAGTCGGGCGTGAGAAAAACGAGAAAAGACGCGAACGTATCCACTCTCCGTCAGAAACGTCCCCGTGGTATTTTGAAACGCCCGAGGCGTGATCGAGTATAAAGGCGAAAACGTGCTGTGCCACAGCAGACGTCGAATAAGAGCCCGCGTTGCACACGGCAATTCCGCGCGAGGCGGCGTATTCGGTGTCTATATTGTTATATCCCGTCGCAAAAAGAGCTATGAGCTTTAGACCTTTCGCGGCGTCTATTTCCCTCTTTCCTATCACCGTTTTGTTTACTATAACTATATCGGCGTTCTTTATCCTTTCCGCCGTCTCCTGCGGAGCGGTCTCACCGTAATAGGTAACGCTGCCGAAGCGTTCAAGCACGGAGAGATCTATATCACCGTCCGAAACCACCGTATCACAGTCGGTAAGTACTATTTTGTATTTCATATCTTCGTCCTTTTCAAAAGCAATTTATATTCTTAAAATTATTATATCACCCGAAGAAAATATTGTCAATCTATACCCACACCGCAAAATATATTTATTATTTTTGAAAATATATTAAAATTTGTCTTGAAAAAGACTCGTTCATATGTTATAATTAAACAAATCAATCTCATAATCGCGGTATTTTGCCTTACCGCGTCAATCAATTTTATAAAAAATCAAGGAGATACGTTATGAACAAATTTACAAAAATATTGCTCGTGTTCGTGCTTGCGTTGAGTCTCGTTCTCGTTTTTGCCGCCTGCGGAGACAACGAGGAGGAAGGCTCTTTGCTGAACGGAGACACTAACGTTACTACCGCAGCCAACGGTGAAGGCGGAGGCGAAGACGGAGGAACCACCGCAAACGGCGGAAGAATACCCGTCGTTGAGGATCCCTACACGCACTTCGGCGTTGTACATACGGCACCGTAATAAGCGCAAAAACCTTCTTAAATAACTCCGTTTGAAGAGCAAAATAAAATTAAAATTCAAGCCCATAGCTTCAAAATTTTTGAAGAAAGGTCAGGGGAGAAGCTTTTTATAAAAAGCTTCTCCCCTTTTCGTTGAAATTTACATTTTACGAAGCCAGCATACGTTCAAATTTATCTATCAATTCCCTTTTGCCGCAAATATATCGGTTCACTTGATTTTTAATCCCTTCTTCCTCCGATAACGACATTACGCGCTCGTAATCGGAGAGTGTTTGCTTCTCTGCCCCGACGAGAGCCTTTATCGCTCTTTCAACGTCCTCACCGCAAATATCCCACGGTGCAGAACCGAACACGCTCCGTCCGCGAAGCTGAATATTCATCTGCGGATTTTCTCCAAAATCAAGAAGCATTCCGCCTACTCCCTTAAAGATATCCACCCTGCTCCTCGCCAGCGTGTCAAAAAACTCCGAAAGCCCCTCGTACTCCCTCTCAAAAAGCAACGAATAATACAAATAATCGGAAAGCAAAACGAACTCCTCAAAATAACATTTTTTAAGAAGCTGAACGAAACGCCCCCTCTCTCTTTTTTCTTCGCTCCGACTTAAATTTCTGCGCATATCGTATCTCCTAACAATTATTTCGGTTATTAATAGATATGCCCAAAAGCACGATTTTGATATAGTATTCAGTGATTTTTATTTATAAAAAATCAAAACAAACCTTTATAATACCGAATTTATAATAATATTTTTATGCTTATTTCTTTTATTTAACAAAATTCAACTTAAATCTTCCGAATAGATTTGTAAAGATTATCATAAAGAAACGGGAGGGGCTTGCTCCTCCCGCTTGTTACCTTTAATCAAATCCATCCTTTCCCTGTTGAAATATATATTCAAACCGATACCGCTTGTATAACCGCTCCCCTTACGGCACGTTTTATCAATATAGCTTATATTTAAGCCGAAGATTATCGGCTATCATAGCGATAAACTCGCTGTTCGTGGGCTTGCCCCGATTGTTCTGAATAGTGTAACCGAAGTAGGAATTAAGCGTATCCACGTCGCCTCTATCCCACGCCACCTCGATAGCGTGGCGAATGGCTCTTTCAACTCTGCTCGTCGTGGTCTGATATTTCTTCGCAACGGAGGGATAAAGAATCTTCGTAACCGAATTTATTATCTCACTGTCATTCACCGTAAGCAATATGGCGGTACGCAAATACTGATAGCCCTTGATATGCGCCGGAACGCCTATCTGATGTATTATTTTAGTAACCTGCGTCTCGATATCGGGCGTTCTGGAATTCTCCTCGTTTCTTTCCTCAAGTACGCCGCCCGATTGGCTTCTCGCGCGGGTCAGCGAATTTATGTGCTCACAGAGGCTTTCTATGTTGTAGGGCTTTAGGAGACAAAGATCGGCACCCGCGTGCGCCGCTTCGATAAACACGTTCTGATTTGACACCATAGATACCACGATAAAAGCGGGCTTTTTATCGGGAGCGAAATTCAGCGAGCGGCAATTTCTGAGCACCCCTATTCCGTCAAGCTTGGAAAGCCAAACGTCTATTATAGCCACGTCCGGATGCGTTCTTCCTATTTTGATAAGCGCTTCCTCACCGTTTGACGCCTCCTCGATATTTCTGTACCCCGCCCTCATAAGCTCGTTGCAAAGCGATTGTCTTTGTGCCGCATTTTCGTCGGCAATCAGTATTTTTGTTGTAGATTCCATTTTATTCCTCCGAATATTATTTTTTTCAACACTGATATTTTACCATATATTGTAAATAATTTCAATACATTTCCAAAAATTTCCAATCATAGATAATTCACGATTTTTACTTACAAATTATGGTAATTTTGCACAATGTTTACAAAAAGAGCAGAAATCCTCGCAAAGACTTCTGCTCTTTGAATTTTTTTAATTTATAACCGAAGCTAACTGTCAGCCATCAATAATATCCTTCAGAATCGGAACGAGACGATCCGCAACCGCCTTATGTCCGTCGCGCAGAGGATGAAGCGGAGTAGGAGATATCCACTCGAATGAATCGACGTATTTAACGTCGCAGCCGTTATCGGCGTTATACGCTTTGATAAATTCTCCAAGCTCCTCGTGGAACGCGCCGCAGAAAGGTGAAAGAGAAACTACGGCAGACGATGGATTCATTTTTCTTATTACGTCAAGAAGCTCCCCGTATCCCTTTATATACTCCTCAGCACTCTTCAAGCGGTCGTTCGCGCCGTGGTTTATAACTATAACGTCAGCCGATTTATGCGTTATCGGCGAGCCGTCAAAGTTAAACGGATACGATTTCTGTGCCTTGGGAACGTTCGACATTCCGGCTTTAGTAACTCCAACGGCGCCGTATCCCATAAATATCGGGCGCAGGTCAAGCCTCTCGGCAGTCAGCCACGCGTAAGTAGCGCATACGTCGTCCTGATATATTCTATTGATAACGTCAGCCTCGTATTGAGGCTCTCCGCCGCAGTAATAATCTACGTCTATAAGAACACCCTCGGTTATAGAATCCCCTACGAATTCAATGGTTTTGCGGTTATCCTCTCCAATAGCAACGGGCTTTTCGGTATCTACGCCCTTAAACGAGACCTTTCCGTGAAGAGGTCTGTACCAGCGTCTGTATACCTCCTCACCGCCCTTATATATGATACGGCAGATATGCCTTCCCTCGGCCTTTGCCATAACGCGGAGATAAGCGTCAATGGGGCACTCAAACATATCCCCTCCGTCAAGCTGTACCCAAAGATGCAGAAAAGGAAACCTGTTACCCTCTATATCGAAGCAGGCGACGGCGGTCTTGCCCTCAAAGGCGAATTCGATATAGGAACCCGTAGCGGTAGTCTCCGCGTATCTTTCGTCGGTAACGTCCCACCTTCCCGTAAGCCTTACCGAGCTGTCTCTGTATGAAATGAACATAATTTCTTTTTATTTCCCTTCTCTTATATTTTTTATATAATCGACTATTATATCGACCGCTTTCTCAAAACCGATTCCCGACGTGTTCACGCAAAGGTCGTAATTAGCCACGTCATACCAATTCCTCTTGGTATAATATTTATAGTAAGCCGCCCTCGATTTATCTATCTTTTCGATAGTTTTCTTCGCTTCCGTGGGGATAACGCCGTATAGCTCCACCACGTTTTTTACGCAGGTATCCTCGTCGGCGTATATGAACAGTCGAATAACGCCGGGCGATTCGCGCAGAATATAGTCCGCGCATCTTCCGATTATAACCGCGTCTCCCTTATCTGCAATCTCTTTGATTATCTTCGCCTGATAGTTGAAGAGATTATCATCAGAAACGAACTCGTCGCTGTCGGGAGATAGAACATACTCTCCGTAGCTGCGGTTGTAGCGTCTGAACAGACCGCTCCGCACCTTCTCGTCAGCCTTTCCGAAAAGCGCTATATTGATTCCACTTTCCTCCGAGGCAAGCTTTATAAGGTCGTTATCGTAATATCCGCAGTCAAGCCTTTTCGCAAGCAGCTTTCCAATAGTTCTGCCTCCGCTTCCAAAGCCTCTCGCAATAGTTATAACAAGCCCTGACATATCGTACCTCCGTTTTATTATTTATTAACGCTCTCGATAAATCTGTCAAACGCCGCCATTCCCTCGTCGGTTCTCTTGTAAACTCCCGCATCCTCAAGAACCTTTACGAAGGTCTTGCCTATCTCCGCGCGCAGTATATCCTCGGTATTATCCTCGGTAAACTCGTAATCATTCTTGAATTTTTCAAACCATTCTCTGTGCTTGATTATCTTCTCGTTCTCAGAAAAATCGGTTCCGTCAAGAATCGCTCGGCGCATAAGGTCTATTTCCTCTTTAAGTCTCGCCGGAAGAACGGCAAGTCCCATTACCTCGATAAGTCCGATATTCTCCTTTTTTATATTGTGAAGCTCGGCGTGAGGGTGATATACGCCGAGAGGATGCTCCTCGGTCGTTATATTGTTTCGGAGTACCAAGTCAAGCTCGTATTTTCCGTCTCTTATTCTCGCTATCGGAGTTATCGTATTGTGCGGCTCTCCGTCGGTATAAGCGTATATAAACGCGTCCTCGTCGGTATAGCCTCTCCACGTCTTGAGTATTTTATCGGCAAGAGAGATAAGCTCGTCTTTGTTTTCGGAAGAAAGTCTTATGACCGACATAGGCCACTTGACTCTTCCGGCGTCTACTGTCTCATATCCGTCAAAGCGCACCTTTTTCTCAATCTTGGCTTTAGCCATAGCGAAGGTATAATGACCGCCCTGCATATGGTCGTGTGAAAGTATCGAGCCTCCGACTATCGGCAAATCGGCGTTCGAGCCGAGGAAATAATGAGGAAATATCTCGACGAAGTCAAGTATTTTCTCAAAAGCAGACCTGTCTATCTTCATCGGAATATGCTCCGAATTAAACGCTATACAATGTTCGTTGTAATAAACGTAAGGAGAATACTGCAAAAACCAACGGCTTCCCGCCATAGTTATCGGCATAACTCTGTGATTCTGACGCGCGGGCTTCGCTGCGTTTCCCGAATATCCCTCATTTTCGGCGCAAAGCAGACATTTGGGATATCCTCCCTGCGGCATAAGCTTTGCGGCGGCTATTGCCTTCGGGTCCTTCTCGGGCTTTGAAAGATTTACCGTAATGTCAATATCGCCGTATTCGCTCGGATAGGACCATTTCAGGTCTTTTGATACTCGGTAAGTTCTGATATAATCGCTGTTTTTGCTCAAATCGTAATAATACTCTGTAGCGGTCTCGGGAGATATCGCGTAGTTCGCGGTGAAATTTCTTATAACCTCTGACGGACGGGGAGTGAGAATACCCATAATTTTAGTATCGAAGAGGTCGCGGTAGGTAGTGGTGTTACTCTCTATAAGACCGTTTTCATAAGCGTAGTCGCAGATAGCGCCGAGTATATCCTCAAGCGGCGCGGCTTCGCAGTCCTGCGGCTCGTCGTATTCGTAAAGTCCAAGCTCCTCAAGAATACGGTTGGTCATATATATACGGTCACTGTCCTCTATAAGCCGCTTATTAACCGCGTAATTTATAAGCTGCTTGATTCTCGTTGATATATTCATTGTTAAAACAAAGCCCTTTCAAAAACAAATGTTCTTTATAAGACTATTCTACCACAAATATCCACCTGTGTCAAAGGATTTGAAAAATTAATTTAAAAAGTTTATAAGTAGTTAGGGGAGAAACTTTTGCAAAAGTTTCTCCCCTAACCCCCTCTTCAAAAACTTAAAAACTTGGGTATGAATTTTGGTTTTTTATCTTACTTTCTACAGAAAGCTTAATTAGGATTCCCAGCATACTCGGCAGAGGAGGAACAATGTCCTTTGCCGAAATTTGTAAACATCCTTATGATATGAGAAGAAGAGAAATCCTCTCATTTTTCTTTTCTTAAAGATTACTTTGCGTATGTGTTATAAATAAATTTAACTTCATTTGTGGATATAGCCTCGTTAAGCCCACTTCCTTTGGGCTGTCCCACAATAACATTTATGTACAATGTTCCATCGCTTTTATCCTTTGCAACACTCACAAGGGATACTCCTGACTCTTCAACGTATCCTGTTTTTCCAGCTACGACAGTTACATTATCAAGAACAGTCTTTTGATTAAATCTATCCGAACCATACCAATCCGGGTAAGTAAGGTAGTATGTCAATTTTTTTGTAGGATCTTTCGCAGTATAAAACTTATCTGATTTGAACGAATATGTTTCGATAGAAAATAAAATACTGTTCGCTAATTCATTATCCATAGCATATGCCATAATAGAGGCTATTTCTCTGCAAGTCGAATAATGATTTTCATTGTAAAGTCCGGTGCAATTAACAAAATTAGTCTGTGTAAGACCAATATCCTTTGCTTTTTGGTTCATAAGCTGAACGAAGGCATCTTGACCACCTGCAATATAGTCAGCTATCAATAAGCAAGCAATTGTATCTGACTTATACGAAATAAGATAAAGAGCATCTTTAACTGATATCTTTTCGCCTACAAGGTCGGGATCTCCGACTCCAAAAAAGGATGAGCCCCCATTGCTTTTCACAACATAATCTATATGTTCAGACTCTATCGTCAAAAGTGTATCGAGATCTGTCACCCTCTCACACGCCACAAGCAAGGTCATAACCTTTGTCATAGAGGCGGGATATATCTTAGCATCAGCATTTTTTTCTACTGTCGAGACAAGAGAATTGTTTCCAACCTCAACAAGTATTGTGTTGTTAGATTTTATTTGACTGTCATCGGTCAGCTTTGTGACGTTGTCCGAGGTCGATATCTTATAGCTTGTCCGCGACTCCTTTGTGGGAAACAGCGGCGTCGTGTTAAGCCCCGCCGTAACTGACGGACCGTCGGTCTGCGAAGACGTACTTTTGCTTCCTCCGCCGTTACCGCCCGAGTCTCCTCTGCCGCCCGACGAATTGCTTTCGTAATTCATAACTATAAAAAGACTCACCGTAAGACCGACGAGCAAAACCAAGGTCGATATCAGTATTACCACGAAAGAGCCTTTTATTTCAACGGTTCCGTTGGAATCAGAAGAATTGCGTCCGTTCATTTTCATATCCTTTATCTTTTATATTTTCTTTATTTTATCATATAGGTAATTTTTTTTCAAGAGGTATAAAAAATTATTGCCCGTCAAATTCCAAAAACTTTTTAGCGTGTCGAAAAACACGACGAAACGAATAAAAATCCCACTTAATTCAACTAATTTTAATATCACGCGCCCGTGTAATTGAAATTCACGAGTCCCACAACAAAAATAGTCAATATTATTATCGGAACCACTATCGTTATTATCCAGCGCATCCACGAAGCCACCTTAAGGCCCTTGCCCTCGTTAGCCTCGGCAACGAAATTTTTCCATCCCCAGCCGTAACGTGTAACGCAGAAGGCGACGAAAATAAGAGAACCGACGGGAAGCAAAATATTGCTTACTATAAAGTCCTCAAGGTCAAGCACGCTCGTTCCCGCGCCGAACGGCGTAAATCCAGACAGCAAGTTAAATCCGAAAACGCAGGGCAAGGAAAGCACGAAAATACCGACGCCCGAAATAAGCGACGCCTTTTTTCTGCTCATTCCCGTCATATCCATAAGACAAGCTATTATATTCTCAAGCACGGCGAGAACGGTAGACAGCGCCGCGAATGTCATAAACACGAAGAACAAGCTTCCCCATATTCTTCCTCCCGGCATATTGTTGAACACGTTGGGAAGAGTCTCAAATATAAGGGACGGTCCGGCATCAGGCTTTACACCGTAAGCGTAGCAAGCGGGAAAAATAATAAGTCCCGACGTGAAGGCCACAAATGTATCAAGAACCGCGACGTTCACCGCTTCTCCGAGAAGAGCTCTGTCCTTGTTTATATAACTTCCGAATATAGCCATACCGCCCATTCCGAGACTGAGGGTAAAAAACGCCTGATTCATCGCCGCGACGATGACGTTTGCTATTCCCGCTTCCTTGATATTATCGACGTTCGGCACGAGGTAAAATTTAAGTCCCTCCTCCGCTCCGTCAAGAAAAATACTGTTTACCGCAAGTATCACCATAACGGCAAGCAAGGCTATCATCATCACCTTGGTAACGCGCTCAAGCCCCCCCTTAACTCCCGTCATACAAACGACGGTAGCTATCAGAACTATCACCGCAACGAAAAGGACGAGCATCACAGGCTCCGTCAGCATATCTCCGAACGCCGCGCTCACTCCCGCAGTATCAAGTCCCGACAGCTCTCCCGACGCCGTTTTAAAAAAGTATTGAATCATCCAAGCGGTAACGGTAGTATAAAACATCAAAAGAATTATATTTCCCGCCATAGCGACGTAACCGTGAAGGTGCCATTTGCTTCCCTTCGGCTCAAGCTCGTGATACAGTCTCACGGGACTTTTCTGGCTCGCGCGTCCCAGCGCAAATTCAATCGTCATAACGGGCAAACCGAGTATCACGAGGAAGAAAAGATATATCAGAACAAATATCGCTCCTCCGTACTGCCCTACCATCCACGGAAACTTCCACACGTTTCCTATTCCTATTGCGCAGCCCGCGCTCAATAATATAAAGCCCAATCGGCTTCCAAGTCTTTCTCTCGACATCTCAAACGTTGATACAGCCAAGCCGTATCTCTCCTGTAATTTTTTTGTTATTTATAAAAGCGGGGGCTGCCGCGCGGCGCGGCAGTCCTCATCGCTTGAATTTATTATCCGTAATTGAAATTTATAAGTCCGAAAACGAGTATCGCAAGGATTATCACGGGGATAACGAACGTAACTATCGGTCTCATCCATTTTGCCACCTTCAGACCCTTGCCCTCGTTAGCTTCCTTGACGAAATTATCCCAGCCCCAGCCGTAGCGGGTAACGCAGAACAAAACGAATATAAGTGAGCCTGCGGGAAGCAGAATATTGCTTACTATAAAGTCCTCAAGGTCAAGTATAGCGGATCCTTCGGCGAAAGGAACGAATCCCGACCAAAGATTATATCCGAAAACGCAGGGCAGCGAGAGAACGAATATTCCCGCTCCGACGATAAGACTCGTTTTTTTGCGTCCCCAACCCGTAAGATCCATAACGCAGGCGATAATATTCTCAAACACCGCGAGAACGGTAGACAGCGCCGCAAAGGTCATAAACACGAAGAACAAGCTTCCCCATATCCTTCCCCCGGGCATATTATTGAACACGTTAGGAAGAGTGATAAAGATAAGCGATGGTCCCGCGTCGGGTTGAACTCCGTACGCGAAGCAGGCGGGGAAAATGATAAGTCCCGACGTGAACGCGACGAAGGTATCGAGAACCGCAACGTTGACCGCTTCTCCGAGAAGCGCGCGTTCTTTTCCCAGATAGCTTCCGAAAATAGCCATAGCTCCGATACCGAGACTCAAAGTAAAGAACGCTTGATTCATCGCAGCGACGATAACGTTTCCAATTCCCGCGCTCTCGATATTTTCAACGCTCGGAACAAGATAGAATTTAAGTCCCTCCTCCGCTCCGTCAAGGAATATGCTGTTTACGGCAAGTACTACTATAAGGGCGAGAAGCGCAAGCATCATATATTTGGTAACTCTCTCAAGTCCTTTTTTTACGCCGATCATACATACCAGCGCGCCGATAATTACCATTACCGCCATAAAGACCGTCTGCCACAGAGGGTCGGCAAGCATATTGCCAAACGCTCCCTCAACGCCGGCACTGTCAAGTCCCGAAAGCTCTCCCGATGCCGTTTTGAAAAAATATTGAAACATCCAGCCCGCGACGTTCGTATAAAACATCATAAGAACGACGTTTCCGATAAGCGCGAATATACCGTGTATATGCCACTTGCTTCCTTTAGGCTCAAGCTGCTGATACAGCATGACGGGACTCTTCTGCGCGGCGCGTCCCATAGCAAACTCCATAGTCATTACGGGAACGCCGAGAACTATCAGGAAGAAAAGATATATCAAAACGAATATCGCCCCTCCGTACTGTCCTACCATCCACGGAAACTTCCACACGTTTCCTATTCCTATCGCGCAGCCCGCGCTCAGTAATATAAAGCCCAGTCGGCTTCCGAGTCTGTCTCTCATCTCAAAAACGATATACCGCGTATATCTCTCCTTTTATATTTTTACGATTATTCAGCTTCTCTCCTTCATAGCCTTCATACAAGCCTGCGCGACGAAGGCGTTGCTCGGAACGAGACGCGGAAATCCGTGTCCGCCTAGTATCGCGTCGGGATAGCGGTTGAGCAGCTTCTGCATACTTTCGATATAGCTCTTGCCGCAATAGTCCACCGACGCGGACGTGCCGAGAATAGGCGTATGCGCCCTGCTTCCCTCAGCCGACAGGGTATCTCCCGTAAAGAAATACCTTTTGCCGTCTATCGTTACTATATATACGACGCTTCCCTGCGTATGCCCGGGTGTCGTCAGCACTTCGATATCGTATTCACATATCGAAAGATGAGTGTCCTCCGACACCTTAATATCAGTCTCGTAAGGCTCAAAAAGGCAATCGGGTTCAAAATCGTGCAGAACACAGGGAAAAATATTCGGGTCGTAATCACCGAGCCTCAAAATCTGGTCGGCGTCCTTTTGTCCCGCGATTATTTTTACTCCCTTCTGCTGAAAATATTTTCCGTTTCCGCAATGGTCGGGATGACCGTGAGTGATAAGTAATGCGGTTATCGGCAAGCCGTCAAGTCCCCAAAGTTTAATATTGCGCTCTATCATAGGAATTGCCTCTTTAGGACGGCCGCAGTCCACCATTATCAGCCCGTCCCGATGAACTATACCGTATACGTTCCCGAGCAAACCGTAGCTCATTCCGGAAAGAAGATAGATTTTTTCGGTTATTTTCATTTCAAGTCCTCACTATAATATTGTGGCGTCGAGTATTGGAATTATTTAAAAAATCATAAAATTTTATACACATTTTGATTATTATAACACATATTGCCTTTTATTGCAAGAGGAATTTTGTTTTCGGGAGGAGCTTACCCCTCCCCTACCGAGTATGACGGGAATCCGAATTAAGCTCTCCGTAGGAAGGAATGCGAAAATCTAAAATTAAACCCAAAACATTTAAAGATTTTTGAAGAGGGGGGTTTGGGGGGAGTGCCTTTTTGCAAAAAGGCACTCCCCCCATAAAAACAACACGTAAACCAAACCAGCTCACTATTTTATTTTGCCGCAACGTAATTGTAGGTAACGGAAAGCTTTGACAGCTTCTCGTTTCCCGCCTCAACGCTTATCGAATTAAATTTAGACGAAGATCCCTCGTAAAGAATAGTTTTAAGATTGGTTACCCCGCCGAAAGCATACGCCGATATAGTTTTAACGTTCGTACTCAGGAGATACGACGTCCCGACCTTCATCGCGGGATAGCAGACGAGCACGGTTTTATCCTTCGAAAAAAGCACTCCCCCGACCGCGCAGTATTTAGTATTGGAGGAATTTACGTTAAAGCTGACGAGAGACGAGCACTTCGCAAACGCCCCGCTTGCGATACTTTTAACCGTCGCGGGTATGCTTATGGTCTTAACCGAAGCACAGTTCTCAAACGCCTTGTCGGATATCGCGCTCACCGCTTCTCCGTCGGGACTCTCCGCCGGAACTATAACGTCGGTAAGAGATATGCCGTTCACACTCACAAGAGTACAGGTGCCGTCACCGTTACTCTCAAACGACATCTGTGAGGCAGACTGCGTCGTACTCGCGGTTTGAAGCTCATATCCGTCGTCCTTTTCGGCAAACGCGCCTACCGAGTCTCCGTCTCCGTCAGCCGTATCACCGTCCGCTTTATTATTCGCGTTGATACAAGCCACCGTAACTATAATTATCGTAAGTAACAGTACTGCCGCCGCGGATATCACTATTATTTTCAGCTTTGATTTGTCAATCGTCTTTTCCATTTTTCATAACTCCTTTTTATTAACCGAATATTATATTATCTTTTTTCTTTTAATATTCATCTTTGATAAAAGAATACCATATTTTTCCATTTTGTCAATCAAATCCGTCCGACAAAAGCCTTCAATAAAAATCAGATTCTGCCGTATTTTATCAGAAAAAAATCAAATAAAAGCAAATTCGACCGATTATTATTTTATTTTTTATACGCTCTCGGTGTTGAATTTTGGAGAACTATGTGATATCATATTATCAAAAGACAAAAGCAGGACAAGGCAGATGAATATAGGAAAATACGATTTAAAGCACGGACTTTTTCTCGCTCCTATGGCGGGTGTCAGCGACAGAAGCTTCAGGGATATATGCCGTCGCTTCGGAGCCGAATACACCGTAAGCGAGATGATATCCGCAAAGGCGCTCTGCTACGAGCAGTCAAGCAAAAGAAACAACGGCTCAAGCTCCGCAACCGCAGAGCTTGCCGAAATACACACTTCTGAGATGCCGATAGCGATACAGCTTTTCGGAAGAGAGCCGGAATTTATGGCAAAAGCCGCCGAAATGATAGAAAATCTTTCGTATAAGGGCTGTAAATCCGACACGCCTCCCGCGGCGATAGATATAAATATGGGCTGTCCCGTAAGAAAAATAGTCGGAAACGGCGAAGGAAGCGCGCTTATGAAGGAACCGGAGCTTGCGGCAAAAATAGTAAAAGCCGTAAAGCACGCCGTATCTATTCCCGTAACCGTCAAAATTCGCGCAGGCTGGGATTCGGTTACCGCGCCAGAATTTGCAAAACGTATCGAGGACGCGGGCGCGGACTTGATATGCGTACACGCGCGCACCAGAGAGCAGATGTATCTGCCCGGAATAAACTTCCGCGCCATTGAGGAAACGAAAAAGGCGGTCTCCGTCCCCGTCGTGGGAAACGGAGATATCTATACGGCGCAAAACGCGCTTGAAATGCTTGATAGAACGGGATGCGACGGACTTATGATAGCGAGAGGGGCTTTGGGAAATCCTTGGATTTTTACCGAGATAATTTCCGCCCTTGAAAAAAAAGATTATTCCCCGCCGACGCAATACGAACGCATAGCGCTTGCTGAAAAGCATCTTGAGGCTATGCTGAATGACAAACCCGAAAGGCAGGCTGCGGCGGAAGCGAAAAAGCATATAGCTTGGTATATAAAAGGAATGAACGGAGCCGCCGCCGCAAGAGCATCGGTTATGACCGCGGAAACGGCGGAAGATATATCGAAAATACTGAAAGAGCTAAAACAAAAGACGACAGAAGGTGAACCGTATTAAAAAAATAGCCGTAATATCAAAAAACAAGGAGCTTGCAAGGCTTGCCGAGCTTGAAGCGATCTCGCTCGGAGTGAAAGCGCATATATTTAAGATTATTCCCTCCGATCTGTCCGAATTTGATATAGTTCTGCTTGACGCCGACACCTCCGCGCGTTCACTTCCAAGCGGAGAGTTCGTTTTGGCAGGAATATCGTCCTCCGAAATCGAAGCCGACAAAGCCACGGGACGCTTCGACTATACTCTCCGATATCCCTTTTCTCTCGGAGAACTTCGCTCTGTTTTTCTCGGTGGCAAGACTACTTCTCGCGTGAGAAATAATATTCAGTCAAACGACGCGCCCGTTCTGTACGCCGATTTTAAAGCGAGAACGATATATCTCGGTGAAACCTCGTTATCTCTCTCGGATTATGAATTCCGCGTTCTGACACGCCTCTGCTCCACACCCAAGCAACCCGTAAGCCGCGCCGAGCTGTCGGAAATACTCGGAGCGGTCGGAGACGGAAATATGGCTGACGTTTACGTGTGCCATTTGAGAAAAAAATTCGAAAAAATCTCAACGCAAAAAATAATATACACCGTCCGCGCTCAAGGATATAAAACCAATTATTCTATGAAAAATATATCGGAGCAGGATTAATTGAAAAAAATTAAATTAAAAATAAAAATGTGGGGGAGTGCCTTTTTGCTAAAATGCCCTCCCCCCACAAAACCCAATGTCTCTCCCTCACTCTTCAAGCGCGTCGGTGAGAGTATAAGAGTCAAGCTCGTCAATACCGTTACCCGAAACGCCGAGCATTTCCTCGTCCGAGGGAATCCACGCGCTTCCGAAATCCGCCTCTCTGAAAAGAGAAGCGAGACCCGTTATCTGTTTAAGACGCAATATCTCGTCCCTGTCCATTCCGAGATGCTTGGATATCCACGCGTCAGACCTTCCCAGCTCGTGAAGCTCCTTGACAATATTGCTCATAAGATCCACGTCGTGCGAGCCTCTCGCCCTGTTGTGCCTTATAGTGCTTGCCATTCTGTGATCTATCGGCTTGTCAATAACCGACACGGGAATCTCCCCCCGCTCGCGCTCGTATATATCGGGATAATCCAGCATTATCCTGTACCTGTGAAATCCGTCCACGATGATATAATTGTCTTTTTCCTTGTCGTAATAGCATACGATAGGCATAGTGTACCCGTCCTCCTTTATGCTGTCGTAAAGGAGCTTCAGCTCGGGCGGCGCTACCGTGTTCGGATTATACGTATTCGGAACTATTTTATCTATCGGAACCGAAATGATGTTGTATACGGGGCTTTTAAACGCCATATCATTCACCTACCTTACTGTACTTTTTCTTAAGGAAATCTATCTGCCTCTGCTGCTCTCTCGTAAGACCAAAGCCCATAAATTTGCAGTTGTGGTCGTTTTTGAGGATACAAAAGCACATTCTTTTCCAGCTTGGAATATCCTTCGTCGTTTTTATGTCGTCGGTGTGGTCGGGTATCTTCCCGAGGAAAATAACTCTGTAATTCTTCAATACCGTGTAATTCGACACACCGTTTCTCTTTATGTTATAGCCGTGCGCCTGAAGCTCGGCTATCGACTCCTCGCTGAGTCCTCCGCCCGTAGTGTGCCAGAATATTATCGACGTGTTGAATTTTTTCAGATAATTATTTCTGATCCTCGCTGGAAGCGTATCAAGCAAAAATCTCGTATAAGATTCCCACGTATGTCCTTCGGGAAGCGTCAGATTGCGGTACCCCATAGCCTTCGTCTTTCCGTATATGGCGGCGAAATTCGCTCCTCTCACCCGCCCTACGAGCTTCGTCCATATCTCGGGGTCTATAATGCGGTACATATTGAGGCTTTCCTTGGCGGCGTCGTTAAAGGGAGACGCAACGCGCATATGGTCGGGAGAAATTCCCGCCTTATAATACATATCGTAAAGAGGATTATACTCGTAGCTGAACTTATAATTCGCGTGCCAAACGTCAGATACGCTCCAATCGTAGATAGGAGACGCCGTCCACATATTCTTGAAGGCGGAGGTTATCCAGCACTGCTCCTTATATCCGTACCTTTTATTGATGATGCCGCTGTATCGCTGCAACGACTCGTCGGCTCTGATTCCGAGAAGGCACACTGTTTTTTTATTGCCGTGCGAGATACGGTACCATCTTCCGAACTGCTTCGCCAAATCCTCCTGATGCATTTTATAAGAATAGGTCGTAATGGGATTATTCTCCAGATTTATAACGTACTCGTGCTTCGGCATAGGTCTGACCCAAAGCTCTTCCTTGGTATCGTCCCAAGGATACCAATACATTTCGTAATTGCTGATCGCCGTTCTCGTCGCCATCGGCAAGCATACCCAATACGGCTCGACGTCCTTTTCTATCCTTTTAAACGTTCTCTCCACGTACTCAGTGGTTACCGAATACTGCGCTTCAAAGTCCTGATGAAAAACACCTATCTTTTTATCGGGATAGTACTTTTTCTGAAAGTCCAGAGTAACGTTCAAAAGAAGCCCGCTGTCCTTTCCGCCCGAAAAAGAAACGAATATATTATCAAATTCCTCAAATATAAAATGCAGACGCTCTATCAGCGCGTCGTACACGTTTTGTCCCGTATGTTTTTTTATCATTTTTCTTTCCGTTTCAAAGCGTCAATAATTTGTTATAAAATATATTATACTACAAAAAAAGTCTTTTTTCAACCGATTTTGCAAAATAAATAGGCTCCCCGCGGTCGATGACCGCGGGGAGCTATATTTGAGCGCATTTCAAGCGCTTATTATTCGGAGATTTCTTCCTTTTTCTCTTCCTCGGCTTCAGGAGCTTCCTCCGCTGCGGGTGCCTCCTCTGCTGCGGGTGCTTCCTCTGCTGCGGGTGCTTCCTCTGCTGCGGGTGCTTCCTCCGCTGCGGGTGCTTCCTCCGCTGCGGGTGCTTCCTCTGCTGCGGGTGCGTCAGCAGCTGCCTTTGCGGGAATGAACTTGGGAACGAACATATAAGCAAACTCCGCGATTATAACTATAACCGCCGCAACGATACACATAGTTGCTCTCGTGCCCTGCTTTTCGATATCCTTTACCTGCTTCTTGAGGCTTGCGGACTCTGCCTTGGCAAGCTCAAGCTCTTTCTTAAGCTCAGCCTTCTCGTCTCCGCTCGCTTCCTTTACGTCTGCCTCAAGCTCCTCAACGCCCTCAACGCTGACTTCGTAAAGAGCCTTGGTAGCCTCGTATTCAAGGTTAGCCGCGGTTCCGACTTCCTCGTATTCGCCGTAATAAACCTTAAAGGTTCCTTCCTTATACGCAAGTTCTCTCGCTTCAAGCGAGCCTACGCTCAGGAATGTAGGAACGATAGCAACTACGAGGAGTACGATTGCCATAACGGGCATTGCCTTATAGGGCGCTCTCGTGCCGTTCTTCATCTTTACCGTCTTATGACCGAATCTTTCAATAGCGCAAACAAGTGCTATACCGATTATTATGATACCTGCGGATGCCGCGCATACTACTATCAAAGTATTCTTGGTGTTTTCCCCGGTAGCCGCCATTTTAGCGTTATTGGGAGCATATCTGGGATCAATTCCGCTGTCAAGCATATGATCGAGCTCAGCTTTGTAATTCTCCTTGATAATAGCGTCAGCGCTGTCATTGAACTCACCGACAATGTTGATGTTGTTGAAGTTTACGAGGAGAACTACGATAGCGATGATAGAAACTATCGTTATAGCCTGCTTAACGATAACCTGAAGTCTGTTGTTCTCGTCAAAGAGTATCTGTTTAGCCGCACGAAGCGCGTTGGATATTATCCAGATAACGATAGCGCCCATAACGCCGGCTCCGATAGAAACTCCGCTGCCCGAAACGAGCACGAAGAACGCAAAGATTATAAGCATCGTTGCTCCGTAGCCCGCGAAGGGGAATTTATCCATTCTCTTGTCAACCTTTTCGTCGTCAACGTCCTTCTTGAGACCTACGAGGAACTGAATGAGCTTAACTATAAAGATAATAACTACTACAACGGGGAAAACGATAGATACGCCGATAAGCGCGATAAGAGCGAGAACCGAAAGAACGCTCATCATAGTGGGCATAGAGTTAGTGCCGTATATATCTTCGGTCAAATCTATATCGTCAACCTCATCCTCGGTGTAACCCGAGATTATGTAAAGTGCGCCGATAGCCTTGAGGAAGCTTTCATCCTGAAGATTTTCTTCAATTCTCTTCTCGTCCTCGGGGGTAAGCTCTGCGAGCTTTTCTTCAAGTCTTTCCTGATCCTCGATAATTTCAACCTTAATTCTCTCGATATTCGCCTCGTAAGCGCTTATACCGGAGGTGCTTCCGTTAAGGTAAGCCTCAGCCAGCTTAAGCTCGTAAGCGGCGATTCTCTCATATCCGCTTGCAATCTGCTGATCGATGCTTTGGATACCCATAATAGTGCTGATGTCGTCAAAGTTGGCAAGAACGCTTACCGCGGTGCTGAAGCCAAGCTTTACTTCGGGTATTTCAGCCGCCTTGGATGTGTATCTTCCCGTGTAATAATCCGACGAATAGCTGAATTCGTTGGTGTCAAACACGACCGCCGGCATAATTGCAAAGATCGTAAAGATTGCAGCCAAAACGATCATCACAACCGAATAAATAAAGGACATTTGCTTTTTGTTACTTTCATTCATAATGAATAAACCTCCAAACAGTATTTATATTTTTTCAAAAAGCCATTATATATTTTATACCCTTTTCTTATAATTGTCAACAATTTAGCAAAAATAATTAAAAAATTCGTCATATAAACGACAAATTTATATAATTCCTTTAAACCACTTAATAAAAAGCAACAAATTACTTATTACCGCGAACTAAACAACCTACTTTATTAATTTTACTTAACGCACTCGTTATATATTCTCCGCCGTAATCAATTTGTGTTTTTAAGGGGGGAGTGCCTTTTTGCAAAAAGGCACTCCCCCATAAAACAATCATAAAAATCCATACAAAAGCTATTATCTTCTAACGTCTCCGAATCTTCCGTCAAGTACGCGTTTTATTTCATCGACAGAGGCGTAATTGATATCGTTGACGATAGTATGCTTGATAGCATTGGACGCCGCGGCAAACTCGACCGCATCGGAAACCGAATATCCGTGTATCATCGAATATACGAGTCCCGCCGAAAAAGCGTCTCCGCTTCCTACCCTGTCAACTATATGTACGCCGTGCTTCTTGCTCACAGCGAAGTCGTCTCCGTCAAGATAGGATGCGTAAACGACGTTGTCGCTGGCGGATATCGTCCGCCTTACCGTAACTGCTATTTTTGGAACCGAAAGAACGGCGCGAGCTTGGCGAGAAATGTCAAGAAGCCGCGCTTCCGTCTCATCTTCTCCGAATTTTCCGGATATACCGAGCAGAAGCTTGAGATGCTCCTCGTTTGAAATAAGACAGCTGATATAAGGAGACATAGTGCGTAAAAACTCTGCGGCTCTCTCGGGAGATGAAAGCCGCGACCTGTAATTCACGTCAAATACGACGCTTACCCCTCTTTCCTTCGCACTCTTACAGAGTGCGAGACAACATTCAAACAAATTTTCCGACAAAGCGCAGGTAACTCCCGTAAGATATAAAATATCGGTATTGTCTATTATCCCGTCGATATCAAAATCTCCGCTCCTCGCCTCTGTAAAGCTTGAATTGGCTCTGTCGTATATCACGCAGGAAGCTCTGACCGACGCTCCGTTTTCAAGATAGCAAAGCCCCATACGCTCACCGCCGAAACAGATGCGTGAGGTATCTATATCCAAAGACTTCATCACAGACACGGCACGTCTGGAAAGCTGATGCTCGGGCAGTCTCGTTACGAACGAAACCTTCTCTCCCCAAAAGGCGAGAGCCGCGCAAACGTTCGCCTCCGCGCCCGTAAAGCTAATTCGCATATTTTCCGCTTGCCAAAGCCTGTCGTATCCTTCAGGGCTGAAATGTATTATGTAATCTCCAAACCCCGTAACTCTCATTCGTCTTGTCCTCCCCTTATGCGCAAGCACTCCATTATGGTGTTATATATTCCCTCGCTGTCCCCCTTCTTCATCATATCCTTCGGAAGCATAAAGCTTCCTCCGCAGGCAAGAACGTTGTCCAGTGCGAGATAAGAGGATAGATTGCTCAAAGTTATTCCGCCCGTGGGTATAAAGGAAGTACCCGCAAAGGCTCCCCGATAAAGAGTCAGCGCAGATACACCCCCCGATTGCTCCGCGGGAAAATATTTAACCGTCGAGAAGCCGCGTATACCCGCGTTCTGTATCTCGGTAGGAGTCGAGCACCCCGGCAAAAAATCCATACCCTTCTCCTTGGCTTTATCCAAAAGAGGCATACTGTATCCGGGCGCCACGAGAAAGTCAGCTCCGGCGGATACGGCGATCTCCAATATATCCTCCGACAAAACGGTTCCCGCGCCAACGAAAAGCGAGGGGACTCTGTTTTTGATTTTCTCTATCGCGCCGACGGCGACCTCGCTTCGCAGAGTTATCTCAACCGCCGTAAGCGGAGAGTGTGCCACCGCGTCTAAAAAAGTATCAAGCTCCGTCTCTGTCTTAGGGCAGAAAACGGGAAGTATTCCCTGCTTATAAAGTCTTGGAAGCATAAGCTCAAAACAATTCTTCATAATCTCACCTCTGAAAATATCAATATAATATAATAAAGCTAATAATATTTGATTTCAAGTTTATTATAGCACGATTTTAAAGTCAAAAAAATAAATCAAATTGCTTGATTTTTATCTCAAATTGCTGTATAATAATTAAAAAGGAAGGTGCGGTATGAAAATAAACGAATTTTATTATCATCTCAAGGGACGTGATAATTTCGTAACGAAAAATCACACTCAAAACGAGATAGAATTGATACAGGTCGTACACGGAGACGGAACCGTGCTGAAAAACGATATGGCGTTTCAGCTGAAAAGCAATTTTCTCTACTTGATAGACGCAAGACACCCGCATATAGTGCACCCCGCCGACTGCGACAATTACGTGAGAAACAAAATACTCCTTGACGCCGATTCTTTTTTTGATTTTTGTGCCGAAACGGGTATATCCGAAAGTATAAACAGAATCTTCCGTATGCCGCCGATATCTACCGTGGCAAATCCCGAAATAGACAACCTTTTCAAAACGATAGCCCTCCTGTGTGAAGAAAACGATAAAGAGTCGGCTGGGTTCGCGCACGCGTACATATTGCAGATACTTCATTTTGCCGCGAGAAATCGCAAAAAGCAAGTACTGCTCCCCACCGACGATACCATACAGGCTATTCTCAATATAGTAGACGAAACGGGCGGAGTTACCTCTCTGAACGCAATCAGCGAGCGGCTGAATTACAGCAAGTATTACATATGCCATTTATTTAAGGAAAAAACGGGAATAACCCTCTCGGAATATCTCGCCGAAAAAAGATACGAGAAAAGCGTTCGGCTTCTCAACACGACGAGCTATACCATAGAAAAAATATCCTCGCTGTGCGGCTTTGCCAACGTCTCATCCTTCACCCGATTCTTTAAGGAAAAGAACGGACTTTCACCAAAAAGCTATCGGCAGAGCTATTGATACAAGCAAAAGCGGGAGGCATATGCCTCCCGCTTTTGCTTACGGTAATTTTATATTGTAATCATATATCCTGTACGACAAAAGGCTGTCGTTTCCCGTTACCGACATAGTGTAAAAAATGTCAGATATCCGTTGCTTGCGTTTTCATCATTATAAATTTATTATAATATATCCGATACCTTTCTATCAAGTCCCTATTTTTACGAAAAATAGTCTTTGAATAAATAAATATAAAATCGGGGCGGATAATCCGCCCCGAAAAATTTTATTTGCCTGCTTTTTCTATAAGGCTTTTAAGAGTAACGTCTCCGAAAGCCTTTTTCCAGTCCGACGCAAATCCCGCGATAGAAGTATCGGTCGTGGGATGAGCGAGAAGCTTATACATTACCTCCGAGCCTACGGTGGAAGCTCCCGCGCCCGTCATAGCAACGCCGAGCACCTGACGAACGGTTTTAAAGCTTGCCGCGAGCACCTCGGTGCTAGTTCCCGAAGCGTCGAATATAGCCTGTATCTCGGCAACTATCGCAACTCCGTCGTCGCAGATATTCTCAAGTCTGCTGACGTAAGGAGCGACGTAAGCCGCGCCCGCGTTGGAAGCTATCATAGCCTGAGCCGCGCTGAGAATAGCGGTCATCGTGATGCCGTAGCCCTTTGCCGAAAGATACTTCGTGGCCTTTATTCCCTCGTCGGTAGCGGGTATCTTTACGAAGGTGTTCTTACCGAGAAGTCCGACTATTGCCTCTGCCTCGGCTATCATATCCTCGCACTTGGTCTCGGTAACCTGAACGTGAAGCTCTTTGTCGGGACCTATAATATTTCTTATCTCTTTAAGATGAGCCACGATATCTCCGCCCTCTTTGGAAAGAATGGTGGGATTCGTCGTAACTCCTACGATAGGATAATACTCGTTAAAATATTTTATGTCGTTAAGATTGGCGGTGTCAAGAATCAGTTTCATATCAAAATCCTCCGAAATTATCTCTGCTGCTGAAGAGTGTAGTGAACGTCAAACGCCTTTTCCTCGTCGGTGTACTTTCTGAGCGTGTTGATAACCTCTCCGTTATTCCACTTGCGGTCCTCAATATCGTCGGTAGTTCCCATTACGGTAACGTTGAGCTGTCTGCGACGCGCTCTTACGTGGTCCCAGTCGATAAAGTAAACGTGAGCGAACTCGCCGCCGTCAAGAACTCCGTCCTTAACGGTCATCGTCTCGCTTCTTCCGAAGAATACGCTTCTGAGGTGTCCGTCGGTATTCATGCTCGTGTAATCGCCGGGCTCGTTTACGTATCTTCCGAACTGCGAGTGTATCGGTCCGGGATGGCGGTACTGATGCTCCTCCGCAAAGTCGGGAATCATCTTTCTCATAATATCGAGAAGGTCGTGCTGAAGATACTCGAGATCGAAGGAATCTATGTCGTGCGAGCACTCCTGAACCATAACGCTGCAGGTAGTGTGGTGGGACGCGATACAGCACGTACCGTTCTTAATACCCGACGCCTTGACTATCTCCATTACCTCTTTTGATACGTCGTGGAAGGTGGGTATCCAGCCTCTCGACTGAAGCTCCAATTCTTTTTGATAAACCTTGAATTCCATAATTTTTTCTCCTTATTTTATATGTTTTATATTTTATTTTGAATTCAGTCTTTTTCCGACGGCTCCGCCGGGGTGAATAACCGCAAACTCCTCGTTTTGAAATCCCGTGTTTTCAAGCACCGCCGTCTGCAGTGCGTCAAAGATAGCCGCGAGTACGGTAAAGCTGGTGGTTCCCTGACAGTTGTATTTGTCGCACTCGCGAGTAATCTTCATAGCGATAACTATATCCGATTTCTCGGCAAGGGGAGACGAAAGATTTTCGGTAATTCCGATAACTACCGCTCCCTTCTTTTTGCATATATCGGCTATCGGCATAAGCTCGTCGGTTTTTCCGCCGCGGGAAGCGAGAACGATAACGTCGTCCTTCTGAATAAATCCAAGGCCTCCGTGTACCGCTTCGGCGGGAGATATAAAGCGCGCGGGACGCTCGATACAGCACATAAGATGAGCAAAGTGCCTGCAAGCTATTCCCGAATGTCCGCACCCCGAGCTTCCTATGCGTTCGGCTTTTGAAAGCACCTCTACCGCTTTTAAAAACTGCTCCTTGTCAATAACCTGCGCGGTTGCAAGCAGTGATTCGCTCTCTATTTTAAAGGCGTTCATCGCGCCCTCGAAAATTTCATCGTTCATTTTATGCACCTCTGATATACTAAGCTTGGCAAAATATTTATCCATTCAAAAAGCGAAAGTGTATCGAATATCTCACATTTCGATTTTGTTTCGATAGTGTATTTTTTGCCTTTCTTTTTCGTTTTAATATAATAGCACATTTCCCTATGTTTGTCAATAGTAAAAAGATAAAAAATACCGAATATTTTTAACCCATTAAGCAATAATTCCGAAAATCCAAGAAAATTCAGAAAAAAATCCCTTGACAAAGATTTTTTTATATGATATACTAAACCCATTAATATTTTTCAAATCGCAATCAAACCGAAAGTAAAAGTGAAAGTTGAGGAAAATTCGATGCTAAACCAAGCGGAACAGTGCCGAGAAAATATAATATCTCTCATAAACAGAGAGGGCAAGGTAAGAGTAACCGCGCTCAGCAAGCTCTACGGAGTATCCGAAGTAACGATACGCTCCGACCTTGAATATCTCGAATCCACGGGAAGCATAACGAGAGTTCACGGCGGCGCGGTCGCCAAGGACAAGCTTTATATAGATATGGACGTAGCCGAGCGCTTCAATACCAATTCTTCGGCAAAGCGAGCGCTGGCGGCAAAGCTTTCGGAGCTTATCAACGACGACGACACGATAATTCTCAATTCGGGAACGACGCTTATGTACGTGCTCCGCGCGCTCAAAGGCAAAAACAATATCACCATTCTTACGAATTCTATATCAAACGCCACCGAGGCGTCCTCATATTACGGCTTCAACGTTACCCTTCTCGGCGGACTTATGGAGACGAAATACGGCTTTACCTACGGTCCCGACGCGATATCTCAGCTTGAAAAATACCACGCGTCAAAATGTATTCTGTCGGTAGACGGAGTAACGGGAGCCGACGGATTATCAATATATTACTCCAGCGAATCCGACCTGATAAGAAAAATGATAAGCTGTTCGGACTGCGTTATCGTCGCCGCCGACAGCTCAAAGATAGGACGAAACACCTTCTCAAGAGTGTGTCCTATATCCGACGTCGATATAGTAGTAACCTCAAAATCCGACGACCCGAAAGAAATAGAAAGCATACGGGACGCGGGAGTTAAGGTATACGAGGCGTAAAGGGTAAATGAAAAGAACGACAAAATTCTGTTGAATTTTGTCGTTCTTCGTATTTGTCAAATAGATAAGTTTCGCAGGAGAATAGTGAAAAGTAAAAATCGACAAGCTTCAATTGAAGCTTGCCGATTTTTGGCACGGCGTAAGGGATTCGAACCCCCGACCTTTTGGTTCGTAGCCAAACACTCTATCCAGCTGAGCTAACGCCGCAAAATACGCTTTTTGCGTACTTATACATTATACCACACTTTTTTTCTTTGTCAATAGTTTTGCGAATTTTTTATTTTTATTTTTTAGCCGATTCTATAATATATATTTTTTCAAAGCTCGTTTTTTCATTAATCAATATATCCTCCGATACACCCCCCTCGCCGTCGGTTTCAAAGACACGTATATCCGAGAGTTTTTCCGATATACCGTCAAGCACGTAAGAAAGCATACGTCCGTATATTTTGTTCATATCGGCGCTCAATAACCTTTCATCCTTCCGAATATCTATCATATATCGGGTATCGACCACGGCGAAATCCGCACTCTCGCATATCTCGTCAGCCAGAAGAGCCCCCTCTATCCTGTCAATAAGCGCACCCTGCATAACGCAGTCGTCAAACTCTCGGTTCTCTGCAATAAGCTCGCGGCAAACCTCCAAAAAGCGCTTTCGATGCTCTCTGTAATCCTCGTAGGATATAACCGAAAAAGCCACCGATATTTTTCCGTATACGGCAGCACGGCACACCGCCCGAAGCTGTTCCGAAAGGAAATCGCCGTAATTCTCTCCCCTGCTGTTTCTGCCGATACATACGGTAAGCTCCCCCTTTTCCGAGTCCTCGGCGAGCCTTCTGTATATATCGAAAAATTTTTCCTCTCCGCACTCCCCGTTACCAATAGGTTCAACCGCGGTACCGTACGTTTTCGAAGATAAAATATCCCTTACCGAATATATCTCCGCCCTTCCAAGATGCGCAATATCGTCTCCGAGAACGCCGCTTTCGTATGATAACTCCTCTCCGAATCTTGCCCTAAATTCATCGAGCACGCTTATCTCGGGAGACACGTAAAGCGTATCCTTATCCGGAAAAAGAACCGCACTCGCTCCCTCCGCGCAAGCCTCAATATCCTCCTTGGATACGAAAAGCGCGGGAATTTTAAGGATCTCCGCAAGCCTTGCCGACGGACACCTCTCTTCTCCGACGCATACTATTCCCGATACTCCGTCCCTGCATATAGCGAGAAAAGCAGTAACGTCAATCTCTCGGTCGTAAAAGGCTATTTCTCCGCTTTCAAGCCCGCAGGAAACTTTGAGAAAGCCTCCTAAAATTTCCTCAAAAAGAATACTCATCTCGCGCAAAGCGGAAGTGTTTTCTCTCACGCTCATTATTTCCGCCGCTGAAAGCACGCCGTAGCCCTTTTCGAGCATACCGCGCATTTCTGACAAAAATTCTCTTTTACGGAGAAGCTCGAGCATATTGCAAAGAAGCGTACAAAGCTCCTCGTCCGCCGTCCCCTCAAGATATTCGTACGCCTCTTCAACGCGCGATACGGCTATTCCGACGACTCTCGAAAACACCGACCATTCACTCTCGCCGTCCGCCCTGAATTCATCAGCACCCGAAAGCCTCAATTTTTTCAGTCTTCCCATAACGGCGGACCTTCCGACACCGAATCCCTTTACGAGCGACATTTTTAACGCAGCAGCATTCATAACCCGATTCTCCCAAGCTTTTTAATTTATATTCTGCTGACGTTCGGCGTAAAATATACGCTCCGCGTAAAAAAAGCGGGAGCTATGCTCCCGCTTTTCGTCATTTTTCGTTTTATGTTATTTATTCTCTGCTTTCGCTTTTTTCTTTACCTGTTTTTTTATTTTCAAAAGGTCGGAAAGCATTTTGACGGTATCCTTGAAAACGCTCACCTTGGATTCCCTGTGATTTATTATCTTTACGGGCATCTCACGTATCTTATATCCGAGTCGCTCCGCCCAAAGTATAGCCTCAAAATCAAACGCGAATCCGTCCACCTCGCATCTTCCGAAGATATCCTTTGCCGCCTTGCCCGAGAACGCCTTACAGCCGCACTGCGAGTCCGAAAGCTTGAAATGACCTATAAAGCACAATACCTTGATATAGGTCTTTGACATAAATTTACGCAAAAACGTATATCCCTCGTATCCGTCCTTATGAAGATTTCTCGAGCCAATCACGATATCCGCAGCCGGATTCTTTGAGAAAATATCGTATATCTCACCTATAACTCCCGTGCCGTAAGCAAGATCGGCGTCGGTAAACATTATAACGTCTCCGTCAGCCTCAAGCATAGCGTGCCTTACCGCCGCTCCCTTTCCTCTGTTTCCTCCGTATCCGCTCACCTTTACGGAAGGAAGGCAAAGCGACTCTACAAGCTCTGCGCTGTTATCCAAGGAGCCGTCGTCAAAAAATATGACCTGATAATCGTCAAATTTTTCTCTCATATATGCGTCTACCGTTTTTGCAGTCTCCTCGATTATCTTACTTTCGTTGTACATAGGTATTACAAGTGAAATTCTCATACCGTCTCTCCAATTTATTTTTATTTTTTATATACCGCTATAATTACGTCTGCCTCGGTCGTTAAGCTGTCAAGCCCCAAAAGCTTGTCCTTGTCGCTTTGCGACGTTCTCCAATAATACGGAGTCATAGCGAAAAGATCCGTTATCTGTTCCGCCCCCGAAAGAGTTATATCGTACCTCACCCGTATCTCCTCAAGAAGCTTCATATCCTTCGGCATATCCGAGCGTTCCTCGTTGGTATATACCCTGTCGTACAGCTTTTTCTTAAGTCCCATAAGATGCTCGGGTCCCGCGTAAGCCACGGCAAGTATACCGCCGTCCTTCAATATTCTGCAATATTCCCTCTCGGCGCAGGGAGCGAAAATATTCATCACCGCGTCGGCGGACGAGTCCGCCATAGGAAGCTCAAACACGCTCGCGACACCGAAAAGAGTATTCGAGAGTCCCTCACGCCTCGCTCTTTTAGCCGCTTGGTCGGCGGCGACCTTTGAGAGATCAAATCCGCATACCGAATATCCTGCGCCGGAGACGCGGCAGGAATAATATCCCTCCCCGCACCCCGCGTCAACTATAAGTCCGCCTTGCGGAACACAGCGGGAGAGAATACCGCGCATAGCGTCGGATATAGGCTTATAGTGTCCCGAATCAAGAAAGCGCGTTCTTGAACGAACAGCTTCCTTTGAATCCCCGCTGCCGTGCGACGAGGAGATATTGACGTAACCGCTCGAAGCAAAATCGAAGCAATGCCTTTTGGGAGCAGAGCATTTCAGACTTTTCCCGTCGTTTTCAAGCGTCATTTCAGAATTACAGCAGGGACACCTCAACGCCGTCAGTATCCCGTTATCAAACCTTTCATTCATCAGCCGTTTTGCCTTTCTTCCGCCTCGGTGAAGGCACAGTCGAGTTCAAACCAGAAGGCAGAGCCCTTGCCAAGCTTGCTGTCTACTCCGTAGGCGGCACCGTGAAGCTCAAATATTCCCTTAACTATCGAAAGCCCGAGTCCCGTTCCCACAGCGGCTCTTTTGTGTACCTTGTCTATCTTGTAATATCTGTCCCAGATAAGCGGTATCTGCTCCGAGGCTATTCCCTCGCCCGTATCGGAAACGCTTATCCTCACTTTGTTTCCAATCTTTACCTGTCTGACGCATACGTATTTATCTGCTCCCGTATAGTTCACCGCGTTATTTATAAGATTATATACTACCTGAAGAATCATTGATGGATCGGCGTTTACGTAAACGTTCTCGTCCGCGTAAAAATCTATCTTGTAGCCGTCCTTCGTTACGAGCTTTTCGTATCTTGCCATAGTGTCCCTTATTACGCCGGTAAGACAGAACACCTGAAGCGCGGGAACTCTCGCGCCCGATTGTATCCTTGAAATATCAAGCATATCGTTGACAAGCTCCGAAAGCCTTGCGGTCTCGTCTATGATAACCTGCACGTTCTCCGGGGTATTCTCCCCCGGAATATCACGCATTACCTCTCCGTATCCCTTTATCATAGTAAGCGGGGTACGCAGGTCGTGCGACACGTTGGCTATAAGCTCCTTTTGAAGTCTGTCGGTCTTTGAAAGCTCGCGCGACGCCATATTCAGTGTGTCCGACAGCTCTCCTATCTCGCGGTATCCCTTCACGCCGAAGTCGGCATCGTACTTTCCGCGTGCCAAAGCCTTCGCCGCGTCGTTTATCTTTATTATCGGCTTGGTGATAAATTTCGATAAAAGCACCGCCAAAAGCAACGCGAGGAGAAGCAATATAATTCCTATCCACAAAAACTGCCGCTGCAGAGTTTTTACCGTAGCCTGCACGGGTGTCAGGTCGGAATTTTGTATTATAAGATAATCCGAGTCCTCGCCGCTCACTATTTTTACGTGTACGGCGGAAACCGCTCCCGCCTTGGCTTTTTTCATAGCGTCCTCTATCGCGTCCTCGGGTTTCTCGCCGAACATTTCGGATTTCTGAAAGCCGGGAGCCTTTGAGGAGGAAATCGTAGCGATATAGGTTCCACCGTTCTCATAAGCAAGATTGCAAAGCCTTATGACGTCCTTATCCGATATTATCGGCATCAGCGTGTCCGCCGTGCCCTCCGCCTCAACCATAACGGTGGCGTAGCCCTGTCTGACCTCAAGAACGTATATCGATGAATAATATTCTATGGCACATTCAAAAACGGTGTTTTTTAAGGTCTCCTCGTCCTCGCCGAGATAGGTCTCTATTTTTGATATCGATGTCTCAAGCTCGGCAAATTTGGTCTTAAGGTAGAAATAATTAAGCATCTTGACCTGAAAAAACCATATTACCGCGAGAGCCACGATGATAAACGCCGCCAGAATGGCAAACATTTTCCATTTTATACCGAGACGCGCGTGCCTCTTATTTTCTTTAGTTTTATTCATATCAGCCAATACGCGTTACGCCTCAAAGCGATATCCGACGCCTCGGAGAGTAACTATATAATCGGCGTATCGTCCGAGACTCTTCCGCAAAAGCTTTATATGAGTATCGAGCGTTCTCACGTCTCCGTAAAAATCGTAGCCCCACACCTCGCTTATCAGCTTTTCTCTTGAAAGAGCGACGTTTCTGTTCAGACACATATAAAAGAACAAATCGTACTCCTTCGGGGACATCTCAACCCGCTCGCCGTCAACGTAGACTATTCTCGCGGTAACGTCTGCGCGCAGACCGCCTCCGTCGATATCTATAACGAGATTATCCTGCTTTTTGTCGGGAGAGACGTTTTTTACGCGTTTCATTATCGCCTCGACGCGAAGCATAAGCTCCTTGGGCGAGAACGGCTTTACCACGTAATCGTCAATACCAAGCTCAAAGCCGTTTATCTTGTCGTACTCTTCCCCGCGCGCCGAAAGCATTATTATTGGAGTGGAGCTCGTCTTTCTTATCTGTCTGCAAGCGGAAAAGCCGTCGAGCTCCGGCATCATAATATCCATAATGATTATATCGAAATTATTGTTACGGCAGAGATAGACCGCTTCCATACCGTCAGCCGCCTCAACCACGGTATGTCCCTCAAACTCGGCGTATTTTTTTATTATCGACCTTATCCTCGATTCGTCGTCAACGACAAGAATATTATACATATCTTCTCCTTCCGCAGCCGCTCCCAATAGGTTGAACCCGCCTAAAATCCGACTGCCAGAATTTACTTATTATTATACACTTTTTTTTCGCGTTTTCAAGTATTTTTGACAAAAGGGCCGCAGCTTTGCGCCGCAGCCCTCAAAACTTAATTATTGAGCCTCGGCTACAACGCCCGACGGGATATATTCCTTCGCCGTAACGTTCACCTGCATAGCAGAGCCGCCTCTTACGACTCGGAACGAAACGCTGTCTCCGATTTTTACGTTCTGCAAAGCGGCAAGAAGCTCCGACTCGCTCAGAACCGATACCGAGTTCACCTCGGTTATCCTGTCGCCCTGCTTGAAATCACTGCTTGCGGCGTTGATAACGTATATTCCCGCGTAGGAGCTTCCGAAATACCTGTAAGCGTCAAACTGTCCGAGATAAGCCGCCTCAAAGCCGAAGGTTATCCTTCCGTGGATATATCCGTCCTCGATAACGTCCACTATATCCTCGTACACGGTATCTATCGGAATAGCGAAGCCGAGTCCCTCGATACCCTCCGCGGACTCCTTGGCGTTGACGATGCCGATAAGCTCACCCGCCATATTGAAAAGCCCGCCCCCCGAGTTTCCGGGGTTCACAGCCGCGTTGGTCTGGAGCAGAGTCATAGTAACTCCGTCTATCGTTATCTCTCTGTCAAGCGCGCTTATTATACCGTCGGTAACCGTTCCTCCAAGCTCTCCGAGAGGATTGCCTATCGCCACTACCCCTTCTCCTACGCGCAGAGAGGAACTTGAGCCTATCTCTGCCGCCACGATATTTTCAGTAACGGCAATTTTGATAACGGCAATATCCATACCGTCGTCTCCGTCTATATATTCAGCCGTAAATTCTCTCTTGTCGGTAAGGCGCACGGTAATTGAATCGGAGCCTCCAACGACGTGATAGTTGGTAACGATATAAGAATATCCTCCGCCGACGGCTATTATAACTCCGCTTCCCGCTCCGCTCGATACGTACTGACCGTAATTTGAGCTTGTGAGAGTGGAGACCTCGACCACCGACGCCGCCGCTTTTTCCACGACGCCCACCACGGTGAGCGCTTCCTTGTCCTCCGAATACGTCGTTTTATTTATCTTCACCGAACCGTTGTTCTTGATTATCGTAACGACACCCTCCTCGCCCTCGTAGGCAGGAACACCGCCGGTATCTTGTATCACACCGTCGTCTTTTCCGATGAAGTGATAAACTCCGACGCCCGCCATCGCTCCGAGCACAAGCGAGAGAAGCACGCATACGGCCGCGACGGCAGTGAACAGATGCTTCGGGGACTTTTTGCCCGTATTTACAGTTTTCGCACGGTTTTCTTCGTCGGAGATACTGCGTGAAGATACTCCGTATTCGGTAAAATATTGCGCCGAAGCGTTTCTTACGCCTTCATCAGATATTTTTGCTTCTGCTTCAAAGCTTTGGCTTTTTTCTTCATTATTTTCCGCTTGGCACGAAAAAGCTTCTCTTCCTTCTTCAGCCTCTTCACGACTATTTTTTTCTTGCCCTTCAATGCTTTCGCGCATTTTTTCTTCGCCTTGCCCGCCGTTTTTATAAGCTTGATTATCATTGTTTTTTTCTCCTTCATACGATGATTTTATATCGTCTCGGTCAAAATTTTCGGGGTTGATTCTTTCATCTTCCATAGTATGCCCGTCCTTTCAAAACCAATAAGTATTTATTCAAGCGGCGCCGCCGCATAGCTTTTTGACGCCGCGCGCCTCGCGATATCAAGTACCGCGCCCGCGCGGCTTTATATAATCGGTCAATCAAAAGCATTTTTTAAGAGATACGCCCAACTACGATTATATTATAACGGTCATATGTGAACGTTTTTTGACGAATTATAAAATTATACCTGAAATACCGCGTATTTTTCTATATAATAGTGAATATACGGCTGTAAAATATAAATACCCGTTGTTTTTTTTTCGATAATTTGATATAATATGTTAAAGTATATTACGATTGCCGAGGATATTTATATGCCTTCTAAAAAAGATGCGGATATTTCGGACAAGCAGAAAATAAAAGAACTGTCGGAAGAAAACAAAAGACTGCGGCGCGAGGTGGACGCGCTGAAATTCGAGCTGGAGGATATACAGCAGAAAAAAGCTATAAGAGGCGGACACGACGACGTTCGCTCCGCGTTCGACAATCAATCCCTGCACTCCAGACTTTATTCCAAGAGAAGCTATACCTCCTATCTTCTCGGTCTCATATCGAGCACCTCGGTATTCCGTCTTTACAGAAAGATGATAGCCTTCGTCAAAAGATATACCTTTATCTCCACCACGCTCAAAATACTCGCTTATATTCTGACCGTTCTTCAATCGGGAACGATTTTCGTGCTTGCCGCGTCCTTCTTCGTCGTCTCTCTCCCATTCACCTTTATCGTCGGATACACGGCGCTCGTCGTCGCGTTTTTCGGAAACAGAAGGCTGAAAAAGAAAATGAGCGGACTTACTCGCGGAAAAAATATTACCGTCCTCTTTCCTCAAAAGGGACGAGCTTTTAGCGAAAGCTCTTATTTTGCGGGAATGGCGCGCGATATTGCGAAAGACGGCGAAAACACGGTCGTCATCGTCTCCCCTTATTTCTTCTCCTCAAAAGGCATATCGGGAAGCAAAAAGCTTTTTATAGCTATGAGAGAGGAAGGCGACAATATTCTCATAATAAAAAGGCATTATTTTTTCACCTTTAAAAGACAGATATTAAAAAAACACGCAGAAAAAATCACTTATATATATTAACGCTTCCGCAAAGCGGGAAAGGAGACGTATGATACGTTTTATATACGGAGAATCGGGATACGGAAAAACGCATAGAATCACCGAGCTGCTCGCCATCGACGCGCAGAACGGAACGCACTCCTTTCTTATCGTACCCGAGCAGCACGCCGTCGCGAGCGAGCGCCTCGTGCTTGAAAAGCTTCCTCCCTCCGCGCAGCTCGGAATAGAGGTTTTGAGCTTTTCAAGACTCTACAACAGAGTGTGCCGGGAATACGGCGGTCTTGAATACAACTATATAACCAAGCCCGCGAAATATCTCCTTATGTGGAAGAACCTGAGCGAGCTTTCCCCAATGCTCGAGCATTATTCCTTCTCTGCCGGAAACGACGCCTCTCTTGAAGAATTTATGCTAAAGGCGGTGCTCGAATTCAAGGCTAACGGAATATCTTCCGCCGACCTCGAAAGAGTGTCGGAAAAGCTTGACGAAACCGGCGAGCTTTACGGAAAGCTCCGCGACCTGTCCTTGATATACGCCTCCTTTGAAGCCGCCGTGGCTCAAAGCTTCAGCGACTCGGCTGACAACCTCTCAAAGCTTCACGCCATACTCGGTGAGCATAATTTTTTTGAGGGAAGCAACGTCTACGTTGACTCTTTTACCTCCTTCACCTCACCCGAGCATAAAATAATAGAAAAAATATTCAAGCAGGCGAAAAACGCAACCGTTGCCATTCCCCTGACAGAACCGAGATATAACGCTATTTATACCGCGAGCATTTCAGATTCCGAAAGCAAGCTTATAGAGAACGCCGAAAGGTGCGGCGGATATTATACCGAAATACTCAAAGAAAACAAACGCGCAAAATTCCCCGCTCTCGCAAAGCTTTCGCGTGAGCTATGGAATATCGCAAAGACTCCCTCAAACGGCGCGGAGGCAGACGACTCATCGGTGGTCCTTGAGACCTGCGCTTCTCCCTACGCCGAAGCGGAAGCGGCAGCAAGATGGTCGCTGGAGCTTATGCGCCGCGGCTTCAGATGCCGCGATATAGTGGTGATTACGCGGGACGCCGAAAAATACAGAGGCATAATAGAACCCGCCTTCGAGCGCAACCGAATTCCCTTCTTCTTCTCGGAAAAGAGCGACCTGTGCTCAAAGCCCTCGGTAAAATTTCTTCTTTCCGCTCTCCGCGTAAAGAACGGAGGCTGGAGAGCGTCCGACGTTATATCACACTTAAAAACCTATCTTTACGATATCCCTCAAAGCTCCGTGGATATGTTTGAAACCTACGTAGGCGTATGGAATATCAAAGGCGCGTCCTTTACCGACGGTCCCTGGACTATGAATCCCGACGGATATTCCTCGGATATGAGCGAAAGAGGAAAAAGAATACTTACGGCGGCAAACGAGGTGAGAGAGTATCTCTGCTCCCGCCTGATTCCGCTTTTTACAAAGCTCGACGCGGCGGAAAACGCCGCAGAGTCGTGCCGCGCAATATACGAATATCTCGTTGAATGTAATATAGAAAAAAAGCTTTCAGAGCTTGCCGCAAGAGCCTCGGCGCGCGGAAATATCAAGGAAGCGGAGGAGTATTCCGCTCTTTACGGAATAACGCTTGAAGCTCTCGCTCTGCTCTCTGAAACGCTCGGAGAGGACGAGCTTGACACGGCGGAGCTTGCCAAAGCGTTAAAGCTCGTTTTCGACACTACTGAAATAGGAACGATACCCACCTCGGTGGACGAGGTAACGATAGGCTCCGCGTCTACCATAAGAGCCGACAATCCGAGGTGCGTCATAGTTCTTGGATTGCGCGAGGGAGAATTCCCGAAGAATATATCGGACGCGGGAGTTTTAAGCTCCTCCGAAAAGAACGTGCTTTCAGAACTTGGGCTCGAGCTTTCCACAAGCGATACCAAGGTCTCGGACGAGCTGCTGTTCGTCAAAAAGACCTTTTCGCTCCCCTCGGACAAGCTCGTGTTGATTACCTCGTCGGCAGAAACCGACGGACGCGGAGTACAGCCATCGCTTCCCTACGCGCGTGCGAAAAAACTGCTGCCGTATCTCACCGAGCACCGTTTTGACGAAAACGATATCGGATATCTTACCTGCTCTCCTCTATCCGCCTCTGCGCGCGTTTTCACGCAGAAGGGCGATATTGAGCGTGAGACGCTTTGCGGCGCTCTTACGGCACTCTCCGATGAATTTTCCTATCTTAATAACGATATATCCCCCCTCGAGCTTTCGGTCTCAAAGAGACGGGTCTCCCCCGAAATTATCGAGAATATCTTCCCGCAAACCATGAGACTGAGCCAATCAAGGCTTGAAAAATACGTAAAATGCAATTTCTCATACTACTGCTCTTACGTCCTCGGTCTGCGAGAGGAAAAGCGCGCCGAATTCAGGGCCTCCGACGTGGGAAGCTTTATACATTTCATACTTGAAAATCTGATAAAAAAGCTGGTGGATGAAAACGGAATAAAGCCCGTAGAGCACGGCGAGCTTCTCAAAATGACCAACGCCGTGGTTGACGAATATATCGGGGCGGTATGTCCCGCCTACGAAAGAAAATCGGGACGCGCGGCGCACCTATACGCGAGACTTCGGAACCTATCGCTGCTCCTTGCCGAAAATATTATCGAGGAGTTTTCCCACTCGCTGTTCGTTCCAAGCCATTTCGAGCTGAAAATAGGCGGCAAGGACAACTCTCCCCCGCCCCTTGAATTTACCCTCAAAGACGGAACAAAGGTAACTATGTCGGGTATTGTCGACCGCGTCGACCTTTTCAAGCGGGACGAGAGGCTTTACGTCCGCATAGTTGATTATAAAACGGGAACCAAGGATTTCTCAATAGAAGACCTTCAGCTCGGTCTCAATACCCAGATGCTCATATATCTGTTTACTCTTTGCTCAAAAGGCGCTATGGATTTTTTCAAGCAAAAGGATTGCCCCATTCCCGCGGGAGTACTCTATCTGTCGTCTAATATCCCCACGATAGAGCTTGGCGATTATACCGATACGAAAGAGGTACTCAGACAAGCGAAAAAATCCTTCGTCAGAAGCGGTCTGCTCCTTTACGACAAAGAGATACTTAACGCTATGAACAACGAATTGTCTCCCGAATTTCTCGCTGGTATCAAGCACAACAAAAACGGAGATCTGTCGGGAAAGGCGCTGACGCCGATAGTAAAATTCGCGCAGATAAGCGCCGATATTAAGGAAACGATAACCGAGATAGCCGAGGATATGAAGAGCGGAAAGGCTGACGCCTGCCCTCTCGTTTACAAAGGAAGCTCACCTTGCGACTACTGCGAGATGAAGCCCGTATGCAAAATAACGCAAAACGCTTAAAACGCGGATTACACCTTCCGCGGGAAAGGAAAAGCTATGCCAAGAGAATGGACGGACGCCCAGAGTGCCGCTATCTCAATAAGAAATAAAAATCTTTTGATTTCCGCGGCGGCGGGCTCGGGAAAAACGGCGACGCTGACCGAAAGGATAATCCGATCGCTCACCGACAAGGAAAATCCCGCCGATATCTCCGAAATACTCGTCGTTACCTTTACACGCGCCGCGGCGGCTGAGCTTAAGCAAAGAATATTTTCGGCAGTCTCCGACGCCGTTGCCAAAGACCCAACGAACAAGCATCTGTCGTCCCAGCTCGTAAAGATATCAAGCGCGAAAATATGCACGATAGACTCCTTCTATCTCGACCTTATCCGAGAAAACTTTTCCTCTCTCGGTCTTCCGCCTTCCTTCAGAATCGCCGACACGGCAGAAAGCGAGCTTTTAGCTAAGGAAATAATGGAGGATACCGTAAACAGATTTTACGACGAAACCGAGGATTTTCCGCGTATCGCAGAATCATTTTCAAACGTAAGAAGCGCGTCAAGACTAACGGAGGTGTTTTTAAATCTATACTCTCACGTATCCTCCTATCCCGAGGGAATAGATTTTCTGAAATTTTGCGGGGAGAAGTGTATATCCGAGGCTGATAAAGACTTCTTTGAAAGCTCCTTCGGAACGATAATACGTTGGAATGCCGAAGATGCGGTAACGCATTTTATCGAGGTTCTTAACGACCTTATCCCGCAGCTTTCGATATGTCAGGATATATATGATTGTTATTACCGTGCCTTTTCTTACGATCTCGATTTTTGTTTAGAGCTGCTGGAGCGTATCTTTTCCTCGACTTACGAGGAGACCAGAGACCTGTTTTTGTCCTATGAGCCTCTGAAGCTCAAAACCCCGCACAGACTGTCGATTTCCGAAACGTCTAAAATGCTTAAGGACAAGCGGAGCGATATCACCAAGGCGTTAAGAGAGCTATGCTCAAAATCCTTCGCGCTCAGCCCGAAAAACATATCGACCGCTATGAAGGAAACGGGACGCATAACGCTGAAGATATACGAACTTATCTCGGAGTTTGAACAAAAGCTCACCGCGGAAAAGCTCCGCCGCGGAATATGTGATTTCAACGATATACGAAGATACGCGCTGAAGCTTCTCGTATATCCGAACGGTACGCCCACCGAGACCGCGAAAAATCTTTCACGCAAATTCACCGATATATACATAGACGAATATCAGGACGTAGACAGGGTTCAGGATATGATTTTCTCGGCGATATCCAACGGACGCAACAGATTTATGGTCGGGGATATAAAGCAAAGCATTTACAGCTTCCGAGGAGCCGAGCCGGACGTATTCGCGGAATACCGCGAGTCCTTCCCACAGCACGAAAGCGAAGCGCGCGGAAGCTTTGACAGCCAAGCGATATTTATGTCCAATAATTTCAGATGCGACGAGAATATCGTAAAATTCACCAACACCGTCTGCTCCTATCTGTTTGGAAAATGCACCGACAGCTCGGTATACAGCGAGGACGACGAGCTTATTTTCTCAAAAGCCCTCCCCTCGCCCGATTACGTATCTCCAAAGGTGTCGGTATCGGTCGTGGTTCCTCCCGAGGACGAGGACTCCGACTACGTATCTAACGCGGCGAATAACAAGCTGTGCGAAGCGCGATACGTGGCGTCAAAAATATCCGAGCTTCTCGCAAACGGCAAAAAGGCCGACGGAAGCAGAATTCTTCCCGAGGACGTTGCCGTTCTGCTCCGCTCGTCAACTATGAAGCCCTATCTGAAGCAAGCCTTCAAGGAGGCGGGGATAGAAGCGTCGGGAGACGCCGAAAGCAAGTATTTTGAAAGTCCCGACGTCCTTCTCGTTCTCTCGGTGCTCAACTCGGTAGACAATCCGCACAGAGACGTATATCTTGCGGGAACCCTACACTCGCCCTTGTTTGATTTTTCACTCGACGAGCTGGTAATACTTCGAAAAAGCTGTGAGCCCGCTTTTTCTCTTTACGACGCGGTAGAACTGTATTCGCAGAATGAGGACGGCGCTCTCGGAAAAAAATGCAAAGATTTTCTCGAAGTCCTTACGGATTGGAGAGCCGAATCGCTCTCAATGCCCGTTGACAAGCTCATAAAGACCATATACTCGTCAAAGCAATTCTCGGTTCTCGGACTCGCAAGCTCTGAAAACCTCATACAGCTTTACGAATACGCGAGAAGATTTGAGTCGGGCGCCTTCAAGGGTCTTTACAATTTTATAGAGTACGTCAACAAGCTCATAGCGGAAGGAAAGCAGTTCGATACCGCCTCGTCCGACTCCGCGTCGGGCAAGGTCTCTATAATGACTATTCATCACTCGAAGGGTCTTGAGTTTCCCGTCTGCTTCCTGTGCGGTACGTCGGGCGAGTTCAACCGCAGTGAATTCAAGGAGAGTATGCTGTTTGAATACACGGCGGGAGTCGCTATGAAGATAGCCGACGAAACGGGATTCGCGAGAATAAACACGCCTATGCGGGACGCGATAGCTTCAAAAATAACCGCTAACCGTACCGAGGAGGAAATGAGAGTGCTTTACGTCGCTCTGACGAGAGCGCGGGAATATCTGTTCGTAACGGGCAACTCGTCAAAATCCAAGGACAGACTGCTTGAAGAAGCGGCAGAGAGGGATAAATTTTCTGACAAATACAGCCTCCTAAAATGCAAATCATATCTTGAATGGATACTTACAGCTCTCGCGGGCGCGGATATCGGCGGAATATGCGATATCTCATTCGTACACGCCGACACCGTAAGTATTCCAATCGCTCGAAAGTTATCCTCTCCCGAAGAAAATATACGCAAAGAGGAGGAAACTCACGCCGAAAGAGTCAAGCCCTCTGCCGAGCTTTTGGAAAAGCTTTCCTTTAAATATCCCTTCACGCAGGCCTCTCGTATACCCGCCAAAATATCGGTATCACGGCTTTCAGACGACCTGCTGGACGACGAAACCGACATGCTCACTTACGATGTGGATAAAAAAACCGCCGTTCCGAGCGTCTTTCTCAACGACTCGTCTCACAAGTTCACCCCTTCCGAGCGCGGAACACTTACGCACCTTTTCTTTCAATTCTGCGATTTTGCCTATGCCGAAAAGCACGGAGCCGAAGAGGAGCTTGCGCGTCTCATTGAGAAGCGGTTTCTTCCGTCTTACGCCGCGGAGGCGGTATTTACAGACGACCTCAAACGATTTTTTGCGAGCGAGCTTTTCTCCAAGATAAAAGGCGCGAAAAAAATCGTGCGCGAGCAAAGATTTAACATTCTGCTCCCCGCGTCTATGTTCTCAAAGGATAACGAATTTATAGAGAACGTATGCGACGAGCCTTTAGCCGTTCAGGGCGTAATAGATATCATCGTTATAGACGAGAGAGGCGAGCTTTGCCTTTACGACTATAAGACCGACCGTCTCTCCCCCGCCGAGCGGAACGATTCGTCTCTTCTCAAAAAGAAGATGTACGCGCGCCATTCGGAGCAGCTGTCTTACTATAAAATAGCCGTCGAGCGTCTTTTCGGACAGAAATGCTCATCGGTCGGAATATACTCCACACACGCCGCAAAAACGGTGGAATGGGAATAGAGTAAAAACGACGGCTCCATATTAGATTATAATGGGAGAACATTTTGAAAAATTTTCTCCCCTTAACCCATCTTCAAAAAACCATAAAGCATTGGGTATGATATAGTTTTAAGCTTTGCTTTCTGAGAATTTTATATAGAAAGCGAAAGATAAATTTTAAGTCATACCAAAACGTTTAAAGTTTTTTGAGGCGGGGGTGCGGGGGAGGGACTTTTTGCAAAAAGTCCCTCCCCCGCATAATTACAAAACGATTATTTCATTTCGCTCCACTTTTTGATATCTCCGTCGCCTTCATCAAGAACGGTAAAGGGAGACACGGTTATGATATCCGCTATATCGGTATCTATTACTGCCTGCGGATTAACGTAAATTTTTTTCATATCTTTACCTCCTGTCAAGCTGCCGCGGAAGTTACCACGAACGGGTC